>JAUIIM010000003.1 GCA_030431785.1 Acidimicrobiia bacterium | reverse complement strand
TCGGGAGGAAGAGATCCTCGCCGGCCTCGATCTGCCGTACAGAGTCGTGAACGTGGCTGCCGGCGACCTCGGATCGTCCGCAGCGAAGAAGTATGACATCGAAGCTTGGTTCCCCTCCCAGGAGCGGTACCGGGAAGTGACGTCGACATCGAATACGACCGACTATCAGGCGCGACGTCTCCGCATCCGGTACCGAACAGAGGGTGGAAACGAACTGGTCAACACCCTGAACGGGACGGCTGTCGCGGTCGGACGGACCTTGATCTCGATCGTGGAGAACCATCAGCAGGCCGATGGTTCGGTGTTGATCCCCGAGGCCCTTCGTCCCTACACGGGCTTCGACCGCATCGCCCCCCGATGAGTAACGGCAAGGTCTTCAGCGACATCGCGGACCGCTACGACCGGCTCAACTCGATCCTTTCACTCGGGCAGGATCAGAAGTGGCGGGACACGGTCGTTTCTCGGCTTCCCAAAGGCACCGTTCTCGACCTCGGTGCTGGCACTGGTGCTGTCAACGAGATCCTCGAACCGAGACGCATCGTCGCCGTCGACCCGGCGCCCGAGATGCTCGCACTCAACCACGCAGGGGACAGAGTCGTCGCCGTGGGTGAGGCGCTCCCTTTCGCCGACGCTACGTTCGACGCCGTCTTCTCCGCCTATGTCTTTCGCAACCTCGATTCCGTAGATGCGACCATGGCAGAGATCCATCGCGTCCTTCGACCCGGCGGTATGGCGGGCATCATCGACCTTGGTCGACCCGAGGGTGGATTCAAGCGACGACTGCATTCGGCAGGGACCGCAGTCGTTCTGCCGATCGCGGGCATGTCGATCGGTGCGCGCGAGGAGTACACCTATCTCCACCATTCGCTCGACAAGCACCCACCTCCAGAGACG
Source organism: Acidimicrobiia bacterium (assembly GCA_030431785.1). Taxonomy (GTDB): domain Bacteria; phylum Actinomycetota; class Acidimicrobiia; order Spongiisociales; family UBA5794; genus UBA5794. The sequence continues at coordinate 91,466 of JAUIIM010000003.1, read as the reverse complement.
ATGCTCGCCGGCGGAGAACTGGAGTTGGTCGACACATGGCGCCTCGGTCCGATGGGGTTCGTATGGGCCGCCCTCTTGGAGAAGTCCTGACCCAGGATTCTGATCGCCGAGCAGCGGCCGGTACCTACGACTTGGCCGCTGCTACCTTCCCATGACCGTGCTAGGCGGGGTACTAGGGGTGCCCTGAATCCGAAATCCTCTTCACGCGGAGCCGACTACCCGCCCGAGGGCGCAAAGCCCGTGGGTCGCACCGGTCGAGTTGATGTTGATGACGAAGTCCTGTTGTGGCGGAGCATCGTGAACCGGGTCAGGTCCGAAAGGAAGCAGCCCTAAGCGACCTGCTCCGGGTACGGCAGGGTCGCTTCGACGGAGTCCACTCATCGGAAAGCACCACGGACGGATCGTTCGACGGCGGGGTGCACGGCTACTCGAGATCGATCCCCGAACCCTGGTTCCTGATTCCAGATCTCAGGTCTCGGATCGTGGGTCGATCAATCGGCGCCTAAGCGCCCACGCGCCAATACGCCGTATCACATGGAGCGGAGGGAGAGGGATTTGAACCCACCTGGCGGAGATCCCAGATCTCAGATCGTGGGTCGATCAATCGGCGCCTAAGCGCCCACGCGCCTGTGCGCCGGAACGCCTGACGCATCGAGCGGAGGGAGAGGGATTTGAACCCTCGATGCGTTTCCGCATACACGCTTTCCAGGCGTGCGCACTAGGCCAGACTATGCGACCCCTCCGAGATGGCAGAATTGTAAGGATGACAACCACCAAACCGAACAGAGACGCTTGGATGACCGAAGCGCTCGCAGAGGCGTCACTTGCACCCGGCCACGGTGATCTACCCGTCGGAGCGGTCCTCGTCGACTCCGATGGAACCATCGTCGCGCGTGACCGCAATCGTCGTGAGGAGACCGGTGACGCCACTGCGCATGCCGAAATGCTCGTAATCGCACGCCGATCGAGGGAGCTCGGCACGTGGAGGCTCGACGGTCACACCCTCGTCGTCACGCTCGAACCTTGTCCGATGTGTGCGATGGCAGCGGTCTGGGCCCGCATCGATCGAATCATCTACGGAGCTGCCGATCTCAAGGGTGGAGGCGTGTGGTCGCTCTACAACATCCCGCAGGATGAACGCCTGAACCATTTCGTGGAGGTCGAGTCCGGAGTCCTGGAAACCGAATGCGCATCCCTGCTGACCGATTTCTTCGCCGAGAAGAGAACCAGCAGTTAACACCACCAGCCACCGGCGCCTCCACGCCAGAATGCCCACGCGCGTTCCCCGTGTGTCGGTGTGGGTCGACTTCGTGGTCGCGGGCTCCTGGGCCCCCCTAGCTCCGTCCGGTCTGCCGACCGCCCGTCGCTCGTCCCCCGGGCGTTTGTGGAGCAAACCCCTGAAGGGAGGACGCAATAGTGACGGAGGGGGAGGGATTTGAACCCACATGTATCGCACGGCGGAGAGCCGAGCTCTCAGATCCCAGATCTCCGCTTTGAGCCGTGAGCCTTGAGACTCGAGCGGTGTCGATCCATGATCGAACACTGCACTGATCCCAGATCCCAAATTCCGGATTCCAGCCATGAGCCGTGAAGCGATGTCGATCCATGATCCATGATCCATGATCGAACACCGAAGATTTGAACCCACATGTATCGACCCCGGGCTCGAGGTCTCCCGGAAGATCTGGTCCGCAATGAGTCGTGATAGCCACGCGTACACCGAACGCGCAACGAGCCTTGAGCCGGGTGGACCCGTGCGTCAAGGCTCGATGTAGCGGAGGGGGAGGGATTTGAACCCTCGGGACCCCGAAAGGCCCAACGGTTTTCGAGACCGTCACATTCGTCCGCTCTGTCACCCCTCCGAGCGACCGGGAGTGTAACGACGAACCCATGCTGTGCACCGTTCGTTCGACGGCGGCGACCGTGGCGGGTATACAATCAATTCGTACGACAAGATCAATGAAAGGTTGGCAGATGCCACTCTTTGACCTGTTCTGGGCAATGCTCGGATTCTTCATCTTCATCCTGTGGATCTGGCTCCTCATCGCCCTTTTCACGGACATCTTCCGTGATCACGACACGAACGGCTGGGTCAAGGCCCTATGGGTGATCTTCCTGATCTTCCTCCCGCTGCTCGGTGCCTTGATCTACTTGATCGTCAATGGTGACGCCATGGCCAAGCGCAACATCGAGGCTGCAAAGGCTCGGGACGCAATGACCAAGGAGTACATCCGTGATGCGGCCAGCACCGGCAGCACCGCTGATGAGCTCGAGAAGCTCAAGAAGCTCCACACCGACGGTGTCCTCACCGACGAGGAATTCGCAGCACAGAAGGCCAAGGTCCTCGGCTAGTCCGACGACAGTCTGAACGAGAAGAGGGTGTCCGAGTTGATCGGGCACCCTCTTCGGCTTTTCGGATCGGTCGTGCCTGCAATGTGGTGCATGCAGACCTGACCGCAATGCATCGACCGATTCCAAGAGAATCTTGAATCCACCCATGCTGGCAATGGGTCATGGTGCGTTGGTCGGTAATCTTCTCCCCCTGGAGGGATGACTGAGCGGACGAAAGTACTGGTCTTGAAAACCAGCGAGGCGCAAGCTTCCGTGGGTTCGAATCCCACTCCCTCCGCGATTGACAAGAGGACTGACGACCGATGACTGACGGCCGAGGCGATGGCGACCGGAGACGACCGCTGAAGGTCGGCATCCAGTTGCCCGAGGTCGAGCGGGAGGTCCGCTGGCCGGAGCTCGCCGACATCGCTCGAGCGATCGAGGATTCAGGCTTCGACTCGATATGGGTCGGGGATCATCTTCTGTACCGCGATGCCGACGGCACCCGAGGTCCATGGGAGGCATGGTCCCTCATGGCCGGGATCGCAGCCATCACCGACCGGGTAGAGATCGGACCGTTGGTCGCTTCCACCTCGTTCCATGCACCGGCGATGCTCGCAAAGAAGGCAGCGACAGTGGATGAGATCTCCGGAGGGCGATTCATCCTTGGGCTCGGCGCTGGCTGGAACCGCACGGAGTACGACGGATTCGGGTTTCCCTACGACAACCGCGTCAGCCGATTTGCCGAAGCCTTCACGATCATCCGGACATTGCTCTCGGAAGGCGCGATCGACTTCGACGGCGACTACTACACGGTCCGGGACTGCGAGCTCCTGCCTTCTCCGGCGCGCAGGATCCCATTGATGGTCGGATCGGAGGGACCCCGCATGCTGTCCCTCTCGCTACCCCACGTCGAGATGTGGAACGGGTGGCACGCCTGGTATGGCAACGACCTCGAAGGGGCCCAATCGCTCCTGACCAGACTGGATGGTGCCTGTCGAGAGAACGGTCGTGATCCGACGACGCTGACGAAGACCATCGCCGTGTTGGTGGGAGCGCCCGGTGGAACGGGTCGCCGTCACGGCAGCAGCGACCGCGCCTCTTCCGAGCCGTTCGTCGGGTCTCCGGCGCTGATCGCTGATCATCTGCGCGGACTCGCCGTACTTGGTGTCGACCACGTCCAACTCGTGGTGGATCCGATCACCACGGCTTCTGTCGAGTGGCTTGGTGCCGTCGTGGCCGATCTGGATAACTGACCGTCGATCAGGCAGTCTCCTTGCGAGATGCGATCCAAGCACCCCCGAGCACGGCGACCGCACCGACATAGGCGATCGGCTCGACTGTTTCGTTCAGGACGATGACGCCGAGCGCGATTGCGACAATCGGTACGAAGTAGATCGCAATCGAGCCCCTCGCGGCGCCGACTCGTCCGACGAGCGTGGTCATGAGAGCGAATGCGATGCCGGTTCCGAGGATGCCCAGCGGGAGCATTGCAGCCGCCGACTTCCACGACCATTCCGAGCCGTTGAGCTGTATCAAGCCGTAGGGCAGCACGATCACCAAGGCCACGAGTTGGGCACGGAACAGGACCGGTAGGGCCCCGTATTTCTGCTGGAGCGGGACCGCAAGGTTGGTCGACAGGCCGTACATGACGACGGCACCAAGGATCAGGGCGACGCCGAGGGCGGTCGACGACGAGCCGACGACCTCGGGGACCGAGATCAGCACGATGCCGACAAAGCCGATGCCGATGCCGAGCGTCTGGCGCCAGCCAGGCATGCGTTTGAGGAGGATGGTGGCCCACATCGCCGACATCACCGGCACCGCAGCGTTCAACATTCCGGTCACGGCGGAAGACACCCACTGTTGGGCGATCGGGAACATGGTGAGCGGAATGCCGATCCAGAGCGCCCCGAGGAGTGCGATGCGTGGCATGTCCGTACGGTCCACCGGCAATCGCGACCGACGGAAGAGGGCGACTGCTGCGGTTCCGAGGAGTACGCGGGCAGCGGTGATCACTCCGGGGTTGAAGGCTTCGAGCCCGACAGCCATGAAGAGGAACGACGAGCCCCAGATCAAGGCAATCGATGCGAGCAGCCCCCACTCGGACCATCCGAACGCATCCAGATTCGTGCCGCTCGTCGTCGACAGCAAACGGCCGCGGTTGGCTGGTGGTGTCGTCATCCCCCGGAGACTACGCCCCCTGCATCAGGGTCGCTGCGAAGGTGTCATGCTTCCAACATCTCATCGCCGGTGGCCACGAGGTGGTTCATGAACTCGTCGACATGCTCTGTCTTCGTCCGCACGTTGATGAAGCAGGGGCGAATACCGAACACTCCGTTGACGACCGTCGAACTGACGGTGTATCTACTCGTCCGTCTGGCTCGCAGCATGAGCTCGTGGTTGAAGGCATCCAAATCGTCGATGCCCGGTGCGAGGTAGCGAAAGGTGGCAATCGAAAGCTCAGGTTCAGTCAGCGGCTCCAACTTCGGGTGCTCGGCTGCGAACCTGGTCGCTCGCCGTGCGAAGTCGTTGTCGGTCTTCACACGATGGCGGACGCCTTCGATACCGAGCTCTTTCAGGATCGCCCAAACCTGGACACCACGGGGCGGGGAAGACAGTTCCACACCGAACTCTGAGTATGGGGTGCCCATCGCCTCGAAGGTGGACTGCGCCGTCCCATCGGCAGCAAGCGATCCCTCGAGATAGTCGGCGGGTTCCTGGGTGAACGTATCGAACAGCAGGGCGCGGTCCCGCACGAAGGTCGCGGCCACCCCCACCGGTGCGCCGAGCCACTTGTGTGGATCGACGATGGCGGAGTCCGCCAGCTTGAGCCCGTCGTAGCGGTCGGTCACGCGTTCATCGAGTGAACCGACGAGACCGTACGCACCATCGACGTGGAACCAGATCCCGTGCTTCGATGCGATCGTTCCGATCTCGCGCAGCGGATCGATCGCTCCCGTGTTGGTGGTGCCGGCAGCAGCAGCGATCGCGATGGGGAGCACTCCGGATGCGATGTCTTTGGCGATCATGTCCTCCAACGCCGCAGGGATCATGCGTTGCCGTTCGTCGATCGCAACGGATCGGATCGACCGTCGACCGAGACCGAGGACGGCCGCGGAGCGAGCGATGGTGTGGTGAGCCTCCGTCGATGTGTAGACCGCGACGGGTCTTCCGTCGACACCGACAGCCGATGGATCGAGGCCAGCGTTCGTGAAGGCGAACTGTCGTGCCGCTCCGAGGGCTACGAGGTTGGCGACCGAGCCGCCGGTCGAGTAGACCCCCTTCATCCCGGAGTCCAGCGAGCAGAGCTCAGCGAGCCATTCGAGCGATAGTTCCTCGAGGAAGTTGAACGCCGTGAGCCCATACTTCTGGGGTGAGAGGACCGACGCTGTGGTTGCAGCGATGACAGGTGCCACCGTCGGTCCGCTCGTGATCCATCCGAGGAATCCGGGGTCGGACTGGTTGGTTCCGTACGGAGCGACCCGCTCGTGGAGTTCCTTGAGCGTCGCCTCGATACCGACCCCGGTCGTCGGCAGGGGCTCGGCGAGGTCGGACCACTCGGCGTGCTGGGAGTAGGCGTCGATCGGCTCCTCTCCGATGATCGAGTCGATACGTTGTCCCGCTTGTGAGAGTGCCGCGGCGAAGCCGTCAGTCGATGCAGATTTGTTCATGGAACGAGCCTACGACCGAACGAATAGGTGCGCAGCTCGAATCGGAGGGTTGTGGGCACCACCGCGAACTATCGTCGTCGGGATGAATCGATTCGCGCCCACACTTCTCGCCGTTGCATTGTTGGTCGCAGCGTGTACGCCGGATGACGGCGGTGCGACGACCTCCGTCGAGGGCACGGATCGGGACACGACCACGACCGTCGCCGCGGCGACCACGACCACAGCGCCCCCTGACGGGTATGGCGGCACCGTGCGAGTCGGACTCCAGGCCGAGGTGCCATCGGTGCTCAACCCACTCGATCCTTCAGCCGAGGGTTCAGGCGGGATCGCCATCGGCAACGCCGTGTGGGCCATGGTCTACGACATCGACCCGATGACGTTCGAGAAGGTCCCCGACTCCGTCATCGGTCTTCCGACGCAGACGGCCGGTGCTATCGAAGTCAACGATGACGGCAGCATCACGGTGCAGTACCAAGTGCATCCTGATGCTCGCTGGAGCGACGGCATCCCGATCTCGGGCGCAGATCTGGCGTTCACCGCCGAGGCCATGCGCGATGAAGCGTTGGCGGGCAACCCGGTCGTGCCCGACGTGATGGCATCGGTGTCGGAGACGGACTCGTTGGAGAAGGTTGCCTGGATCACTTTCGCCGAACCATCCCTCGCGTTCGAGGACGCACTGCGATTCATTCTCCCGAGCCACGCCATCGGTGACGCTGACCCGGCCGGCGACGTAGCGGGCTGGCCGTCCGGTGGCCCGTTCCAGGCCGACCCGAACGATCCGCTTCGGTTCGAACGGAACGACTTCTACTGGAAGACCGATGCAGCCGGGAACAGGCTCCCCTACATCGACGCACTCGAGTTCATCCCGATCGGCGATCCGGCCGAGGCGATCTCGGCCTCGGCGGTCGATGTCAGCGAGATCGGCGACCCGTCATTCCTCGTGACGTCGGGTACGCAGCTGGTCGTCGAAGCCGTACCGACACCCATCCTCGAACACTTGACGTTCGGGTTCAGTGAAGGGCGCTCTGTCGTGAACGAGACATCGAACAACGACGTGCCCGACTATCGCCGGGCCATCGCTCATTCGATCGACCGCGTGGCGATCCTCGAGGCATCCGGTGTTCCGTGGGACCCGGCGATGCCCGGTGTCCTCATCCCCGTCGGCGCATCGGCCTGGGACCGTTACCCGCTCAATGAGTCACTTGCCCGGCAACTGCTGTCGACACTCGAAGAGACGCCTGCTGCGGTCCTTGCGTCGACTGCTAATGCATCCGAGCGTCCGGCGATCGCTGCCGAGTTGACCGACGCCTGGGACGCTCTCGATATCGATGCGAGTGAAGACCTCCAGGACAGCGTCCTCTTCTATCAGACTGCCCTCCCGGACGGCGTGTTCGACATCGGCATGTGGGCGTGGATCAACGACGGGAGCTACGGATCCGTGCTCGGGATGCTCGACTACTTCTCTCCCACCGGGGAACCCGGATCCTTCTCTTCGTGGGGGGTCGATGGACCGACAGCCAACGAGGCGTCGGAGCGGTTCTCGGAGATCGCCGACCTCGCCCGTTCCGTCGTCGACCCGGCGGAGTTCTGGGATCTCATAGAAGAAGCAGAGGAGATACTCGCCGATCAGCTCCCGCTCATCCCCCTCTTCCATCGCACGATCCACGTCGTGACGGCCAGCAACCGGGTCGACGGGGTCATCCCGAACGGAACCTCCTCGCAGAACACCTGGAACGTCGAGATCTGGCAGGTCCCGGGCGAATAGGGCCCATATCTGAGCCATGTCGTATCAAGTTATCTGTTGTGCCTGCTATAATTTGACACGGAATGTGGGCACCTACAACGTGGTGCCCCGTCGATGGAAGGAGCTGATATGGCCCGATTCGTAGACCCGTTCGAAGAGATGGATCGCATGCTCGCCACCGTCGGCAACCGTTGGCGCGGGGGAGTCATGCCGCTCGATGCGTACGAGAAGGATGGCGAGTACGTTCTTCGCTTCGACGTGCCGGGCGTCGAACGCGACAAGATCGACGTAACCGTCGAGGACCGCGTCCTGTCGGTGAAAGCGGAGCGTTCGATGGAGGACACGGTCGGTGCGAACTGGATGCTGCGCGAGCGTGCTACAGGTGTGCACAGCCGACAGGTTCGGCTCGGGGACAGTCTGGACGTCGGCAGCATCGCCGCCGACTACAACGAGGGCACCCTCACGATCACGATCCCGGTAAAGGAAGAAGCCAAGCCGCAGAAGATCACGATCGAAGGACACAAGCGAGAGGCAATCGCAGCGTCCGCATCCTGAGCGTGACTGGCGGGAGCGCCTGATATCCTCACCGAGTCCCGGAGAGGTGGCCGAGTGGCCGAAGGCGCTCGCCTGCTAAGCGAGTAGGGGGTGTTGAACCTCCTCGAGGGTTCAAATCCCTCCCTCTCCGCTACAGCGAGCCTTGATGCACGGGTCCACCCGGCTCAAGGCTCGCATCGCGTTCAAGATCCGTGCGGCTTCCACGACTCATTCCCACCGTCCGCTATTGCTAGGGGGGCGCAGGAGCTCGCGACCACGAAGTCGACCCACACCGACGCAGGGGTCCACCTGGCTCCCTGGCTCCTGGCCCTTGCGTCGTGGCATCTTGCCGGAATCTGAGATCTGAAATCTGAGATCTCCGAGCCGAAGGCTCGGGTTGAGATCCCGAGCCTTCGGCTCGGCCTACGGCATCGTCGCTTCCACCCACTCCGAGACCATCCGGTCGAGGGTGGGAAGCGTCACCAGACCGGAGCCGAGCACCGTGTCGTGGAAACCCTTGATGTCGAACAGCGGTCCGAGGCGTGCCTCTGCCTCCGCTCGCATCCGCTGGATCTCGATGCGGCCGATCATGTAGCTGACCGCTTGGCCTGGGAACGACAGATACCGGTCGATCTCCTCCTCGACGGCATGACGAGCCATCGGTGAGTTCGACAGCATGTACTCGATCCCCTTGTCGCGACTCCATCCGAGCGCATGCATCCCGGTGTCGACGACGAGACGACAAGCCCGCATCGAATCTGCGCTGAGCATCCCGACGCGATCGAGTTCCGACGAGTACAAGCCCATCTCGTCGGCGAGCCGCTCCGTGTAGAGCCCCCAACCCTCTGCATATGCAGAGATCAATGCATGCCGCTGGAACGACGGAACCTTGTCTCCGAGCTCCATCGCGATGGCGAGCTGGAGATGGTGTCCAGGGATCCCTTCATGGAACGCGGTCGCCTGGACCTCGTACGTGCCCCACGACGTGGGATCCGCCGTGTTCATGAAGAAGGTGCCTTCGCGGGAACCGTCCTCGGCTGGCGGGTAGTAGAACGCCACGGCACCGTGCTTGGTTTCCTGCACGTAGCAGTCGGACTTCGGCAGGATCCCGAACCAGTCGCCCATCGCCGCGCGTGCAGCGGCGAACGCGTCCTCGGACTGCTTGACGACTCCTTCGCCTGTCGTGTGGTGAAGGTCCGGGTCCTCCCGCAATGCCTTGTAGATCTCAGCAAGGTCCGTCGTGCCCAGGATCGGACCAGCGATCTCGCGATACTCGTCATCGAGCCTGGCGATCTGGGCCAGACCGATCTGGTGGATCTCCTCTGCTTGCATCGGGAGCGTCGTGTAGCGCTGGAGGAGCCGCGTGTAGACGAGGTCGCCATCGGGTAGGTATTTGAGGCCCGCTTCGTCGTTCGATCGCGCCACGGGGGCGATCTCGTCACGCAGGAGATCCCGGTACCGCTCGAAGGCCGGGAAGATCGACTCCGAGACGACCGCTGCAGCCTTGTCCTGCCATGCTGCCTTCTCGTCCTCGGAGAACGATTCCGGAGTCTGTGCATGTACGAACACGGACTGGTCTGCGGGAGTGTCGAGGATCGCATCGATCTGTTCGATCGTCTTCGAAACGGCGAACTCTGCGTTGACCCTTCCCGACGCCAAGCCCTCGCGCAGGCGTTGTGACGATTGGTCAATCATGGTGGCGATGCCTCGATACTTGTCGAGCATCATCTCGGCGTGTTCGGTCGTCTCGACGGTCATCTGCGGGATCGCGACCTGGAACACTGCCTGCAGACCGAAGATGGGGTCGATACCGAACTCTGCCTGCCGCATCTCGTTTACATCCGCAGGGCTCTCGGTCTCGAATATCAACGTCTCTCGGGTGATCTTTCCCGCGGCATCCAACTTGGATGGGTCTATCGCACGAGCTCTCGCGGCGAACGCTCGTCTCGCGGCGATGTCGGCATCTTCAGCCTCGCGTGAGCCGTCCTCGACCTGGTCGATGAACCGGTAGTCCCCCTGCATGTGTGCGGTGGAGGGGTGGGTGCGAAGGTGGTACTCCCAATACTCATCGGCGAGGCTGTTCAGCTCTGCGTTCACGGCGGGGTTCCTGTCTCTCGATGGTGCTGATCACGCGTCAAAGGCGCATCCCCATCGTATCCAAGGGGATGCGCCTTGTCGGTTGGGCTACGCAGCCTGTCGTCCTGCACAGACCTCGGCGAAGCGCTCCTCTGCTGTCTCCTTGCCCCTGACGCGATCCACCGGGACTCCGGCGATCGAGACGAGGTACCAACCCCCGCCGTGGTCGACGATCCCCGTGTGCATGCGTTCCTGCTCCTCGGGTTCGAGTGCAGCGAATGCAGCGAGGAGGTCGCCGGCACGTTTCGCAGCGCCCTCTTCCCCCTGGATGGTCTCGACGACCGTGCCCTCGATCTCGATGTCGTACCAGCCTCCGGCGGTCGGGCGATAGGCGATGACCGGGTTCTTGGGGGTGATCTCATCGGGATCGTCGGCGGTGAGAGCGGTCATCATCTCAGCGGTGCTCTCGCGTGCGATCCCTGCGACCTTGCGCCCGCGTTGACGGCCTTCTTGAAATGTTTCTTGCCCTTCGTCGTCGCCTTCGCCAACGTTCCGAGGCCCGCCATCACGACGTCGTCGGGGTCGATCTCGCGATCGACGATGAAGTCCTCAACCTTCTTCGCCATCTTCCTTCTCTTTCTCTTTCCCATGTGTTCTCCTTGGTCGAATCGTGCGGACTGGACGCTCTCCGGGCTCAGATGAGGTTGTCCTGCTTGGCCTCTTCGACGAGACGGCGTACGTTCTCGATCGACCCACAGTCGTTGTCGAGGTGTTTCTGACGGTTGCGCATGAACTCGACCCCGAGTCTCTGTCGGACATCTTCCGGTACCTCTGTCTTGGCCGGGTTGAGTACCGTCCGCTCTTCCTCGTCCATGTGATGGGCGAGTTCCTTCGTCAGCTTCTCGATCGCTTCGCCGAACGCTTCGCTGTCGAGATCGTCGACCTCTAGGACTTCAAGGAGGGCTTCGTGACCCTCAGCGTGCTCCTCCTTCGAGTGCTCGGCTTCGTGTTCGTCGATAGCGTCCTTGCGTCGAAGGCGTGGATACACATCTGCTTCCTCGGCTTCGGCGTGGGCCACGAGGAGCGCGGAGAGTTCCTCGAGTGCTGCCTTGCGGTCCTTCTCCACATCGCGCACGTCGCGCAGTAGGGCTTCGAACTTGCGGTGATCAGCGAGGATCAGGTCTACGACATCGCCTGCCATGTTGGGTTCCTTTCGTGGGCTGTGCTTGACCCCTACCCCGATGTGGGCACCGCTAAACACGACGCGAGCAACCCCGGCCCGCCTGCGGTGCAGAGGATGCCGGGGCTGCTCGTCTGGTTGATGGGTGTCAGACCTGAAGTGGTGCGATCCCGTAGAAGTCGTGGATTCTGGTACTCCACTCAGGGTTGGAGAAGTCCGGCCATTCGTCCTTCGGGAATCCCGGTGCGGATTCGAGCTTCTCCTTCGGAACGTCGAGCACGAACTCGTGGTTCTCGGCATCGAGATCCAGTGCCTGCCATGGCAGGGCGAACAGTTTGTTCCCGATTCCGAGGAACCCGCCCATGTCCAAGACTGCGTATGCGATACGACCCGAGGGGACATCGATCATCGTCTCGGTGATGGTGCCGAGCTCCTGACCTTCGGTGTTGCGGACAGTGTCGCCGGTCAGCGTCGATGCACTCAGTGTGCGACGGTTCATCGTCTGAGAGGTCATGTGTTGCTCCCTCTGTTGCGTACGTCTTCTCCCCTACCCGGTTTGACGTGTCGCTAAACATGGTCGCGATCCGGATCAGTCGGTCCGTTCGAAGGTCACGATGGGAACGTAGAACCATGCCCATGCGACGAGCGTTGCAAGAGCGGCCGTCGCAAAGGCAGCGGCGGGGATGTCGAGGATGATCGAGGTCACGAGGTACACGGCCGCACCGAGCGCTACGGCGAACACGGTCGTACCGGCGATCGTCATCCCAACGGTGAAGGCCAGATCGCTCCGCGAGCGCCGTCGTACCCCCGAGAACGGTGCCCGAATCCGTTGATGGGCACTCGGTGCGATCAGGAGGATCGAGGCGATCGCCGAGCCGAAGAAGGCCACGAGGTACGCGCCCTTGTTGACGCCGGAGAGAGATGAGAACGACTGCTGAAAGGGAAGCGTGAGTAGGAAGGCGAACAGCACCTGGACACCGGGAAGGGTGGTTCGGAGTCCCTCCATGATGGCTCGGAAGGCATCATCGACGTTGCCATGTTCGTCGTGCCCGGCCTCGTTCTCGTGCTGGGTCATGTGTACTCCTCGAGCAGCGGTGACGGTACTTACCCGTACCTGCCTCGGCCAAACCTAGGTTTCGTAACCAACGCTGAACTCGACAGACTGACCGGGGTGGATCTGTGAAGCGTCCGACAGGGTGTGGATGACCCTCGCCCCGAGGATGTCGCGCCGCTCGGTCTCCACATCTGGTTCGGCGGGGTTCACGAGTGAGACGGTGACAGTGCGGGGTGTGGGTGTGATCTCGGCGATCACTCGCTCGCCCGGGTTTCCCGAGGTGATGAGAGCGAACGCCTCGGAAGTGGCGAGGGCGATGTCCTCGACCCGATCCAGACCGAGGTCGGTGTCGGCTGCAACGGACCGCGCGACTGCCCGCAACATGCCAGCCATGGCCGGATCGCCCGTCGTCTCGATATGTACGGTTCCGGGAGCCATCATTCGGCGATAGTACACTTGGGCATCGTGGACACCCGACCAGAGACACACAGCTTCCGTTCTCCGAGGGATGTCGATCCTGCGCCGTGGGTACGCAGCTTCGTGGCGTCGGTGTCGTCCGGTATCGGAGTCGACCCGGATACTTCCGACGATCTGCGGCTTGCGGTTTCGGAGCTCGCCGCGGTGACGGAGGGCGGAGATGACGTACCCCTCGAGGCACGAATCGAGGTCTTCCGTGAGCACGCCGTGGTCAAGGTCGGTCCCGTCGCGGATCCGGACGCGCACCTTGACGATGACGACACATCTTCGTGGGATGTCGTCTTCGGGCTGTTCCCTGACGTCAGGTTCGAAGATGCTGTGGCCACCATCTCCGTTCCGAGAGCTCCCGTGAGATGACATCGAGATCCGACGAGCGAGAGCTCTTCGCCCGTCGGGATGATCCGGACGCCCGTGCGGAACTGGTCGAGCGATATGACTATCTCGCACAGCACCTTGCGCGTCGGTTCTCCGGACGCGGAACCGAACTCGACGATCTGGTCCAGGCCGCTCGGTTCGGATTGGTGAATGCCATCGACCGCTACGACCCAGATCGGGGTGTGAAGTTCTCGACGTACGCAGGTCGCACGATCGTCGGTGAGATCAAGCACCACTTTCGGGCGCACGCTTGGTCCCTGCGGGTTCCGCGGTCCCTCCAGAATCTGTGGATGCGGACCTCCGATGCCAACGAGGAGCTCACCCAGTCGCTCGGACGGAGTCCCACCGTGCGCGAGCTTGCCGAACACCTCGACGTTGGGACGGACGAGGTGTTGGCGGCGATGGAAGCAGGAGGGGAGATGAGGGCAGCGAGCCTCGACCGGCCCGTGGGGTCGTCTGATGGTTCGGCTGCCGAGATGGTGGACTTCGTGGGAGAACGTGATCGAAGACTGCAAAACGCGCCCGAGTGGGCTGCGATCGAGCCGGAGCTCGCCAATCTCGCCGAGCGGGATCAGACGGTGCTCTACCTCCGATTCTTCGAAGGCAGAACCCAACAGGAGATCGCCGAGCACATCGGGGTCTCCCAGGTCCATGTCTCTCGGTTGATCCGCTCCGCCGTCGAGACGGTGCGAGTGGGTGTCCTCGGACACGACGAACCGCCCAATGACTGAGCGTTGATGTCCTCGGATCATCAGAAGATCCAGATGAGTAGCAGGACGATCAGGATGATTCCGACTACGGATCCAATGCGGATGACCATGGGTGTTCCTTTCGTTGGCGTGTCGCACCTCTACCCGCGACGATCGTGCGCTAAACATGCGAACGAAAGGGGCGATTCGGATTCCCCAAAGGGCAGCTGATACTCTGGCGGTATGAGTATCGACAAGGCATTGAAGGAGCTCTACGCCGAGCGGGCGAGGCTCACCGCTGAGCAGGAACGGCTCAAGGATGCGATCGAAGCGCTCGAAGCGCTCGATGGCTCGAGCCGGGCCACTGCACGACCTCCGAAGAAGATGGACGGACGGAGTGCGCCGAAGCCTCCGATCACCTGCCCGTTCTGCGGTACCACGTCGAAGGGGATGGCGGGAGTAGCGGCGCACGTGCGAAGCGGACACCCAGAGAAGTACCCCGCCGCGTACGAAGCGTGGAAAGCGACGCGGTAGCTACGACGTCAGTCGGTGCCGTTCTCGGCCGGTGACTCGGACTCGTCTTCTTCGTCACTCATCCCGTCGCGAAGGCCTTCGCGGAGTTCCTTTGCGGACTCGCCGATCGAGCGTGCGAGCTTGGGCAATCGTGTGGCACCGAACAGGAGCAGTACGACGACGATGATGAGGATGATCTCCCATCCTCCGAAGTTCCTGAACATGTGTTGGCTCCTCTGTCAGCTCCGAATGGAAGCGACGGTCGATGCGACCGACCGTACCCGCTCGGTGAGCTGGTTCCATGCCTTTGCTTCAACGATATCACTCGAAACGAGCTTCGAACCCAACCCCACGCAGGCAACCCCCGCCTCGAACCACGTTCGCAGTGATTCCTCCGTGACGTCCACACCTCCGGTGGGCATCAAACGGGCCCACGGGCACGGGGCGAGTACTGCCCGCACGTAGTCGGGGCCACCTACTGCTCCACCAGGGAACACCTTGATGATCTCGGCCCCGAGTTGCCGTGCCCGCATCACCTCGGTGACCGTGCCGGTGCCCGGGATGTACGGGATGTCTGCGTGCGCACAACTCGCCGCGGTTGCTTCGTCGATCCCGGGACCGACGACGAACGAGGCTCCTGCTTCTATGTAGCGGAGCGCAGTCTCCGGGTCGATGATCGAGCCGACACCGAGGTGCACGTCGGCACGGCTTCCGGCGAGCTCGCGGGCGATCGAGCGGAACGCATCGAGTGCGCCGGGTGACCGGTCGGTGAACTCGAGGGCGGTCGCCCCGCCGTCGAGAAGTGCCGCCGTGATCGCAACGGCGGTCGCCGGATCGTCGTGGTGGTACACAGGCACGAATCCGCTTTCGATCATCGTGGCGGTTGCTCCGTGCATGGCATCGCTATTCATCGGCATCACTTCTTCAGGATCAGTTTGATCAACACGATGGTGATCTCGTACATGAGGTACAGGGGAACGGAAAGCATCAGGAGTGTCAACGGATCGCCCGTTGGGGTGATCAGGGCAGCGGCGATCAAGATGACGACGACAGCCCATCGGCGACCGGACGCAAGCCACTTCGAGCTGACCACACCGAACGCTGCAAGCACGAACAGGAAGATCGGGAACTCGAACGAAAGGCCAAAGGCAAGAAGGAAGCGCATCGCGAACTTGAGGTAGTCGTCGGCCCCGATGAGCGGATCGAGGGAATCACCGCCGAACTCGAGCAGGAACACGAGACCCTGCCGGAGCGCCAGATAGCCGACGGTGATGCCGGCGAGGAACAGCGCGACGAACACGACAGTGACGGGGATCGCCCACTTCTTCTCTCGACGGGTGAGGGCCGGGGAGACGAATCGCCATGTCTGATACAGGATGATCGGGGAGGCCAGGACGGTGCCCGTACACAACGAAACCTTCATCACGACGCTGAAGCCTTCGCCTGGGCGGAAGAAGACGAGGGAGGCGTCGTCGACCGCTTCCGCGTACGGCGCGATCAGAAGCTCGAGGACCCACTCGTTGATGGCGTAGCCGATGATCGACCCGATGAGTACGGCGACCGCACACTTGATCACGCGGTTGCGGAGCTCTCCGATGTGCTCGCTCATCGGTGCGGTGGCAGCGGTCATCCGTCGTCGCTCTCCGACTCGTCGTCCTCCGAAGAGTTCGTCGGTGTGGGGCTGCGGTTCGGATCCGGGTTCACCATCGTGTCGAGCGCACGCGTCACTTCGTCCTTCGTCGCCGCGTACTCGTTGCGGAGGTCGGCGATCGACTGACCGTCATCCCCGTAGTCGCGTTGCATGTTGTCGGTGAACTCCTGGAGCGAGCGCCTACCCCATGCGATCCACTCACCGACCTTCCTCGCAAACTCGGGAAGGCGATCGGGACCGAAGATGATGAGGATGACGACGACGATCGTCAGGATCTCTCCGAAGCTCAGACTGCCCATCGGGCAATAGTACGTCGGCGTCCACGCCTGCGACTCCACACCGCACGACCGACCACCGGTGTGCGCCGATGGAATCCGGATCCTTCCCAACACTTTCCATTTACAAATCAGATGTAAACGGTTACATTGGTGAAATGTAAACGGTTACACCGGGTCGTTCTGCGGCTCGGTCGTGTGCAGACACGGGTGGCCGTTCACAACGAGAACACACAGGAGGATCCAGTGAGATCTAAGCGAATTGCATGGTTTGCGCTCTTCATGGCGCTCGCCATGGTCGTCGCTGCGTGCTCGTCGGACAGTGGTGACACCACCACGACCGAGGGTGACACCACCACGACGGTGGCCGCAGAGACCACTACGACCGAAGCGATGGAAACAACGACGACCGCTGCGGGCGGCGACACGACGACGACGACCGTCCCGGTCGTTCGCGCCGACGCCGATCTGGTGATCTGGGCGGATGACACCCGCACCCCCGTGATCCAGGTCTTCGCCGACCGCTTCGCCGAGGAGAACGGCATCACGGTGGCGGTCCAGGAACTCGGGTTCCAGGACATCCGTGACCGTCTCGTGACGGCGGGCCCGGCCGGTGAAGGTCCGGACATCATCATCGGCGCCCACGACTGGCTCGGTCAGCTCGTGTCCGCAGGTGTCGTTGCGCCACTCGACCTCAGCTCGGTCGAAGGCAACTTCTCCGAAGCAGCCGTCCAGGCGTTCAACTACGAAGGCGCGATCTACGGTCTGCCATATGCAGTCGAGAACATCGCACTCGTTCGCAACACCGATCTCGCCCCGGACAGCCCAGCGACGTTCGAGGATCTGGTCGACAACGCGCTTGCCCTCCAGGCTGACGGCACCATCACGCTGCCGCTCGCTCTCCAGGAGAACGGCAACGGCGACCCGTTCCACAACTACCCGATCGTGACCGCCTTCGGTGGTTACGTGTTCGGCACGAACGCTGACGGAAGCTACAACCCAGAGGACATCGGCATCGACAGCGATGGTGGCCTCGCTGCTGCCGAGTACTTCGGTGAGTTGAGCGACCAAGGGGTCATCTCCATCGATACGCTCTACGACGTGATGATCGAGAGCTTCAGCACGGGTCAGAGCCCGTACGCCATCACCGGCCCGTGGGCACTCAACGCCTTCGACGAGGCCGGGGTGAACTACGTCGTCGAGCCGATCCCATCCGTGAACGGTGGCGACCCTCGTCCATTCATCGGCGTCCAGGGATTCATGGTCTCCTCGTTCGCCGAGAACCCGCTGTTCGCATCGACGTTTGTCCTCGACTTCATGGCAACCGAAGAGGCGCAGGCTGCGCTCTTCGAAGCCGGCGGTCGTCCCCCGGCACACACGGCAGCGTTCGACGCCGTGGCCGCGGACAACCCCAACGTCAAGGGCTTCGGCGAAGCCGGACAGAACGGCTACCCGATGCCGGCGATCCCAGAGATGGGCTCCGTGTGGCAGGCGTGGACCGATGCATACGCATTGATCTTCACCGGCACCGACCCGGCTCAAGCATTCACCGACGCAGCGGACCAGATCCGCACGCTCATCGCTGAAGGCTGATCCGACCCATGTCCGACCGGAATCCAGCTGATGGCGACGACGCCAGCACGGATTCCGTGAGCACTGCAGAGGGTCGGGGGGATCAAACCCCCCGACCCTCTCGCGCGTCCGCAGGGATGCCGACCTGGGGACTGGTCCTCAAGCTGCTCGTCCTCGCTGCGGTGAACGGCGCGTTCCTCGCCGGCCTCCCCACCATGCTCGAGAACCAATGGTGGACAGGCCTTGCCGTTGCTGCCATGGCAGTCATCCTTCTCGACTGGGCATACCTCACGAAGAAGAACATCCCGGCGAAGTACCTCGTACCGGGAACCATCTTTGCCCTGGCGTTCCAGGTCGTCCCGGTGGTCTATTCGGGGTACATATCGCTCACCAACTCGTCGATCAGCCACCGCCTCAGCGAACAGCAGGCGATCGACAACCTCACGAGCCGGGTCTCGAACGTTCCCGGCACGACGCTCTACCAACTCGCGATCCTCGATGATGACGGAGAACTCGCGTTCTACCTCATCGACGACACCGATGAGGACTTCCTCGGGACGACCGAGGGACTGGAACCACTGACGGACGACCGGGTCGAGACCGATGCCGATGGCGACGTCATCGCCGTCGATGATTTTGTGGTACTCGGGCTTGGAGATCTGGCCGACCGACAAGACGAGGTGCTTGCGCTCGAGGTTCCCACTGATGACGGTGCGATCCGGGCGACCACCTTCTCGTCTGCTGCGGTGTACGAGTCGCTCTACAGCTACGACGAGGCGACCGGCCTGCTCACGAACAACGACACGGGGGTCGTGTACGAGCCAATCGAAGGGCAGTTCACCGCGGCGGACGGCTCGACGCTCGATCCGGGATGGCAGATCTTCATCGGCTTCGACAACTACGTACGCGTGTTCACGAACGACGCCATCCGAGGACCGTTCCTCCAGGTGCTCATTTGGAACTACGTGTTCGCCATCGGATCCGTCGCCCTGACGTTCGGCGTCGGGCTTGCGCTCGCGATCGCGCTCAACCATCCGGGAATGCGTGGTCAGAAGATCTATCGAGCCCTGTTGGTGATCCCGTATGCGCTCCCTTCGTTCATGACCGCGCTGGTATGGGCCGGCATGCTCAACCAGGAGTTCGGTGTCATCAACAAACTGCTCGGTGCGGACATCCCGTGGCTGCGTGATCCCACCCTTGCCAAAGTCTCCGTGCTGATGGTCAACACGTGGCTCGGCTTCCCCTACATGTTCCTCGTCTGCACCGGTGCACTCCAGGCGATCCCGGATGAGATGAAGGAAGCGTCGTACGTAGATGGCGCCTCGCCTCGTCAAACCTTCCGTCGGATCGTCATGCCGATGCTGATGATCGCCGTCGCACCTCTTCTCATCGCATCGTTTGCGTTCAACTTCAACAACTTCAACGTCATCTACCTACTCAATCAGGGCGGACCGCCGATTGAGGGTGCGGCGACGCCTGCCGGGCACACCGACATCCTGATCAGCTACACCTATCGGCTTGCGTTCGAGTCGGGATCGGGTGCGCAATGGGGATTCGCATCGGCGATCGCGGTGCTCATCTTCCTGATGGTGGCATCCGTGTCCGCGATCAGTTTCCGTAGAACCCGTGCACTGGAGGAGATCGTCTGATGACCACCACCAGCGAACCCCGCCCCGTCGCCCCGCCGGTTCCACGCCGTTCCTTCGGCAAGTGGTTCCGTGACAAAGGATGGCGACACCTCGTCGGCTGGGTCGCGCTCGCCTTTGCCCTGTTCCCGGTGATATGGATCATCAGCGCTTCACTCAACCCGCTCCAGACGCTGACCTCGCAGACATTGATCCCTGACGAGTTCACGCTCGAGAACTACCGCGAGTTGTTGTTCGGGGACGTCCCGTACACGAACTGGTACATCAACACGCTGCTCATCGCAGGCGGGGCGTCGATCCTGATGACCTTCATGTCGGCGCTCGCTGCGTATGCGTTCTCGCGCATGAGGTTCCGTGGTCGACGGGTCGGGCTGATGTCGGTGCTCCTGATCCAGATGTTCCCGCAAGTCCTCGCATTCGTAGCGATCTTCCTGCTCATGGTGCAGATCAAGGGTGTGTTCCCGTCGATCGGGTTGGGCACACGTCTGGGACTCTCGCTCGTCTACCTCGGTGGTGCGCTCGGCGTGAACACGTGGCTGATGAAGGGCTTCTTCGACACGGTGCCCAAGGATCTCGACGAGTCCGCAATGGTGGACGGCGCGAGCCACCATCAGGTGTTCTTCCGCATCATCCTTCCGCTCGTAGCTCCGATCCTCGCTGTGGTGTTCCTGTTGTCGTTCATCTTCCTCATCAACGACTTCGTGCTGGCCGATGCCGTGCTCGGACAGGGCAGCCCAGAGGACTACACCCTCTCGGTCGGGCTCTTCCGATTCCTCAACGACCAGTTCAACCAACGGTGGGGCATGTTCGCAGCGGGCTCGCTGATGGCAGGCGTCCCGGTCGTGATCTTGTTCCTCTTCCTCCAGAAGTACATCGTCTCAGGATTGACCCAAGGTGCTGTCAAAGGCTGAACCCCGACCACTCGACGACGATCTGGCCGTCTACGGAAACCCAGGGGACTTGACCCCATGGGACATCCGATTCGATCCGGCGGATCGCGCACATCTCGACACGGACCCTGATGGTTCGGTCCGCATCCGTATCTGGACCGACCCGGAGCTCTTCGACGGACTGTTCGTCACCCGCGCCGGTGACACCGTTGCGTCCTACGAGCTGGTGCTCGTCGCACGGACACAGCGGTTCTCCTTTTGGGAGGTGGTCGCCGATGTGGACGACGGGATCGGCTACTCCTTTGCGTTCAAGACACCGAACGGTCATGGCGTGTACTTCGTCCCCGACGGGGTCACGAACGCGGTCGAGCGCCTCGATCGGTGGACGCTGTCCAAGCCCGAACCGATGGACATCCCGCCATGGGCCACCGGCGCCGTGATCTATCAGATCTTTCCCGATCGGTTTGCCCGTCGCGAGGACGACACCGACGTCGCCCTCGAGGAGTGGGACGCCGACCCAACAGCACTCGGGTTCAAGGGAGGGAATCTCGGGGGCATCGTCGACCGGTTGGACTACCTCGTCGATGTCGGAGCGGACATCGTCTACCTCAACCCGGTCTTCGCTGCGCCTTCGAATCACCGCTACGACACGATCGACTATCTCACCGTGGACCCGCTGCTCGGAGGAAACGAAGCGTTCGACGAACTGATCACCGCTGCCCACGCAAAGGGACTCCGCGTGATCATCGACACATCGTTCAACCACGTCTACACGCAGTTCTTCGCTTTCAGGGACGTGGTGGAGCATGGCCCCGATTCGGACTACTGGGATTGGTTCATCATCCACGAGTGGCCGATCAAGGTCCGGTACCGCGAAGACGCTCTGGCAGACGATCCGGGGCTCACGAAGTGGCTCGACCTCTGGAAGGCGGACCTCGGTGTCGAGTTCGAAACGACCGAGTCCGGGTGGCAGTGGGTCCAACCCACGTATGACTCGTGGTACGGGGTACCGAGTCTGCCGAGGATCAACATCGCGAACCCGGATGCCCGCGCGTACATGCTCGACGTGACCGCCCATTGGGTCGGCGACCGGAACATGGACGGCTGGAGGATGGACGTCGTCCGATACGTCGACGCTGACTTCTGGGGTGACTTTCGTGATGCGGCACGGGCTGCGCGACCGGACGCCTTCCTCCTGTGCGAGATCATGGGTGATGCATCGACCTGGCTTCAGGGCGACCGGTTCGATGCGACGATGAACTACACGTTCCGTGATCTGTGTGTCCGGTTCTTTGCGACCGATGAGATCGACGGCCACGGCATGCTCGACGGCCTGTCCCGGTCGTGGGCGCAGTATGCCTGGCCGGTGACGCTTGCAAGCCAGAACCTCATCGGAAGCCATGACACGCCGCGATTCCTCACCGAAGCCGGCGGCGACGTGTGGCGCCTGGCCCTTGCCACCGTCACCCAGCTCACGTTCCCCGGTGCGCCTGGCGTGCTGTATGCCGACGAGATGGAGGTCGAAGGTGGTCACGATCCCGGAATGCGGGTTGCGTTCCCATGGGATCAGGATCCCGAGCAGCACGACGTGTACCGCACGATGCGGGACCTGACGTCGCTTCGCCGTTCCCATCCGGCGCTCGTCCGTGGTGAGTGGCGTCCGGTCGCTGCGTCCGCCGACATGGTCGCGTACGAGCGGTTCGGAGACGCCGGTGAACGTCTGGTGACGGTGCTGAACCGTGGGTCCGAACCGGGCACGTTGGATATCGGAGACTCCGCAGACGTCCTTTGGGGTACGGCGACCCTCACTGCGGGAACCGTCACGGTTCCCGCCCGATCGGCGGCGGTTGTCGGCCGATGAAGTGGTTCGTAGCTCTCTTGGTCGTGTGCTCTCTCGCGGTTGCGTTGGTGTCCGGGGAAGGCACCGGCACACCTTCGGTCGATGATCCCCCTGCCACCACCACGACAACCACACCTACGGAGGACGTAGCCGCTCCCGGGGACGAGAACCCGATGCATCTCAACCTCATGTGGCATCAGCATCAGCCGTTCTACCCGAAGGATGAAGATGGCGTCTACACCCGACCGTGGGTTCGCGTGCACGCCACGAAGGACTATTGGGACATGGCGAAGATGGTGGAGGACCATCCGGGCGTGACGGCGACGTTCAACCTGACACCTGTTCTCCTTCTCCAACTCGAAGACCTCGCAAATGGCGCCAAGGACATCTACTGGGTCAAGACAGAGATCGCGGCTACGGACCTCACGACGGAGGACCGGATGTTCATCGTCGAGCGCTTCTTCGATGTCAACGCCACGATCATCGAGCGCTTTCCACGCTTCCAGGAACTCGCTGACTTCCGGACCGGTCGATCGCCTGAGGAGCTCGTCGCTGCGTGGTCGGACGATGATTTCCGCGACCTGCAGGTCTTGTTCAACCTCGCTTGGACCGACCCGGGTTTCCTCGCAGAGGAGCCACTCGCCTCGCTCGTGGCAAAGGGGGAGAGCTTCGCCGAGGAGGACAAGGCAGTCGTCCTCGACGCACATCTCGAGATCATCCGCGAGGTGATTCCGCTGCACGCCCGGTTGTGGGAAGAAGGGGTGATCGAGGTGACGACCACGCCGCTGGCACACCCGATTCTGCCGCTGGTCGGAGACACGAACCTCGCTGTCGAGGGGGACCCCGCGGCCATCCTCCCGAACGACCGCTTCCGCGAGATCGCAGATGCCGATCAGCAGGTCATCCGTGGTCTCAGCACAGCCGAGCGATTGCTCGGTCAGCGACCGACCGGCATGTGGCCCGGCGAGGGTTCCGTGGCACAGGAGATCATGAACCTCTTCTCGAAGAATGGGGTTGCATGGGTGGGAACCGGCGAGGACGTGCTCGCCATGACGCGCGGAATCGGGTCGTTCGAACGGGATGCATCCGACAACGTCGTTGAAGCCACGACGCTCTACGCGGCGTACTCAGCCGAGGTCAACCAGCGTGAACCCGTTGCGATGTTCTTCCGGGACAACCGCATCTCGGACCAGGTCGGTTTCGAGTACTCAGGGCTCTCCGCACAGGCCGCCGTGGATGACTTCATGGGAAGACTCCGAGCGATCTATGACTCCGTCGACACGTCGTCCCAAGGTGGCCAACCACCCATCGTGTCCGTGATCCTCGACGGCGAGAACGCATGGGAGCACTATCCGAACGACGGGATCGACTTCCTCAATGAGCTCTACGAACGGCTCGCCGCCACACCGTGGATCGAGACGACGACGCCATCGGCCTACCTCGCAGCCCATCCGAACCCGGAACCCATCAGCGACGTGTTCCCGGCGTCCTGGTTCCAACCCAACTTCGCCACGTGGATCGGAGAGCAGGAAGAGGCGATGGCGTGGGACTACCTCTATGACACCCGTCAGGACCTGCGCAGAGCCGAACAGAGCGGTGACTACTCCGACGACTCGATCGCATCCGCCTACGAGGCGATGCTGTTCGCCGAGGGGTCCGATTGGTTCTGGTGGTACGGATCTGACCAAGATTCCGGCGACGACGGCTATTTCGACGCAGCCTTCCGCGAACTTCTCGGCCAGGTCTACGACGCGCTGGGCGACGAACGGCCCGCATTCGTGGACGTGCCCATCATCCCGCAAACGCCGGTCGTCGCCGATCGATCCCAGTCCGAGCTTGTGACCATCGAGGTGGACGGTGCGGCGGAAGCGGCATGGTCGAGCGGCGGGGCGTATGCGGGTGCCGCGATGGCGTGGGCGTTCGACAAAGAGAATCTGTACCTGCGGCACGACGGAGATCCGTCCTCCCTGACCGAGATCTACCTCGGCGCTCCCCAGGGTCGTCGCACGTCGACGGCCATCGACGATGCGGTCCTCGGTTTCGGGGCAACGCACCTCATCGCCGTTCGCGACGGGCAGTATCTCTTGTGCAACCCGCTCCTTGACGTTGATCCTGAACGATGCATCGCCCTCAACGCGGCGACCGGCGACATCACCGAGATCGCCATCCCGCTGGAGGAGCTCGGTGCCCTGGCCGCCGGCGATGTCGTCCTGGTGAAGGCGGCGGTCGACGGTGAACTCGTCCCCGGCGACGGGCCCCTCGGGCTCCAAGTACCGGACATCTCCGACGTCGAAGTGTTCCTGGAGTTCGAGGATCCGCTGGGGGACGACAACGGACCCGGTACCTATACCTATCCGACAGATGGCGTGTTCGCAGCTGGGAGCTACGACCTGACAGCCTTCACGGTGGGTACCGAGGGCGACGACGTCGTCTTCTCGCTCGATGTCGCGGCGCCGATCGGCAATCCCTGGGGGTCGCCCTCGGGTCTCTCGATCCAGACGTTCGACATCTACATCGACACCGACTCCGCTGTCGATTCGGGCGCCCGCACGCTGATCGATGGTCGCAACGCCTCTCTGCCCGATGGGATGGGATGGGAGTACGCCGTGACCATCGAAGGATGGCAGCCCGCTCTGTTCGTCGCCGAGCCGGACGGATCGACGGTCGAGACCGAGCCGTCGCTGTCCGTAGCGGTGTTCGGCGACCAAGGCAGAATCGTGATCCGGGTGCCGCGTTCACTTCTCGGTGACGGTGACCCGACCAGTTGGACCTTCGGTGCCGTGGTCCTCAGCCAAGAGGGGTTCCCGTCACCCGGCGTGCGCCGTGTGCGCGACATCGATGCCGCTGCGTCGCAGTGGCGGGGCGGAGGAGCGCCCGGCGACATCAACCACACGCGGATCTTCGACATGATCGGCCCGCCCGGTGCCGAGGCGGCCCTCTCCGAGTACACAGCGGTGACGTCCGGTACTGTCGATGGCCTCGCCCCCGACGAGTTCGGATCGATCTTCATGATGGGTGCACAGTGACGAAAGTGACCATTCGCGATGTTGCCGCAGCGGCCGGAGTCTCGGTTGCCACGGTGAGTCGCGCCCTACGCGGTCTCCCATCCGTCGCACCCGCAACCCGGGAGAAGGTTGAGACGGTGGCGAGGGAACTGCGATACGTGCCAGATCCGTACGCATCCAATCTTTCGTCCGCGACGAACGACACGATCATCGTTGCGATTCCGTTCACCGGGCAGTGGTACTACGCACAGCTCGTGTCGTCAGTGGAAGCGGTCGCAACCGCCGCCGGGTACGACATGCGGCTGCACGTCGCCGGCGATGACGACCAGCGTCGGCACCTCCTGGAAGTCGTCCTGCCACAGGCGCGACGGGTGGACGGCGTAATCCTCGTCGACATCCCGATCGATCAGGGTGAAGTGCACCAGCTCACCGAGCGAGGTCTCCACCTGGTCGCCGTGGGTCAACATGTCGACGGCATCGTCACCGTGCGCATCGACAACTACGGTGCCGCGTTCGAAGCGACGACACACCTCGTCGACCTTGGCCATCGCCGCATCGGGCTCATCGGGGGGATGCCAGACGGGCGCACCGAGCTGTCGATCCCGGGCGAACGCGAGAACGGCTACATCGCAGCGCTGGAGTCCGCCGGGATACCCGTCGACGAAGAACTGATCGTGAACGGGAACTTCTCGATCGCGGGTGGGTGCGATACCGCGCGCCAGCTCCTCGCCCTCGACGAACCCCCGACGGCTCTGTTTGCAATCTCGGATGAGATGGCCGCCGGTGCGATGCAGGCGGCACGAGAACTCGGGCTGGCCGTACCGGGTGACCTCGCGATCGTCGGCTTCGATGACCATGAGTTCGCCGGAGCCATGGGTCTTTCGACGGTCCGCCAACCGGTAGCGGAACAGGGGGAGGCCGCGATGCAAGCGCTGCTCGACGCTGCCGACGGGCAGCCGTGGGGTGAAGACCGAATCCTCGAACACGAGCTGGTGGCACGGATCACCACGGACGAACGGAACGGGTCGTGACGACCCCTCCCCGGCTTGAACGCTCCTCCGGCGTGCTGCTCCATGTCAGCAGCCTGCCTGGCCCGTTCGGTATCGGTGACCTCGGACCGGCAGCACATCGATGGGTCGAGTGGCTTGCAGACTCCGGATCGAAGTACTGGCAGATTCTCCCGTTGGGGCCGCCCGGTTTGGGCAACTCGCCCTACTCATCGACGTCGTCCCAGGCGGGAAGTGTCGACTTGATCTCTCCCGAGGGGCTCGTCGAGGACGGGCTCCTCGATAGCGACCGACTGGAACCGATCGGGGAACAGGGCCGCGTGGACTTCAAGCTTGTCAGGGACCGCAAACGCACATGGCTCGAAGAGGCGCTCGGCGGGCTTGCCGGTCCCCTCCGCACTGAGTTCGATTCGTTCCGGACCGACCCGGCGGTCGTGGAGTATTCGCTGTTCATGGCCATCTCCGAGTCACGCGGTGGGGAACGATGGTTTGAATGGCCTGCATCATTGCGACAGAGGGACCCGGAAGCACTGGCGAGAGCCGGTGAAGACCTTTCGGAGACCCTCGAGTACCACGCCTTCACACAGTTCGTCTTCGAACGACAGCTCGCCGCCCTGCGTTCCCATGCAGCCGAGCAGGGTGTGGTGCTCCTCGGAGACGTTCCGTTGTATGTCGCCGGCGACAGCGTCGACGTCTGGACGCACCCCGACTTGTTCACACTCGACGAGATCGGTCGACCGACTCACATCGCCGGCGTGCCTCCCGACGAGTTCAGTGACACCGGGCAGGTGTGGGGTACACCGCTGTACCAGTGGGACCGCCACGCCGAAACCGGATATGTGTGGTGGGCAGAACGCCTCCGTTCCTTCTTCCGTCACGCAGACGTCCTCCGCATCGACCACTTCATCGGGCTCGTGACCTACTACTCGATCGAAGCCCACCGTCCCGACGCGGTCGTCGGCGAGTGGCTCCCAGGCCCCGGCATCGCGTTCTTCGAGGCGTTGGAACGCCAGCTCGGAGCGATGGACCTCGTGGTGGAGGATCTCGGTCATCTGACGCCACCCGTCGAGCAGCTTCGCGTGGAACTCGGCTACCCGGGGATGACGCTTCTCCAGGACGTCGTTGCAGCGGAGGGTGACCTCGGCGACATCGGATCGGACCAGGTCGTCTACACCGGGACCCATGACAACGACACGGCGGCTGGGAGCTACACATCGGGTACCGACGTCTACCGTGCGTCGGCTGACCGGCTCCTCGGCACTGGCACGGAGACGGCGCAGGTCGAGATCGCACGTCGATTTGTCGAGGGAGCGTGGCGGTCCCCCGGTGTCATCGCGATCGCGCCCATGCAGGACCTGCTGGGTCTCGGTTCGGAAGCAAGGATGAACCACCCCGGAACTCCAAAGGGGAACTGGGAATGGCGAATGGAAAGCGCCCCGTCCCCGGACGTCGCGGCTCGTCTACTCGACCTCAACCAGAAGACGGATCGAACGGTCTGACGCCAGCATCGCCACCGCGGACACCGACGCTCATCGTGTCCCCAGCCGACTCTCAGGGTTCTCACAGGTTGACTCCGTAACCTCTGAGGCGTGATGACCACCGTAGACACCAAAGCCTCCATCCTCGTCGTCGACGACGAAGAGTCACTCACCGATCTCGTGTCGAGCGCGTTGCGTTTCGCCGGCTACTCCGTATCGACGGCGTCGGACGGCTTCGATGCGCTCCGTTCGATCAAGGCATCCACTCCCGATCTCGTCGTACTCGACGTCAACATGCCTGAGCTCGACGGGTTCGAGGTGTGTCGCAGGATCAGGCGCGATGGACTCGACGTCCCGGTCATCTTCCTCACCGCCCGCGACGACATCGACGACAAGCGGGCCGGATTCCGCCAAGGGGGCGACGACTACCTGACCAAACCGTTCAGCCTCGAGGAGCTCGGTCTGAGGATCGAGGCTCTGCTCAGAAGGGTCGGACCGGGTTCCGTGTCTGCCCGCATGTCGGTAGGGGACATCACGCTCGACGACGACGCCCATCAGGTATGGGTCGGCGACGACGAGATCGACCTGTCGCCCACGGAGTTCCGGCTCCTGCGGTTTCTGCTCGTCAACAGCGGACGCGTGATGGCGAAGTCCCAGATCGTCGACTACGTCTGGGAGTACGACTTCGATGGGAACTACGGCATCGTCGAGACGTACATCTCGTACCTCCGCAAGAAGCTCGGCGACACGAACGGGTCGGTCGTCCAGACCGTCCGCGGCGTGGGATATGTGATCCGCGGATCAGGCGCCTGAGATGGCCCTTCGCACGAAGCTGGTGCTCTCCTTCTCGGTGCTGTTGCTCTTGGTGATCACCGGGTTCGGCATCGTTGCGTCACGTTCCGTCGACACGATCCTCATCGACCAGATCGACAAGCTTCTCGTCGGGTTCCGTGATCGTGCGTCCGGATTCATCCCTGGGCCCGGCGTCCGACCCGGCGAGCCAGGTGACAACGACCCGGACCAATCGACGGCCGATGAGGACGAGCTTCCGGTGCGTAGGGATGCAGCGGAGATCTGGATCTCGGAGACTGGCGAGGTCCTCTCGGTGCGAGCCTCCGGTTTCGTGGACGATCCCGACCCCCTCCCCGACGTCTCCCTCATCGCACCTGGTGAAGGTCCGGTGACCATCCCATCGGTGGATGGTTCGCTTGAGTACCGGGCGACAACGATCGAGGGGGGCAGAATCCCGGGAACGCTCGTCGTCGCGGTACCTCTGACCGACGTTGCCGAAGCCAACACATCGATGCTGGTCGTTCTCGCGCTTACTGGCCTCGGTGTGTTGCTGATCGGTGGTACGGCGACCTGGTTCATGGTCGACCGATCGATGCGACCCGTTGCGGAGATGGTTGACACGGCGGAGGCCATCGCCGCTGGGGATCTCACTCGACGAATCGAGGGCGCTGATCCCAACACCGAGATCGGGCGCCTTGGTGTCTCGCTGAACGACATGATGCTGACGATCGAGACCGCCGTCGAGCATGAGCGGGAAGGACAGGAGACGCTTCGTCGGTTCGTCGCAGATGCATCCCACGAGCTGCGGACTCCCATCGCAGCGGTTTCCGGATACGCCCAGCTCCATGACCAAGGCGGACTGCAGGACCCCGATGCCGAGGAAAGGGCATGGCAACGCATCGGTGCCGAGAGCCGGAGGATGGGGAACCTCGTCGAGGATCTCTTGGCTCTGGCACGCTTGGACCAGCCGGGTTCGCTCGACATCGCAAACTCGGACATCATCACCATCATCCGCGACGCTGTCGACGACCATGAGGCGATCGATCAGGAGCGTCGAGTAACGGTGGTTGGTGACGAAGCTGTGCACGCGATGGTCGATTCCGAACGCCTCCATCAGGTGGTTTCCAGTCTCTTGTCGAACGTGCGAACGCATACCCCGCCTGGTACCGCCGTCGAGATCCGGGTTGACACGGTCGAGGACCGGGCACGGGTCGTCGTGAAGGACGACGGACCCGGACTCCCCGCCGATGCGCTCGACCACGTGTTCGAACGTTTCTACCGGGCAGACGACTCCCGCTCCCGCAAGTCGGGAGGGTCGGGTCTGGGGCTTGCGATCGCCGACGCCATCGTCGACGCACACGGCGGTTCGCTCAGTGTCGAGAACGACTCCGGTGCCGTCTTCACGATCACGTTGCCGCTCGCGGCCCCTTCCTCCTGACCTCGGACTCTGAGCGAATTCACAGGTTCGGTTGAGGTCTGCTTGAGGCGGACGCTGCACACTCATCGGGGAAAGGAGTACCCGATGAAATTCCGATTGCTCATAGCCGTGGCACTTTTCGTCACCGCATGTAGCGGGACTGCCGATGCCGGTGAGGGCGTAGCCAGCCTTGAAGTCGCAGAGCCGGGAGCCACCGACGTGACCGAGGAGATGAGCGCCGAAGAGGCAGCCATCGCCTTCACCGCCTGTATGCGTGAGAACGGTGTCGACATGGAGGATCCAACGGTGGATGCCGACGGCAACGTCACCCCTGGCCGTCCGCTGAACCTCCCCGAGCCCGGCGAGGGGCAGGCAGACGACGGAGCCCGTGAGGAGATCCAGGGAGCGTTCGAGGCGTGTGGTGAGTTCCTCGATGGTGCAGCGTTCGGATTCGGTCAGATCGATCAGACCGAACTCCAGGATCAGCTCATCGAACTTGCAGCGTGTCTTCGTGACCAGGGTGTCGACGTCGCCGATCCGGACCTCTCAGACCTCGGACCGGGTGGAACGCCAGGCGAAGGCGGTCCATTTGGCATCGACTTCCAGGATCCCGAGGTCGAAGCAGCACTCGACCAATGCGAGGACCTCCTGCCGAACGTCGGTCGCGGCTTTGGTGGCGGCGGACCGGGCGGGGGCGGCGGGGGACGAGCCGGCGGGGGGAACGCGTGAACACACGGATTGTCGACGAGGAGGACTACTCGGTGACGCAGACGAAGACGGACAGCGGAGCTTCGACCAAGGCCCCTGTCTACCAGAGGCCTAGGAAGTCGAAGACCCCGTGGGTCGTCGGTCTGATACTCGTACTCGGAGGAGCGGCGGCGATCTGGTTCGCCCTACAGGGTTCCTCCACCGAATCGGCCGATGAGGAAACGGTCGCCGAACCATTGGAGTTCGAAGAAGCCGTGCGAACAGACCTCGAGGAGGTGTCGGAGTACGAAGGAACCATCGGCCAGTTGGAAGGCGATCCGATGGCCGTGCGCATGTCGGGGACGGTGACGGCCTTGCCCGAGGTGGGTGACACGATCGGCCAAGGCGACGTGATCGTCTGGATCGACAACGAACCCGTCGTGTTGCTCTACGGCGATGTGCCCGTTTGGCGCACGATGCGCGATGACGACATCGGTCCCGACATCTTCCAATTGGAGACTGCACTTGTCGCCCTCGGGTTCGACGAGGACGGGGACATGACCCTCGACGAAGAGTTCACCTACATCACGGAGTCAGTTGTCGAACTGTGGCAAGAAGCCATCGGGGCGCCGGTCGATGAGATCGTCAATCTCGGTGAGGTCGTGTTCTCAGCCGAACCCGTGGTCGTTGACACGCTGCTCGTCGAGGTCGGCGATGTCATCAACGACGGCACCGCCGTGTTCACCACATCCGCCGGGGAGTTGGAGATCGAGTTCGACCTGCCGACGACGCAACAGGACAGCCTCGCCGTCGGCGATCAAGTCGAAGTGACCATGCCGGACCTCACGGTCACGACTGGCACCGTAGAGGAGATCTCCACCATCGCAACCTCCACCGCGGGAGCAGGTCAGGCAACGCTCGACGTCGTCGTGTCTTTGGACGATCCGTCGGTCGCCGAAGGCATCGACGAGGCGCCGGTGACGATTTCCGTGATCACCGATCGTGTGACTGATGTCGTCGCCGTGCCGGTCGAGGCCCTGCTGGCCCTCTCCGAGGGCGGATACGCGGTCGAGGTCGCCATCGG
Organism: Acidimicrobiia bacterium; assembly: GCA_030431785.1. Taxonomy (GTDB): domain Bacteria; phylum Actinomycetota; class Acidimicrobiia; order Spongiisociales; family UBA5794; genus UBA5794. The sequence continues at coordinate 59,475 of JAUIIM010000003.1, read as the reverse complement.
TTCCGGGACACAGTTGGTCCCTGTCGAGACCGGCTTCTATGCCAGTGGCTTGATCGAGGTCATTGGCGACATCGCTCCGGGCGACCAGGTCGTGGTGCCATGAGCGCATCACGCACCGTCCTGAGGCTGGAAGACGTCGTCAAGGTGTACGACAGCACGCCACCCGTGCGTGCGGTGGATGGGATCTCGTTCACCGTCGAGGAAGGCGAGCTCCTCGGCGTGGTCGGTCCGTCCGGGTCGGGGAAGTCCACACTCTTGCATGTGATGGGCACCTTGGACCGTGCAAGCTCGGGTCTCGTGGAGGTCGTCGGCTACGACGTCAGCAAGCTGTCGGATCGAAAGCTGTCATCGCTGCGGTCGCGTCACATCGGTTTCGTCTTCCAGCAGTTCCACTTGCTGTCCGGGTACACGGCGCTCGACAACGTCGCCGATGGCTTGCTCTACACCGGGTTGCCACTGGATGAGCGACGGTTCCACGCAGCGGTCGCACTCGACCGCGTCGGTATGGGGCACCGTTTGGACCACCTTGCCACGAAGCTCTCGGGTGGGGAACGCCAACGGGTCGCGGTTGCGCGAGCGATCATCGGGTCGCCTGAGATCGTCCTCGCCGATGAACCGACCGGGAACCTGGACACTGCCACCGGGGACTCGGTGATGGCTCTCCTGCGTGAACTGGTCGACATGGGGACGACGGTGATCGTCATCACACACGACCGCGAGATCGCAGATGGGTTGCCTCGGACGATCGCGATCCGTGACGGGAAGATCGAACGCGAGACTGTGGCCGCCGGGGCAGCGATATGAGCGATCAGAAGCTGGTCGCAAGCAAGCTGCACGCCGCGGACGTAGGTCGGACGGCGGCCGTCGGGCTTCGATCGCGCAAGACAAGGGCGTTCCTCTCGGCAGTCGGGATCGCCATTGGTATCGCTGCGATGGTGGCAGTGCTGGGACTCAGCGAGTCCTCCAAGTCGGAGTTGTTGGCAACCCTGGATCGTTTGGGTACCAACCTGATCGCGGTCCAGGCCGGAGAGGGAATCGGTCGTGGGTCTGGTGAGCTTCCTGACACCGCGGCACCGATGATCTCGCGGATCGGGCCGGTGGAGCAGACGGCGGCGGTCGCCAGTGTCGATGCGAACGTCTACCGAACCGATCTCATGCCGGAAGACAGGACGAATGGGCTCAGCGTGCAGGCGGTCGACATCACACTCCTCGACGCGTTGGCCGGAACCGTGGCCGATGGACGATGGTTCGACGAAGCCAGTGCGAGTTTCCCAACGGTCGTGCTGGGCTCGGTTGCGGCGGAGCGTCTCGGGATCGATGAAGCCGGTGGTGATGTATGGCTCGGTGACGAGTGGGTCACTGTGATCGGCATCCTCGATGAGTTCGAGCTCAGCCCCGACCTCGATCGCGCAGCCCTCATCGGATTCGGTGCTGCGGAGCAGTACTTCGACTCGGATGGTGTCCCATCGACGGTCTACGTGCGCGCTGATCCCGAGTACACCGACGAAGTGATGGGTGTCCTCGCAGCGACGGCCAATCCGATCAACCCTGAAGAGGTGGAGGTCAGTCGACCGACGGATGCCCTCGAAGCACGAGAAGCTGCCGACGACACGCTGACCGCGTTGTTCCTCGGTCTCGGTGCCGTGGCGCTGTTCGTCGGAGGTGTCGGGATCGCCAATGTCATGGTGATCTCGGTGCTGGAGCGCCGTGCCGAGATCGGTCTGCGTCGGGCGATCGGGGCGACGAAACGCCACATCGCCGTCCAGTTCCTCGGGGAGGCATTGCTGTTGTCGATCCTCGGAGGCGTCGTCGGTGTCGGCCTCGGTTATCTCATCACGGCGATCTGGTCGAGCTACCGGGAATGGGACGTGCTCGTCTCGCAGCTCGCCGTCTTCGGTGGCCTTGGCGCCGCACTGATCATCGGCAGCCTTGCCGGTTTGTACCCGGCAGTTCGTGCGTCCCGGATGTCTCCGACGGAGGCATTGCGCACTGGCTAGTCGAACGGGAGTGGGGTCGCCGCGTGGCGACCCCACTCTTCAAGGCGTTCAGCCGCCGATCAGAGCACTCGCAGCTGTGAGGCTGGCGCCGAAGTTCGCTTTGGCCTGGGCGAGGTTGGTTGAGGCGATCCGTTCGCGTTCCGTCGCTCCCGGATCGTCAGGCGTCTGCGCCGACTGGAACCGTGCATTGGCCCGGGCGTCGACGGCCGAGCGGAGCCCGTTCAAAGAGGTGATGACCCCGCGAATGGTGTCCGCAGTGTGCTGGTCCGGTGCGCTCGCCTCCGCGCTGTAGAGGTTGTCCCTGGCGCGGTTCATCCGAGGATCGACCTGGTTCCATCGGTCGGCAAGGTCCGTGCTTGCGCCGGCCGCATTCGGGTCGGCCATGGTGTTGCCTCGCCAGATGGCGACGTCCTCGTTCATGCCGTCGTAGAGCCACCGTGCGTCCTGATAGCCAGCGCGCAGGTGGTCCTGCCAGGTCTGTGAGGTAGGCGCGGCCGCCACCGGTACCGGTGGTTTGCGTGACCGACCGAGAAGCCAACCGAGCACGATCAGCAGGACGACGATGCCGATGATCACCAGGAAGACTGTCGGGCTGATCCCGGAGTCCTCTTCGTCCTCGGGGGCGACGGTCGTGTCGGACGGCTGCGTGGTGTCCGTGGCCTCGGTGGTGTCGGGAGCCTGTGTGGTGTCGGGCGCAGTCGTGTCCGACGGGGCGGTGGTGGTGGCTTCGCCCCCCTCACCCCCGGCGGTCGTGCTCGTCCCCGGCGTGTTGTTGCATGAGGCAAGCAGGGTGGTGAGGACGAGGAGGAGTCCGACGATCAGTGTCTTGCGCATGGCGGTCCTTCGATGGCGTGAAGACACCACGCTACACGACGATCAGAGTTGCTCCAGTACCCCTGCGACGGTAGGCCATGGCCGGAATCCCACCGACATCGGTAAGCTTCACCGCACACCAAGCGCCCGTAGCTCAATTGGATAGAGTGTCTGACTACGGATCAGAAGGTTGGGGGTTCGAGTCCCTCCGGGCGTGCCACTCCTTCAAGGGTCTAATCCGTCCCCCTGACAACTGTCAAACCCTTGGCATCACTGTGTTCTCTTGATATCTGTCAAGGGATTGCAACTGGTGATGCTCCAATCGGCTCAACCGTGGGCTTTGCGACTCCACACTCCATACTTGCGTCGCGCGCCCATACAGCGCCCCTAGGAGTGCATGGGAGGGCATCGTCGTATCGTGAGCGGAGCTACCGGGAGCTACCGGTAGCGCCCGGTAGCTCCCGGGACGTAACCCTCAGCTGGCGTGATCGCGCATCGAGTCTGACTCGAAACGTGTCGTGAGACGGGTAGGTGCGTCAAATGGCCTTGATCACTGCACGCCACACTCCCTGCGCGCGACTTTCGTGGACATCTGGATCGACAAGGGGGTTCCGATCAGTGATGTCCGAGACATGGCGGGGCACGACGACATCACCGTCACGATGAACACCTACAAGGGACACGCCACCATCGACAAGCTCTCCAACTCGATCATGGCTGCCGTGAGCGCAGATGCATCAGCACTGGATGATCTCGGCAAAGTCGTGAACGGCGCGTCCGGCATTGTTCAGGTCGCGGGCGTTCATCGGGATGGACGGATCGATCACATCTCCGCCCTCCCAACGCTTCCGAGGAACGACTCAGCCTGAAGCTCGATCGCCCAGGATGAGCGGCGAGATCAACTGCTATGCCCCTCCCGCGCCCCCAGAGTGCATCTGACGGCGAGTCGAGTTCACCCGTGATCCTTGTGGTTGAGGGAGTTCGCCCCCGCCGAACCATTGCCCGACCTTCGGATTCCCCGTCAGCACCCTGGCTTGCAGGTCCTCGACTAGTCGCCCTCATCGTCGATGTCTTCGTCATCTTCTCCGGAAACGAAGTCCAGGTCGAGCGACTGGCTTGCCTCAACGTCTGCATAGGTGAACTCGTTCGCACCGATGAGAACGAATGAGACATCGCTGATCTCATCAGCCGGTCTACACCTTCGAGTCCAGCCCACTTGGAGAGCTTCGACGAGATCGAGCCGAACTTGGTCATCGGACTCGGTCACGAGGCGTTTGGCGATTTCGGAGGTTCGCATTCTGGCCAGCTCATCCACGACTCCGACGGTGCGCGTACCCGCCGGACTGGATTCCGGTAGCCACCCGTCGGGCATGATCACGTAGATGGTGACTTCGATGCTGTTCTCGCTCCAGGACGGCTCCGCGGCTGCACGGATGGTGAGTGCATCGCGAAAGAGCTGACCCTCCGCGCTGTTCGGCTTGGAGTGGCTGTCTACGACCTTGTTCCGCCATTTGCTGATTGCCCTCTGCAGCGCGTCTGGGAAGGCGAAACGATTGAACTTGCGGGCCACCGCTCTAGCGAAGTCAGCTTGCTCTTCGTCGGTATGTAGCCCGGGAATCCTTTCGCATTCCTCGAGGAGGCCGGTTTCGATGGTCTGTGTTCGATCAAGATCGGCAAACGCAGCTGGATCGGACGCTCCAGGCACGTGTACGTATCGGATGTGGTAGCCGTCCTTGGCCTTGCCTACGTCAACTTCATCCGGAAGCTCGACGAGCGGGCACACCGTGACGAAGGGCCGATCCTTTTTGTCCCTCGGGTGAATGTCACAGGTCGGCGTGAGGACTACGAGGCCCTCGAAGCGCTCCCAGACAGTGAAGGTGTTCTCCGCGCCGCTTTCGACCGACTCAGCTGCCGCATCGCTAGACGGTCTGTTCGCATTTGCCAACCACTGGAAACCTCCAGGCTTGGCCACATCGCCCTGCCTCCATGACGCAAGTGGAGACAGAGGCGCAGCTGGTTCTTCATTGCTCCTAGTACTCATCACCGCTCGTGGCCGGCCAGTCAACGTTCTCGAATGATGTGTCCGCCCCCCGTGCGCTCGCGCCGCCGGCGGTCGAAGCGAGGAGTCGGTGCACGTCGTCCTTGTGATCTGCTTGCGCTCTCGCATTGCTCGTCAGGCGCTGGAAGACAGAGGGGCCATTGCTCGCGTTCAAGAGGGCCTCGCGTGTTGCACTAGGTGACTCTCTTCGATTCGCTTCTACGGCAGACTCAATCGTTGCGAGGCGCTCGGAGTTCCGCGCGTTCATGCGACCGCCACGCGCCCATGCATGGACGGATCGTCGGCTCACTCCGAACATCCTCGCGACCTGGTTCCAGGTCAGGCCGGACTGCCCATAGAGAGCACGAACCCGAGTCGCAGCATGGGGAAGGGGATGCTCCTCATTGTCCACGGCAATGACAAGCTCATCAGCACTGAACCCGGCTGAGCTACTGGAGAGCTTGGACAAGGTGTCCTTCACTATCCGGCCCCAGCCGCTGACCTCATGGTGGATGACCTTCGCCACGCCTCCAGCGACAACGTAAGTGGTCGCCTCGACCATCGCAGTCCCGTCGGGTTCGGCTGCTGTGCCTTTGTAGATGATGCTGATGGGATGCAGGTCGAGAGATGACGTGCTGCTCTTCTCTTGGCTCAATGTTGTCATACGTCCCCTCCGAACTCCCTCAGGAATTCATCCGAAACTGCCCAACGGAAGAATCGATAGATCACCTCACCGAACTTCTTGGCGCTCTCTGCAATGGCCGAGGCATCGAACGGTCCTGCATCGGTTGTTGACGCGTCCAGGTCCAGCACCCAGGTTCTCTGGTCGGCGAGCGGTTGAACGATGGGGTCGTGGACAACGCCGATCGGTAGAGAACCCCACCGAGCCTTCAGGGCGACATCGTCCACGGCGAAGTGCGCTTCGGTGACTCCGCTATCCAGTCTCGCTGAGCCAAGGTCGGTAGCTTCAAGGCTGAGCAACTCAGGACGCACGTAGTCCTCAAGCCTCGTAGTCATGTCGCCTGCGATCCTGTCCATGTATCGAACGCCAATGCGCGTGGTAAGTCCCGGACGCAAGTGGTCCTCGAGTGCCGTGAGCGCTTGGGCGAGTCGTTTATGGAAGTCGTCGCGGTGCGTGTAGTTACTTGTCTCGACTGCGATGAAGTCCTGAGCCAGCGACAAGCGCCAATTCTGATCCTGGTCCACGAAGCGCCATATGACCCCTGGAGTTGGCGGTGGTGTGGTCTGCAGGCCCTGTGGCCCGAGCTGAATCTGCTGCTGGAGTTCGCGTGTCAGGATCGGGTAGTTCTGGCGGATTGACTCTTGGAAGCTGGCGATGTAGTCGGCGTTGGCGATGCTGACGATCGGCGTGAACCGAACCTGCGCGAGGACGAGCGCGAGTGGCGCGTCAGGAAGAGGTACTCGCTCGCACGGGTCACCGAAGGGTGTCGGGGGGGAGTGGGTCCAACTCATACTTCACACTCTACTTCACATTCGCGGCGAACTGCGGCGTTGACTTGAATCCGAGCTCTTGACCTGAGAGGAGCAGGCATATCGTGCCTGCCCCAGGGCCTTGGCAACGTGCCCCGACGGCGCCCCTATCGGCAGGCGTGACGTGGCGATGCGCAGTGGGGAATGCCTGAGGGCAGCCTGGATCGTCGCTGTCGTCACGAGAGGCGCGCCCATGACTACGGATCAGAAGGTTGGGGGTTCGAGTCCCTCCGGGCGTGCCACTGGTTCCGGGATCATCCTTCTACCTTGTCAATGGGCAGCCCTTGGCATCGCTGCGTTTCGTCGACGACTGCATGAGCTCATGTAGGCACCATTGCGCGCATCTCGGCCAACCACGGGTGGAACGGCGATCCGACCTCGGTCATCCACCGAAAGTACGACGCGCGAATCGACCGCCGGACCACGTCGCTCTAGCCTTCAGCCTGATGTGCCCAGCACGGATCTAGGACATGCTGGTGTCAGCCCTCGAGTGAGGGACAGCAATGAGAGAGGCATTTGTCATGCATCTGACACAAAGACTGGGAGGGTTTGGCGCCCTCGGACCGACAAGTACCGTCCTTGCAGCGCTCGTCGGGGCACACGACGGCGTGTCGCCCACGGTCCCCGACACCAAGAGTTCATTGCGTAGGGCAGCAGCGTGAGCGCCGCGACCGTCATCGACGTCCGGGAACTCGCCAAGTCCTACGGGTCCGTCAGTGTGCTCGACGACGTCACGTTCTCGATCGATGGCGGCGAGATCTTCGGCATCGTCGGCCCGAACGGTGCCGGCAAGACCACACTCGTGGAGTCCATCGGTGGACTGCGCGAACCCGATGGTGGCTCGATCACCGTGCTCGGTCGCGAGCCGATCCGCGATCGCGCCGACTTGACACAACGCCTCGGCATCCAACTCCAAGAGTCGCGCCTCCAGAAGCGAGCCCGGGTGGGTGAGATCCTGCAGACCTTCTCGACGTTCTACGAGGCGCCAGCAGATTGGGCCGAATTGGCCGAGCGGTTCGGCTTGACCGACAAGCTGGATGCCTCATATGCGAGCCTGTCGGGAGGCATGAAGCAGCGCCTGTCCATAGCTCTGGCTCTCGTCGGGTCACCCGAGGTCGTGATCCTCGACGAGCTGACGACAGGACTCGATCCGCGTGCTCGGCGGTCGACCTGGGATGCCGTCGAGAAGATTCGGAACGCTGGCGTGACTGTCATCCTCGTCACGCACTTCATGGACGAGGTCGAGCGCTTGTGCGATCGCGTCATGGTCCTCGACGGTGGCCGCATCGCCGCCATCGACACCCCGAATGGCCTGATGAGGGCTGCCGGTGCCGCACAGGTGATGTCCTTCCGACCCTCTACGCCGCTCCCCGTCGAGGAGATCCGAGCGATCCCGGGCGTGGCCGAGGCAGAGGTCGACGGTGACCTGGTCAGAGCGACAGGCGACGGAAGCATGGTGCTTGCGGTCCTCTCGTCACTTGCCGAACGCGGCATCGCTGCCGACCACCTTCGGGTCGATACGTCGAGCCTCGAGGACGCGTACCTCACCCTGACGGGCGAGACGAGCGGATCCTCTATCGGATCGGAGGCAGGCGAATGAGCGCGATCGCATCACTCACCCGACTCGACACCAAGCTCTTCCTCCGCGAGCCGATGTGGCTCACGTTCGGCCTCGTGTTCCCGCCCCTGCTGCTGGTTGCGATCGGCTTCCTGTTCCCCGGGTTCGACGAGCCGCTCGCCGAACTCGACGGTGCTCGGTTGATCGACGTATACCCGTCGACCGTGATCGGCCTGGCGCTGGCGATGCTCTCGCTGATGACCCTCCCGATGACGATCGTCACTGACCGGGAAGAAGGCATCCTCCGCAGGATGCGTACAACGCCGGTGCATCCGGCCAAGCTCCTCGTTGCGCACCTCAACGTGATCGCGATGGTCGCGATCGCCGGTGTGGCGCTGACCCTGGTGGCAGGGGCCGTTGCGTTCGGTGTTCCCCTTCCGGAGTCGCCGATCTGGTTTGCGGTCTCGTTCGTGTTGGGCACGGCGTCGATGCTTGCGCTGGGCTTGCTCATCGGGGCGGTAGCCCGCTCGACCTCGGTTGCGCAAGTACTCGGATTCGCATTGTTCTTCCCGATGCTGTTCTTCGCCGGGGTCTACGTGCCCAGAGCCTTCATGTCGGACGGATTGGCCACGGTGGCCAACCTGACACCGCTGGGTGCCGCGGTGCAGGCGATGACCGACGCAGCCACCGGTTCCGTTCCGTCGATCCAGCACCTGCTCGTGATGGTGGTGTATGCCGCGGTTCTCGGTGTGGTCGCAACCCGTGTCTTCCGATGGGAGTGATCGCTCCCACTCCGGAGTTGGGAGCGCACCGAGTGGCGTGCTCCGCGATCCCGAGCCGAACGTCCTGCTAGCCGTGCGGGTTGAGATTCGCGCTGTCTAGTCACTTGGCGGGTATGGTGCGGTTTCGTGGTCGGTAGATGGATGTGGAGGCCGGGAACCGTGGATGCGAAAGTGGTGTCCGATCGAGAGAAGATGCTCAAAGTCGTCCAAGAGCGGCTGGGCACTGCCGTGGACAACGGACTGATACGACTCAGAGTCCACGATCAATCATCCGACAGTCGCACGATCAATGTCAACGGGCAGGATCTGCTCAACTACGGATCCTGCGCCTATCTCGGGCTCAACACCGATCAGCGGCTCATCGACGGAGCCAAGGCTGCGCTCGATCGCTACGGGCCGGTCTACTCTTCGTCGGCTGCGTACACGTCCGTCGATTTGTACTCGGACCTTGAAGACCGGCTCCAGAAGATCTTCACGCCCGGTCACGTGCTCATCCCGACGACCACGACCCTGGGGCACTTGTCGGTGTTGCCCGTTCTCGTGGCGCCGGGTGATCTCGTCCTCCTCGACCATCAGGTCCACGCCTCCGTGCAACTCACGACCGGTGTGCTCCGTGGGCTCGGGGCCACCGTCCGCACCATCCCCCACAACGATGTCGAAGCTCTCCACAGTGCCCTGACCGCCGATGCGTCGAAACACGCGCGGGTGTGGTACCTCGCCGACGGGATCTACTCGATGTATGGCGACTCGGCACCCGTGCGCCGAATCGCCCCGTTGCTCGACGAGTTCCCCAACCTCTTCCTCTACTACGACGACGCCCACGGCGTGGGGTGGAAGGGCCGCCACGGCATCGGTCATGTCTTCTCCGAAGTGCCGTTCCACGAGCGGATGATCGTCATCGGCTCCCTCGCAAAGTCGTGGGGAGCAGGTGGTTCCGTCGTGGTCCTCCCCTCGCAGGAGATGGCGGATGCGGTGCTTCTCGCAGGTGCAACGTTCACGTTCTCCGGACCCGTTCATCCCGCCGAGCTGGGAGCAGCCGTCGCCGCGGCGGACTTCCACCTGTCTCCCGAGCGCGACGAGCGTGAGCGGCAACTCCTTTCCCGGATCGACTACGTGCGTGACCGTCTCGTGGACGCCCAACTGCCTGCCTTGTCGCTGGAGCGGACCCCGCTCTGGTTCGTCCGCTGCGGCACACTCGAGAATGCGATGGAGTACACCCGGCGCATGATGGACGACGGCTTCTATGTGAATCTGTCCGGCTTCCCCGTGGTCCCGAAAGGCATGGACGGAATCCGGTTCACGACCACCGCGTTCCAGACGGAGCGCGACCTCGAGCGATTCATGGACGCCCTCACCAAGAACATCAAGGGCCTCGTGACGCCGGTCGAGTGGCACATCGAGCTCAAATGACCGCACGACGGTTCCGCTGAACCGCTTTATTCCCTCGGGAATCCGCCGATGACAAATGGGTGAGGCTTCTTGCGCGCCCATCCATCACGAACACGAGCACCACCAAACGGTTCGGAACCTTCCCCAAGGCGGTGTTCGGGTTCCTCGCGTTCTGTGCGCTGCTGACCCTCGTCGGTACCAAGGATGTTGCCGACTCCGCCGGTGCGATCGGTGTGATGATCGGTGCCACCCTCGCCGGTGTCCTGTTCATCAAGAACGCCGGAGCCCTCAACGGTCGAGAGCGTCTGGGATGGTCGCTGGTCGGTACCGGCATGTGTGTCGCCGCACTCGGTGTTCTCGTCGTCGGTGTCGTCTTCTTGGTCCAGGGCGATGCACCGGCGTTCGGCTGGACCGATCTGTTCTTCCTCGCGACCTACGTCCTGGTCCTCATCGGTGCCGCCGTCCTCCCACAGGTCCACGGGTCGCCGATGCAGCGGCTTCGGATGGTCCTCGACGGGCTCATCGGTGCCGTGTCGATCGCAGCGTTGTTGTGGGTTCTCTTCCTCGGCGAGATGACCTCCAACCTCGCCGATGCCTCGATGATGACTCGGATGATCGGCGCCTTCTATCCTTTCCTCGACCTCGCAATCCTCACCGTGGCAATGACAGTGTTGCTCCGGAGGTCGCGTCACCGGTTCGACCTCCGCGTCGCACTGTTCGCCATCGCCGTCTTCTTCCAGGTGCTCGGAGATATCGCCTTCTTCGCAGCGGCACAGTCGGGTTCGTTTCAAGCTGCCAACCCGCCCTATTGGGTCAATCTGACTGCCATGGGCTTCTTCTTCGCTTCAGCGTGGGTCGTTGGCATGCCGACCGCCGGTCGCGAGTATGCCGATCGCAATCCACCGCTCTGGACGCAGGTCACTCCGTACGTCCCGGCCTTCGGGATGTTGGCCGTGTTCGTCGTGGAGACGATCGTCGGTGCGGAGGCGGCGTCGGATCCGATCCTCTTGCCGGCAGTGATCGTCGTCGGGGTTCTCGTCATCGCTCGGCAGGGTGTGGCCATCCTCGAATACCGTGCGACGATCGAGGAGCAACGCGACCTCCTCGTGACCACGATCTCACACGAGTTGAGGACACCACTGACGGCGATCGTCGGTTTCGTCGACCTGCTCGAAGAGGACCACGAGAAGCTCGACGATGACGCGTTGAGCATGCTGGGCATCATCCGTGAGCAGGCCGACTACATGTCGACGATCGTGTCGGATTTGATCATGCTCGCTCGAGGTTCGGATGGATCCCTCAACCTCGAGGTCGAACCAGTCCCCGTGGACGAACTCGCAACCGCGGCGATCCAAGCCACAGGTAGGAGTCCGGACGCCGTCGGTCTGGAACCTCAGCCGGACTTCGTTGCGCTGGTCGACCGTGCCCGAATGCAGCAAGTCCTCGTCAACCTTCTCACCAACGCCGCTCGCTACGGCGGATCGACGACGCGACTCAAGATCGTCACCGACGACGACTCCGTCACGTTCGAGGTGCACGACGACGGACCGGGAGTTCCACGACGTCACGAGGTCCGCGTGTGGGAACGCTTCGAACGAGGCCCCAACCGTCTCAATGCCGTGACGCCGGGTTCGGGTATCGGGCTCGCCATCGTCCGAGCGATCGCCGAAGCCCACGGCGGCTCGGCTAGCTATCGGACATCGGAGATCCTCGGGGGAGCGTGCTTCTTCGTCACCGTTCCAGGAGCGGCCGCCCAAGACCTCGATGTCGTCGCGCCCGACGAGGAGGCATCTGAGGTCCGTTCGATCGCGTGACGGACGTACTTCCACTGTGCCGTCGACGTTTCAGTCGGTACCCATGACGTCTTCTATGGCGAGACGCAACGCCTGGTCGATCGACTTCCACGTCGCTTCGTTCGCTTCGATGACGAGGTAGTAGGCGATTCCCTCTTCGATGTTGAGCGCGGGTGTCGCCCCGAATGCTCCGACCGAGTTCGTCCAGCCGGTCCCGCGTTCGACCCACATGCCGAGCCCGTAGCCGCGCGCGGGACCTGCGCTTCCGCCGTACACCTCTCGCACCCGGTCGGTTACCGCCCGGTCGACCGCTTGGGGCGACAGCACTCGTTCCCCGCCCCGGCATTCACCACCACGCAGGTACATGAGAAGGACCTGCTCGAACACGTCAGGTGTCGCATAGGCGCCGGCTTCGATGTTCGGGTTTTCCGTGGGATCGAACATCGTGGGATCGCCCCCGAACTCGGTCGGGTAGTCATAGCCGTTCCCCATCTGGGAGAAGTAGTTGCCGTATCCGAGGCTCCCCGGTGCGAGTCCGCACGGTTCGATGTAGGTCTCGTCGATCAACGCCGCCCACGACAGCCCGGAGACCGCCTCGGCGACGGCACCGGCGACCTGCCACTGGCCGCCGCCATACCGAAACGCCGTGTCCGGTGGGATGATGTCGGCATCATCGTCGGTCGTCGTGAAGATGGTCTCCCCGCACTCCTGGATGGTCGGCTCGGGGAGGTACTGGCAGAGGTACGGGAAGTACACGGGATCCTGATAGATACCGACGAGGCCCGAGCTGTTGGACAGCAACTGCGCCGGTGTGATCGTCGGATTGTCTGTCACCCAGTCGACCTGGTCCGCAATCGGAAGATCGAGGTCGAGGAGCCCGAGGTCGGAGAGCCGGAGGAGAACTCCAGCGCTCAGCATCTTGCTCGCCGATGCGATCAGTGACACACGATCGGCAGTGAAGTCGCCCCAGTACTCCTCGTGGACCGTTCCGTGATCGCGGTCGAGGACGATGAGACCGGCACCGGCGAGACCCTGCTGTTGGACGAAGTCGGACATCAAGTCCGAAACCGCGTCGAAGTCGTAGGGCGGAAGGGTGGTCGTGGTGGTCGACGCCACCGTGGTCGACGTCGAGGTTTCCGTCGCCGTATCGGTACCGGCGCACCCGACGATGGCGAGTGCGAGGGCTACGGCGATGGCGGTGGTACGGATGTGTGTCTGCTGCAAGGTAGCGAGCGTAGCTCGACCGAAGGTCAGGTGCGGTCGGGACGCCAGAAGGCGGCGAGAAGCCCGGATCCGGCGACGACTCCGGACAGTGCAGCAGCCGCACCAACCCACCCGTCGAAGGCGTCTGCAAAGCCGATGGCATGGTCGACGGATAGCTCACCCGGACCCGTGATCACCAGAGCGGCGGCGACTACGGCGAGCACGAAGACGTACTCCCAACCCTCGACATCGATGCCGTCTTTCATGAAGGCAGTGATGAAGAACCCGGCCGCACGATGCACCGTCCAGAACGCGACGAACATGATGCCAACGATGGCAGCGGAAGCGAAGCTCGTCAGCAGGCCGGCGATCAGGAGGGCCCCTGCGCCGATCTCGGTCGCCGTGGACATGAGCCACTGGAAGTCGGGAGCCTTGAATCCGATGCTGGCAAACCATCTCGAGGTCTTGTGTCGAGCTCGCGCATGCTTGATCCCGTGTGCGACGAACACCACCCCAAGGACGAGCCGAAGGGCGAGGAGGCCGACGTCGATGGCATTCATGTGCGCTCCAGTCCACGGTGGTCGCTACAAGGTCCAACGTTGCGCGGACAAGGACTCTTCCCACGGATCGGCGGATGCGGAGGTCACTCGTCCGCAGCTCGCTGTATCCCGCCGATGATGAGGTCGAGGCCAAAGCCGAACGAGTCGCCGAAGTCGTAACCGGGCTGGAGGACATGTTCCTCAGTGAATCGAGCGAGGCTGGGGTACGGGCCGAACACGTCGGCCTCGGCAAAGGCGTCGGCGAGCGCTTCCAGCTCCTCGGTCGAGTCCCACGGCAGGACTGCTTCCTGGAACGAGAACCCGTAGATGAACGCGTCGAGGATGGCGTAGGCGTGCGCGACCAGGTGCGTCGGGAGACCGCCACGCTGCAGACACTCGAGTACTGCTTCGTGGTGCCCGAGATTCTGGGGTCCCGGATTCACCCTGGATTCCATCAAGGGCGGAGCCCATGGATGTCGACGCATCGTGTCTCGGGCGGACTCGCACCGCACCCGGATCGCTGCTTGCCACGGCAGGTCCTCGGGCGGGAGCGCGATCTCGGAGAAGACCACCTCGACCATCCCGTCGATGATCTCATCCTTCGACCCGAGGTGGTGGTAGATCGACATCGGAGCGGTGTCGAGCGCAGTAGCCAGCTTCCGGATCGTCAGCGCATCCACCCCGATCTCATCCGCAAGCTCTACGGCTGCCACGAGTATTCGCTCTTTGCTGAGCGCTTTTCGTCGCTTCTTGGCATCTGCCATGCGATCCCTCCGATTCGTTGTTGACAATCGTACTAAGTACGTGTACGTTGTGCATACGATACCGTACTAAGTACGAAGGCGAAGGGAACTGAGCAGCAATGTCTTCTACGAAAACGACACACGACCCAGCGGTCGAGCAGCGCACGATGCAGGCGATCACTCAGGACCGGTACGGCAGCGTCGACACGCTGCAGCTCCGGGACATGCCCGTCCCGTCGGTCGAAGACGACGAGGTACTGATCGAGGTCCGCGCCGCCGGTGTGGACCAGGGCGTCTGGCACCTCATGACCGGCGAGCCGTACGTCATGCGCGCGATGGGATTCGGATTCCGTGGACCGAAGCAGTCCGTTCTCGGCCTCGATGCCTCGGGAGTCGTGGTTGCGGTCGGTGCGGCCGTCACACGATTCGCCATCGGCGACGAGGTCTTCGGGATCGCGCAGGGCGCCTTCGCCGAGTACGCGGTCGTGACCGAGTCCAAGCTCGCCCACAAACCGGCCGCTGTCTCGTTCGAGGAAGCAGGTGCCGCTGCCGTATCAGGGATCACCGCGCTGCAGGCAATCTCAGCAGCAGGGCTCGAAGCTGGCCAGAGCGTCCTCGTGATCGGCGCCTCTGGTGGCGTAGGGTCGTATGCGGTCCAAATCGCTCGCGCAGTGGGCGGGCGGGTCACCGGAGTCGCCAGCGGGGCGAAGGCGGACCTCGTTGCTTCGCTCGGCGCAGAGCGCGTGATCGACTACACGACCGAGGACTATCTCGATGGGTCGGTGACCTACGACGTGATCATCGATACGGGTGGTCGCAATCCGGTCAAACGCATTCGGCGTGCGCTGACCGAGACCGGCACCTTGGTGATCGTCGGTGGAGA
This sequence comes from Acidimicrobiia bacterium, assembly GCA_030431785.1. Taxonomy (GTDB): domain Bacteria; phylum Actinomycetota; class Acidimicrobiia; order Spongiisociales; family UBA5794; genus UBA5794. The sequence continues at coordinate 44,246 of JAUIIM010000003.1, read as the reverse complement.
AGGCGGCGGTCGGTGGACGGGTGGGATCGGTCGGCAGATTCGCGCGACGCTGTTGTCCCCGTTCATCTCACAGAGCCTCAAGATGTTCATGAGCAAGGAGGATCACACCTTCATGGACCAGCTGGGTCGCATGATGGAAGAGGGACAGGTCGTCCCGGCCATCGGTGACCGATACCATCTCGCCGACGTCCCGCAAGCGATCCAACACCTCGTCGACGGCAAGGCGCGAGGGAAGTCTGTCATCACCATCGGAGGTTCCCGGGATGCCGGCTGAAGCACCCACAACAGAACACTGGATTCGGCGACTTGTGCCGATCGTCTGGATGGTGGTCAATTTCTCGCTGCTGATCCTGATCGCTGTGACGGACGTACCCGCATGGATCGTGGTCGTGTGGGTTGCCGTGACGATCGTCCCGGTCGTCCGGCTGCGACACCAGTCCGCGGACGCAGACGGCTAACGGGTTGATGGGCTCGGAGTCGTCAGATCAGATTGCCGAGGGCAGCGAGTAGGCGGTTGACATTGGTCATCCGGGCACTGTGTCCCATCGTCGACACTCGCCAGATCTTGCCCGCGGCGTCCCCGAGCCCTCCTCCGACTTCGATGTCGTAGTCGTCGAGAAGTGTGCGACGGTTCGAAGCGTCATCGAAGCCGTCGGGGAGGTAGGCAGTCGCCAAGTGTGGCAGCCGATGCCCTTCTGCTGCATACGGCGTGAACCCCAGCCCGGTAAGCCCGTCGACGAGCGCTGCGCCGCACGCACGGTGTCTGGCTTGGACGTTCTCGAGACCTTCTTCGAGCATCGCACCCAGCACTGCATGGAGGGCCCGGATCTCGTTGATCGGTGCAGTGTGGTGGTATGCACGCCCGCTGCCGTCGCCCCGCACGTAGGTTGCGATCAGGTTGAGGTCGAGATACCAGGACGATGGACGGTCGAGCATCCGGTCCAGGGCACGGTCGCTCGCTGTGAAAGGGGCGAGCCCGGGAGCTGCCCCGAGACATTTCTGTGTTCCGGCGTAGGCGATGTCGATGCCCCAGTCGTCGGCTTCCACCGGGATCCCGCCGATCGAGGTCACGCAATCGACGAGGAGTAGCGCATCGCCCTTGCCCGCACCGATCGGGGCGATGTCGGAGCGCACGCCGGTCGAGGTTTCGGCGTGAACCACTGCGATGATGTCAGGCGACGGGTGTGCTCCGAGCACTCGTTCGGGGTCGACCGGTTGCCCCCATTCGTGATCGACGCGCACGACTTCGGCTCCCAGCCGCTCGGCGACATCACACATCCGATCGCCGAAGACGCCGTTCACGCCCACCACGACGACATCGCCCGGTGCAACCCAGTTGACGAAGGCGGCTTGCATGCCTGCCGAGCCGGTGCCGCTGATCGGAAAGGTGAGGACATTGGATGTTCCGAACACGGTTCGCAGGCGGTCGTTCGTCTCGTCGAGGATGTCGAGGAACAGCGGATCCAGGTGACCCATCATCGGGCGCGACGCTGTCTCGAGCGCAACGGGGTACACGTTGACAGGACCGGGTCCCATGAGGAGGCGCTCGGCTCGTACTTGCACGTCGGTCACGGAAATCCCATCCTTTCGGTGTCGTGGAGCAGGCTAGTTGCGCCAGCGGACCGTCAGAATCTGGGGACAGATTCCCGGAACCCGATCGGGTATGGCGATCGTCAGATCTCAGAGAGAATCCTGCAGGGAAGGACACACCAATGTTCAAGGGAAGACGATTTGTGCTCTTCGGGCTCATGGCCGTGCTGGTCATGGCGACCGCCGCTTGCGCGACGGCAACCGATGACGGCGACTCCACTGACACCACAACGGGAGCGATCGCAGGCGCGTGTCTTGAGGGCACGGTGGACTGCAATGACACGCCCGGTGAGCTACCCGGCGAGGGGCTTCCGCCCAACGCATCGGACGATGAGCCGACGGATGGCCCGAGCGTCGATCTGCCGGTCGTACCGATCGAGGATGTCGCCGAGTACGAAGGCGCAGGTCCTGTGACCTTCTCCGGCTTCTACATTTCCGACGCCAATGGTGCCCAGCTGTGCGAGCTGATCGCCGAGTCATACCCGCCGCAATGCGGTGGAGCGAGCCTGACCATTTCGAACCCCGAGGCGATGAACGTACTAGCGCTCGTCGAGGAGGGGGAGGTCCAGTGGTACGACAATCTCGTGCGTGTGACCGGTGAGGTCACGGACGGCGAACTGTTCGTCGAGGTCGCCGTCGACTGAACGTCAGGGAATCTGAAACCGATAGGACGGGTGCCGGTCAGCTGGCGCCCGTCCTTCGCGCCCGGGCGTGCTGTGCTGCAACGGCTGGAGACCCTGTCCACTTCGGGCCATGTCCCGGGAGCAGGGTCCCGGCGTCGATCTCCTCGATGTGTTGCAACGAGGCGTATGTCTGGTCCTGGTCGAGGTTGAAGACTTCGTCCAGCACCTGTGGCCCGTCCTGGCCGCCGCGGAGAAGGTTCATCGTTGCAAGTCCGTCACCGGTGAACAGGACTCCTCTATCGGGGAGATGGAACATTGCGTGTCCCTCCGTATGACCCGGCGTGTGGATCGCGACAGGTCTGCCCGGTACGTCAAGTTCTTCCTCGTCACCGAAGGTGGTCACATGATCCGGGAACGCAAGGTCTGTCACGCCGCGAAGCATCATCGGGACGAACATACGCAGAACGTGCGGGCGCCAGACCGGCATATCCCGGGAGCTCGCCGAGAACCGCCCCCGGTATCTCCCGAGGGCTCGCGTCTCCTCGTCGTGGTGGACGTGGATATCGATGCTCTCCGTTTCGGCGCGGGTGGCGAGTCCGAAGTGGTCCGAATGTGCATGTGTGACGATCACCGACTTGATTGCGTCGATGTTGAGCCCGATCTTCTCGACCCCGTCCGCTACGTACTTCCATTCCTTCGAGCAGCCGGCGTCGACCATGGTCAGCTCGTCGCCGCTCCGCACGAGATAGAAGTTGTGCGCCCGGGTTCCGAGGACGTAGACGCGATCAGCGATCTCTCTCATGACCCCACGGTAGCGAGCCGCATCGGCGGGTCGCTGGGTTCTTCATGGGCCGACGAATCGATCAGGCCATCGACGTGTCGAGGAATTCGACCGTTCGTCGGAAGGCCAGGTCCGCGGCTGTTTCGACATATGCGTCCTGCGAGGGTTCGGCGAACCAATGACCGGTGCCGGGGTAGCGGTGGACGGTGATCTGGCGCCCGGCATCGATGAACGCCTGCTCAAACGCGGCCACGTTCTCGTCGGGTTCGAACTCGTCGTGTTCGGCGAAGTGGCCGAGCACCGGTGCTGTGGAGGCTGTCACGAAGTCGCCCCAGACAGCGCCGTAGTAGACGACGGATGCAGCCACTTCGGGTCGGTCGGCTGCCGCGGTGACCGCCCACCAAGCCCCGAACGAAAATCCCACGATCGCGACCGTGGCATCCTCACCAAGCTCGCCACTCAGCCGATCGATCGACGCCGCGACGACAGCCTCGGCGTGGTCCTCGTCCGCTCCATTCGCCAGCGCTTCGGCCTCTTCAACCGTTCTGGCGGTCGAGCCGCTGACGAGGTCCGGCGCAGTGACGAGGTATCCCGCTTCGGCCAGTGCATCGGCGAAGTCGACGACGTCGCCGACGAGACCCCACCAGGCGTGCAACACGACGACACCACCCTTGGCGCCGTCGACGGACCCGGCGTCGTGCGCTTTGAACACCAGTCCTCGGTGATCGACGGTTGTTAGCATGGTCGCTTCCTTCTCGGTGTGAGGACGAGCCTACTTATGGGTGCCGACACGTGCCGACCATGTGTGCGGTACGCAATGTAAAGAAAAAGTGACATCACTCCGTCGGTACCGCTACGGTTCAGATGTGAAGAAAACTGTACATCGCCCACTTGGAGATCGATATGTCATTCCACGAGAAGATTGCCTGGTCCACGCTCGGTTCGATGCTGATCGTGTACGGCTTCTACTTCTACACGGTGCTCTCCGCAGCCGCGGACACCCCCGTGGACGAGATCGCATATCAAGGCCTGATGGTCTTCATGATCGTGGTGTTCGTCGTCATGGTGGTCGTCGCAGCGGTCGTGGCCGCAGTCGTCGACCCTCGGGAGGCGGACGTCACCGACGAGCGGGACCGGTCCATCGATCGTCGCGGAAGCAGCGTCGGCGGGGCGGTCCTCGGAGCTGGCATCCTCGTGCCGCTCGTTCTTGCGATGGTCGATGCCGAGACCTTCTGGATCGCTCAGGCCATCCTCGCCGCACTCGTCCTCGGGCAGGTCGCCGAGGAAGTGACCAAGGTCGTCGCATATCGCCGAGGGCTGTAACGATGGGCAGGAAGAGTCGTCGATCGACTCGCGTACAAAACTCGATCCGCGAACTCAGAGCGGACCACGCAGGAATGACCCAGGCTGACCTCGCATCGGTGCTCGGCGTGTCCCGTCAGACGGTGATCGCGATCGAACAAGGGAAGTACTCGCCATCGCTCGAGATGGCGTTCGAGATCGCCGAGGTGTTCGGAGTCGACCTCGACGTGGTGTTCCGACTGGCTGACGATGAAGGGAAGAAGTGATGGCAGTGGTACCGCGCTGGATGGCGAAGGTGAACAAACGGGTGTTCAACCCACGAGAGATCAAGAAGGGCAAGCGGCCGGTACTGATCCATCGTGGCCGGAAGAGCGGCAAGGAGTATCAGACCCCACTCGATGCACACCCGACTGCGGACGGATTCCTCTTCATCATCATGTATGGGGCTGACCGATCCGACTGGGTCCAGAACATCCTCGCGGAAGGGGCCGCGACGCTGCGCTACGACGGCGATCAGATTCCGCTCGTTCAGCCGAGTCTCATCACTCCGGAGGCAGCAGCCACAGCGCTTGCCCAAGTTCGCGATCGGGTCCCCGAGTTGCGTGACAAAGCCGAGTATCTCGAGATGAAGCGGATCCCATCTGGGGTATGACGCTGGGGGTCGGCGGACTGCGGGCGACGGTCTGTCGCCTGACGCTTGATCATTTGACCAGCCGCAGGTGCGATCCGGACTCCGTCGCGGCGGAGTCCGGATCGTCTGCGTTGGATGCCTTCTCCGACCGGGGCTCCTGGCCCTCCGTGTTCGCGCTCGCCCGGCGGGCCAAAGCGACGAAAATGGTCGCATGTCGGCCACAAAGCGGTCGTTCCCGGTCGTCGAAAGTCAACGCCGGGCGTTCGCATCGGAAGCACGCGGTGGTAGCGGTCGGTTCCATGACTCCTCTATCGACCATCCGCGCGCCAGGCACAGACACATTCCGGATTGTTCCAGATGACTAGTTAGCCGAGCTGCGCTCGGAGATTCCGGATCTCAGATGCCAGATCCCAGCGTTCGGAAGCGACTGGCGGCGCGTGGCCTGAGGATCCAGCAAGAGCGAAGCGGCCGTCCGATCTCCGTTTTTCGATCGGCTTCTGGCTGGGCAGTAGCCGGGAGCGAGAAGCCAGGAGCCAGGAGCTTCCGAATCGGTACGCTGGGTGGTGTGAGGGACTGGATCGAAACGACGCTCGGGATCTCGGCGGATGTCGCCTACCGCATCACCGCGACCGTTGTGATCCTCGTCGTGCTCATCATCGGTCGGTGGCTGGTCGCTCGGTGGATGAGTCGGAAGATCACCGACCCCGATCTGATCTTCCGTGCCCGCAAGGGTGCGACGTACGGCGCCACCATCCTCTTCGTCCTCGGGATCACATGGATCTGGCTGCCCTTCTTCGACGATCTCGGGACGTTCCTCGGGCTCCTCTCTGCCGGTCTTGCGATCGCACTCGCCGACGTGTTCCTCGACCTTGCCGGTTGGTTGTTCATCATGTTCCGCCGACCGTTCAAGGTCGGTGACCGGATCGAGATCGCCGATACGGCTGGCGACGTCATAGACATCCGGGCGTTCCGTTTCACCCTTATGGAGATCCGCAGCTGGGTCGACGCCGATCAGTCGACCGGTCGCATCGTCCACATCCCCAACGGATATCTCTTCAAGCACCCGACCGCGAACTTCACCGAAGGCTTCTTCCACATCTGGCATGAGTTGCCCGTACTCGTCACCTTCGAGTCGGACTGGGCAGCTGCAGAACGGATGATGCGTGAGGTCCTTGAACCACTTGCCGTGGGGGAAGAGGAGATTCGCAGGCAACAACGAGCGGCGAGCGAAGCACGTGACTACCTGATCTCCTTCAAGGAGATGCGTCCGACGGTGTATGTCTCGACCCGTGACTCGGGCGTCCTTCTCACGGGCCGACTCCTGGTCGCTGCAAGAACCCGGCGTGGTGTCGAAGACCAGTTCTGGCGAGAGATGCTCACGAGGATCGAAGCAGATCCGACGGTCGAGCTCGCGTACCCCACGGCTCGCGCCGTCCTTCAGGACCCGATCGAGGTTGTCCGGACCGAGGGCGTTGACCGAAGGACCGAGGGGGAGAGACCGTAGTTGCTCGAGTGGACGGGGTCCGGTGCGTTTTCATGACCGTTTCACCACCACAACACCCTCGGTTCACCTTCGGTCCCTAGCGTCGGTGTCGCAACCTACGGGAGGATCAGATGCGCACCGGTGGACGCGATGTACGGGGTCTCGTCGAGATGGCGTTGGTGATGGCCGATGTTGCGGACGAGATCTCGATGGAAGGCTTCTTCTCCGACTTCTCCGTCCGAACGAAAGAAGACGGAAGCCCGGTGACGACGGTGGACCGCAAGGTCGAGCAGGCACTGCGCGACATCGTTGCCTCCAACGACCGCTTCGCCGGGTTCCTCGGGGAAGAACTCCCTCCCGTGCTCGGTCTCGGTCGATGGGTCGTGGATCCGATCGATGGAACCCGTCAGTTCATCGAAGGGAGCCAGAGGTTTGCAACGCTCATCGCCTTCGAGGTGGACGACCAGCCGATCGTCGGGGTGGTCTCCGCGCCAGCACTCGGACTGCGATGGTGGGCGGGTACGGGGCTCGGTGCGCGCCTGTCGCTCCACGGCTCGGTCTCGGCAGCTCGTGTGTCTGTCGTGTCCGATCCCGATCGTGCACGGATCCTCGTACCCGACGGTCACCCGATGTCCTCGCAAGGGCGTCGGATGATCTCCGAGACGACCGATGCTCGGGGGCGGATGACAGCGGTCTCCGCTTCGTGGGAGGCCGTCCGTGTCGCAAGCGGTGAAGCCGACGTGGCCGTCGCCGAAGGAGCCTGGTGGGATGTGGCGCCACTACCAGTGATCGTGCGAGAGGCTGGTGGAGCCGTGTCTCGCTACCGGACGGCTGACATGCGTGTCGGCATCGCGATGTCGAACCGGGTGCTCGCCCGACGTCGGCGCGAGGCCACCATCGCCACCTGACCAACTCAAGCGCCCCTCCGAGTGCGCCGATGGATGAGACATGGGTCTCACCTTTCTCACTGGCTACATCCTCGGACAGCACGGCGCCCAGTCGGCCCGGCTTGCGTCGGAGGCATCTCGGAACGTCGCTTCATCGACCAACGAACTCCTTGAGGTCCACGACCGCGTCGACCGGTTGATTCTCGTGGTCGATGCAATGTGGTCGCTGTTGGAGGAGTCCGGCTACACCGACGATCAACTCCGGGAAAGAATCGAGGAGATCGATGCGTCCGACGGAACCGTTGACGGAAAGCGTCGCCTGCCCAGCACCGAGTGCCGTTCGTGTGAGAGCAGAGTCCCCGCAGGTCAGACGAAATGCCAGTTCTGCGGTGAACCCGTGGCCACAGACCCGGCCCATCCGATTTCCGGCATCTGATCTGGTCCGGTTGGGCTTTAGATCTCCTCGCCGTGGACGTCTGTCCTCGACGGCTCGGTGTGGATCGATCGTTCCCGATGGATGTGTCGCCCGTCTACGGGTTGGTGCCCGGGGTCATCCACCATCAGCGCCCCCCTGTGTCCTGCGTGGATGAGTGAAGGACCGTAGGCGGCGCTCAGGTTGTCCGGTGTGATGACGTCGTCCGGGCGTCCACATGCAACGACGCGTCCAGACATGAGGATCACGTTGTCGGCCGCCTGGGCTTCCGACAAGTCGTGGGTCGTCATCACGACCGTGCAGCCAAGCGCCGTTTCGTCGTGGATCACACGGTCGATCGCTTTCGCTGCAGTGAGATCGATTCCGGTCAGTGGTTCGTCGAGGAGGAGGATGTCGTGGTCCTGCGCAAGGCCCTGCGCTACGAATACCCGCTGCCGTTGACCACCGCTCAACTCGTGAAGGGGCCGGTCGGCGATCCGCGTGATGTCGAGGCGCTCCATTGCGTTCTGCACCGCTGTCCGATCGTCCTTGCCGAGCCGACCCAGCAGCCCGTGCCCCGTGTAGCGACCCATGGTCACGACTTCCCTCACGGAGATCGGGAGCGCCTCGTTCACCTTTGTGGACTGCAGAACGTACGAGATGCGTGCCGGCTTCCCGTCGATCGGGGTGATCTCGATAGAACCGTCAGCCGGCTTGATCAGACCGGCGAGTGTTCCGAGCAGTGTGGACTTCCCCGATCCATTCGGTCCGATCACCGCGGTGATCTCGCCCCGTGCCACGCTGAAGGAGGACTGGGCGATCGCCACATGGTCTCCGTATGCGACCACGACATCCGAACCATTGGCGATCGTCATCCGCACTCCTTGCATCGGCCCTCGATCTCGAGGGCATGGTTGGTCGGTTGGAAGGATGTGCCGGAGGCCAGGGATGCGACCACGTCCTCGACGGTTCGTTCTATGTCCTCCGGGATCTCGATGTCCTCGACGCGACCGCAGTCGATACAGACGAGGTGATGATGATGGCCCCTGAGCCATTCGGCGAGTTCGTACCTCGCCATCTCACTTGTCGCCAGGTGCTGTGACACGATTCCCGCGTCCTCGAAGACCGCGATCGTCCGATACACCGACGAGAGGGGGACGGACTCGCTCATCTTCTGCGTGAGTTCGGTGACGGAGAGCGGACCGTCGGCGTCGGCGAGCTCGGCAGCGACTCTTTGGCGCCCCTTCGTGTAGCGCACGTCGTGGTCAGCCAGGCGAGCCTCGATCTGGCGGTGGATGGATGCGGATTCGTTGGTATTCGCCATGGGTATAGTTCCGATTATGAGAACTATTATCAATATATCACACATTCTGAGAAACCGCAAAACAGCGGTAGTCAGTCTCCTCGCAGTCCTTGCGATCGTCGCTGCCGGATGCAGCACCTCCGATGAAGCCTCGGATCGTCTCCGAATCGTTGCAACCACGACGATCTGGGGCGATGTCGTCGCACAGGTCGTCGGTGACGAGGCAGACGTCGAAGCACTCATGCCTGTCGGTGCTGATCCCCACGACTTTGAGGCGTCGTCCTCGGATGTCGCCGACATGGTGGCGGCTGATCTGGTCGTGGCGAACGGTCTCGGACTGGAAGAGGGGATGGAATCAGTCCTCGAGAATGCTGAGGAATCCGGAGCCACCATCTTGCGGATCGGCGAGCATCTTGACGGCATCCTTCCGTATGGCGATGCCACGATGGAGGCGTGCGAAGAGTCTCTCGAGCATGATCACGAGGACGAGAATCACGCCGATCATGGTGACGAGGGCGCTGATCATGATGAGGACGAGGATCACGCCGACCACGACCACGAACACGGCTCGTGCGACCCGCACGTCTGGATGGACCCGCTCATGGTGTCGCAAGCCGTTGACGAACTGGTCGAGCATCTGAACGAGATCGCCCCCGACGTTGACTGGGAGTCCCGTGGCGCCGACTACCAGGCGGAACTCCAGGACACCGCCGATGCGATGGAGGCCACGCTCGAGGCGGTTCCTGACGACGCTCGCAAGCTCGTGACCAACCACGAAGCACTTCAGTACTTCGCTGAGCGCTTTGGTTTCGAGGTCATCGCGACCGTGATCCCCGGTGGGTCAACGCTCGCAGATCCGAGTTCGGGCGAACTGGCCGACCTGGTCGAGACGATCGAGCATGAAGGTGTCGGAGCGATCTTCGCCGAGACATCGGACTCCGATGTTCTTGCCGAAGCGGTTGCTTCAGAGGCAGGTGACGATGTCGAGGTCGTGGTGCTCTACACGGGGTCACTCGGTGCTCCTGACTCCGATGCTTCGACGTTGATCGCCATGCTCGAGACTGATGCATCTCTGGTCGCGGATGCGTTGGGTGGCTGACGTCGGCGCGACAGTGCGCCGGTAGGATCAAGGGATGGACTGGCTGGTAGAACCGTTCGAGCTTGCGTTCCAGCAGAGGGCGCTGCTTGGCGGTTCTCTGGCCGCCATCGTCTTGTCGCTTGTCGGCACGTGGGTCGTCATCAGGGGAATGTCATTCCTCGGTGACGCCTTGGTCCACGGCGTCATCCCCGGAATCGCACTTGCCGTCCTCCTCGACTTCAACCCGGTGCTCGGTGCGCTTGGTGCGGCGGCGGTGATGCTCGCTGGCATCTCCCTCGTGCACCGTCAAACGACGTTCTCGGAAGACACCAGTATCGGGCTGCTCTTCGTTGGGATGCTCGGGCTCGGGGTGATCCTGATCTCGAGGACGACATCCTACGCTGGCAACATCGCGGAGATCCTGTTCGGCGACGCCCTCGGTGTGACCAGTGGGGACGTCGTCATGCTGGGTGTTCTGGCCATCGTCGTCACGGTCGTTTCGGTCGTGTTGTACCGCCCGTTCCTCGTGTTGTCGTTCAACGAGCAGAAGGCAGCAGTTCTTGGGCTTCGCCCTCGGCTCACCCACGTCGTCCTCTTGATCCTCATCACTGTGTCGATCGTCGGGTCCTTCCAAACCGTGGGGACCCTGCTCGTATTTGCGATGCTCGTCGGGCCGCCCGCCACGGCGTCGCTGATCGTTCGAAGAGTCCCCTCCATCATGGCGACAGGAGCGGCCCTCGGTGTCTTCGCAGTGATCGCCGGGTTGATCATCAGCTACCACGCCGATACCTCGGCGTCTGCCACGATCGCGATCGTGCCCATCGTGTTGTTCTTCCTGACGATGACCGCCCGGTCCCTGGTGAACGTGCGCCGCACGCCTGTCGCGACCGCCTGACGCTGCGGACCTTCTTAGTCACGAGACCACCGATATGTGCGGTAGGGACTCTCCGTTCTTCCGAAGGACGACGAGGGGGCTCGTGTTCTAGTCGTCTGGCGCGGCGAGTACCGAACCAGTGATGAGTTCGGCGACGCGGTACCCCTTTTCGGCGTACTGATCCTCGAGTCGGGCGAACCACCGGACGTCGAGTAGGAGTACGAGGCCAGCCGTCACCGGGTTCCGGTGTCCACGTGCGCGGATTCTCTCGTCGCGTAGGACTTCCCTTCATCGGTTACTAGGGGTGAGTCGTTCGCAGGAGGCATGACGTGACGCGAGTCCCAACAAGCGGTTCCGCACCGCACATCCGGATAAGAATCTTTCTGCTCGCTGCAGCGGCCCTGTTGTTCGCTGCATGTGCTGGGTCGGCCGACCCGACGGATGAGACCTCGACATCGACCAACCCGTCCACCACAACGACCACGGCTGGTCCGGCGACCAGCACGACCTCTCCACCGGAGACCACGACCACAGCCCCACCGACCCCATTGGAGGAGCTTGGCTATCCCGTGTCGACCGACTGGGTCGTGACGACGGTCATCGCCGACATCGACAGCGCCACGGGCGGTTTGGCGATGGATGACGCAGGCAACTTCTACCAGGCTGACTTCGGGTACACCGGGCACGTCGGGAACACCGTATGGAAGGTCACGCCCGACGGGGAGATCACCGAATGGGCCGCCGACGACGGCATGGAGAGCCTCACCATGACCGTGCGTCTCGACGACGGAACCATCTACCAATCGAGCTACGGATCGAACGCTGTCTACGAGATCGCTCCTGACGGTGCTGTGTCGGTGATCGCCGAAGGGATCAGGGCAGTGCGCGGCCCCACCGGGATTCTCGTCAACGACGACGGGTCACTCATCGTCGAGGGATACAACTCGAACATCCTGCACCGGATCGAGCCCGATGGAACGGTGGTCGACTGGGTGACCCATCCGGGTTTCAACGGCATCAACGGCATCGCCCGTGGCGACGACGGGACGATCTATGTGGTCAACCACCGTGACGGAGGGATCTTCTCAGTGTCGGCTGACGGATCGGAGGTCGAAGAACTGCACAAGTTCCCTGCGCCGACTTCCCACGGTGTTTACCTCGACGGTTCGTTGTTCGTGACGAGCAGGGGTGCGTTCGTGGTCTTCCGCTACGACATCGAGACCGGCGAGGTAGAGATCATCGCAGGCAACGGTGAAGGCGGTGACGTCGACGGCCGCGGCGGCGAGGCATCATTCGGTCGCCCGAACGCCATCATCGTCGGTACGGACGGTGCGCTGTACATCAACCATGGTTCCGAGAACGCCAACAATCCGGTGACCATCCGACGCATCTCGTACGAACCGCAAGGCTGATCCCAGATCTCAGATCCCAGTCTCGGCCCTGGTTCCTGACCAACCTGAGGACGCAGGGTTTGTCTACGATGTGGGCGAATCGGCCGATGGAAAGGATTCTCATGAGAAAGGCCGCATCGATCACGACGCTCGTCGTCGGAGTCGTCTTCATCATCGCGGGCATCGTCACATGGGTCATCGTGGGCAACACCCTCGCTGACCAGAAGATCGTCGTGTCTGGCGACGCGGACTGTGCCGCCGGCGAACCAGTCGACGGTCCGATCTCCGCCTACTGCCAAGCCGGAGTGATCGAGAAGCACACCCTCGAGTCGACGGGTGGGAAGTACTACGCCGAGCTCGACCGGGACGATCCACTTCGGGCTACGGCGATGCAGTCCGCATTCCTCCAGGCATCACTGTTCACCTCCGTGGTGGCATTCGGTGTCGCTGGTATGGCTGTCGTCATGGGCATCATCTTCATCCTGATCGGTCTCGGGATGCGTGATGTCGCCGCCGTCGTCGAGCCCGCGAACGGACCTCCCGCGTCCGAAGAGGACGAGTAGGGCCCGGAATCCTGGAGGTCCCGGTGATAGGATCGGGGCCTCCGAAGAGAGGGAGTTGTCATGATCGGAGCAATCCTGCTCGGTCTTGTTGCAGGCGCAATCGCTCGTGCAGTGGTTCCGAATGATGCGTTCTCGCACATGAGTGGACCGGTGTCGTGGCTCGTCTCGATCGTCCTCGGTCTCGCCGGTGCCTGGCTCGGCTGGTGGCTCTTCACCGGTGTGTTCGGGATCGGTGACGCCGACAAGTTCGACTTCGGTGGAATCATCGGCGCCATCATCGGTGCGATCATCGTCGTGTGGGGATCGTCGTTCGTGATCAAGAAGATGGGCGCCCGCTGACACTGGCTCGTCCAAGAGTCGACTCGGACCCGGACTTGTGCGCCGGGTTCGTGTCGCGTCTGGGATCGCTGTGGCCCGCCACGGACCTGAGCGCCCGCGACCGAGTAGATACGGATACCCTCACACCATGATCACCGTTTCCGTCGTCGTGCCTGCGCCGATCGACGAAGTGTGGGCGTCCGTCGCCGATCTAGCGTCGCACGAGCAGTGGATGGCGGATGCCGAGTCGATCCGATTCGAGGGTGAACGACGCACCGGCGTCGGCACCGTGATGTTCGTCGAGACCGTGGTCGGTCCGCTCCGTACGGAGGACATCATGATCGTGACTGACTGGGTGGAGCGGTCGACGATCGAGGTCGTACACATCGGTTTGGTTCAAGGGACGGGACGCTTTCGCTTTCGATCCGTACCGGGTGGGACCGAGTTCGAATGGGAGGAAGATCTGCACTTCCCTCTCGTCGTGGGAGGTGCGTTGACGGAACGGCTGGCGCGACCGATCCTACGATCGATTTGGCAACGCAACCTCGGAAGCTTCGCCGCCTGGTTCGAAGGCGTCAGCTGACCGGGCGTTCGACCGTGGCGGGCGGCTGGGTCGTGTTGAGCTTTTCGGTAGCTCCGAACGTGAGCACTGCGAACAGAGCGAGCACAGGGGGAACGACGGTGAGATCCCAGACGCTGACGAGGAGCCCGACACCTGCAGGGATGATCGCTCCACCGATGTTCACGCCACCGATCTGGTAGCCGATGACCGCGGGGGCCCGCACCGTCCCGAACCGTTCACGCGTCTCCAGGAGTTCGATCGGGAAGAACGGTCCGTGGGCGAACCCGGCAACGATCAATGCGAGGACGGATGCGACGGGCCACGGCGAGAGCCAGAACGCAAAGTATCCAACGACGGTGAGGATCATCGCATACCGCAGTGTCCGACGTTGCTCCATCCGTTCGCTGACCGTTCCGAGGAGGAATCGACTCGCTGCGAAGGCCGCCCAGTACGACGCAACGATGAGACCACCGAAGCCCGGATCGATACCCCGTTGTTCGGTCAGGTAGGTGAACGCCCACACGCCGGTCGTGGCAGCGATCCCCGAGTAGAAGAAGAACGTGAGGAGCGACCACACGAACGGTGAGGTGACGCGCAGACGACCGGTAGCCCCGGTCGATTTCTTCGTCGGTATCGCCGCATCGTTGGCGACGACGGCCATCGTCACGGCGGCTCCGACGAACAGAAGTCCGACGGTGAGGAACGACACGCGCCAGGAAAGCCCGATCGTGAGGAGCCCAGTGACGAGAAGGGGGCCGATGATCGCCCCCACACCAAAGAGGCCGTGGATCGTCCCCATCTCCCTCTGGCTTCCGCGGACGGCGACGTATGAGTTTGCGGCGGCGTCGAACGTGCCCGCTCCGAACCCGAAGACTGGCATCGCCACGAGCAGCAGGTACCACGACGGCGCACCTGCACCGAGGAGGCATCCCAACCCGGCGGCGCCAGCCCCAGCGATGAATGCGTGACCGCTCCGAAGGCGCTCTGCAATCCATCCGCTGCTCAGCGTCGCGGTGGTGTAGCCGGCGCCGTACATGAGAGTCAGGATCCCGAGGTCGGCGATCGGGAGGTCGAGGTCTTCTGCGATCGACGGCCAGGCAACCGCGGTGATCGCCATCCCGATCCCGAGCACCACAAACGCCCCAGAAACCGCACGAAGCACATGTCGAACATTGGGCATCCCGCCAGCGTAGGCGAGCCCGGGTGGGACGTTGCTGATGCAACCCAGGGCTCAACCCGGGGCTCCAGGTGTCGTCAGGAACACTGACAGCCCTGGGTTCAACCCGGGGTTGCCACCGTTCAGCGGGAGAAGGTCGGATTTCTGACGAACTGAGGGCTCCAGGTGTTCTCAGGAACACTGGCAGCCCTGGGTTCAACCCGGGGCTGCGGAAGCAACTAGGTGAGGGTTGCGACCAGGATTGCTTTGATGGTGTGGAGGCGGTTTTCGGCTTGGGGGAAGACGACGGAGGCGTCGGACTCGAAGACTTCGTCGGTGACCTCCAGACCGTCGGTCATGCCGGTATGGGCGATCATCTCGGCGCCGACCTTCGTGTTGGCGTCGTGGAAGGCCGGGAGGCAGTGCATGAACTTGGCAGCATCGTTGCCCGTCGCCCGCATCAGCGGCGTGTTCACCTGATACGCACGGAGCGCCTCGACCCGGCCCGACCAGACGCCCTTCGGTTCACCCATCGATACCCACACGTCCGTGTGGACGAAATCGACACCCTTGACTGCCTCGTCGACATCCTCGGTGACGGTGATCGAGGCGCCGGTCGTGGCGGCGATGTCGTGCGCCATCTCGAGCACCTCCGGAGGTGGGGCGTAGGAACCCGGCGAGGCCAGACGAATATCGCTCCCGAGGAGTGCCGCCGTGACGACGTGGCTGCGTGCCATGTTGAATCGACAGTCACCAACGAACGCATAGCTCAGGTCTGAGTAATCCTTGCCACTCTCCTCATGCATCGTGAGGAAGTCGGCGAGCATCTGCGTCGGATGCCATTCATCCGTGAGACCGTTGTACACAGGTACTCCGGCCGTCCTGGCGAGCTCTTCGATGTCGACCTGACGTTCCCCCCGATACTGGATGGCGTCATACATGCGACCGAGCACCCGACCGGTATCGGCGATCGATTCCTTGTGTCCCATCTGGGAACCGGAAGGATCGAAGTAGGTGACGTGGGCACCCTGGTCGTAGGCCGCAACCTCGAACGCAGCCCGAGTCCGGGTTGATGTCTTCTCGAAGAGCAGCGCGACGCTCTTTCCTGTGAGGTGCCGCTCCTCGGTTCCGTTCGCCTTCGCAGACTTCAGCGCCGAGGACAGGCCGAGCAGGTAGCGCAACTCGTCGGGGGTGTGATCGACCTCTTTCACGAAGGATCGACCGGAAAGCGGTGATGTCATGGAATCCTCCTCGTCACCGTCATGTTCTCACGCCTGTGGTCCGTACACGACACCGTCCACATCGACCGTCACGACGGTCCCTGCCTCTCCGGTGATGAGACGGTCGATGTCTTCGAGTGCCCCGATCGCAGACGGCATACCGCTCGCTGCGGTGAACTCGCACGCGGCCACGACCTTGGGTTGCATCGAGCCCTCGGGGAACTCGTCCCGACGTTCGAACAGGGCATCCGGATGGGCTCGGGCGATGGGGCGGGCGACATCCGTACCCCAGTTCTCGTAGACAGCGTCTGCATCGGTCGCCATCACGAATCGATCGGCATTCAGGTCGTGGGCGAGGAGCCCGGTTGCGAAATCTTTGTCGATAACGGCTTCGACCCCTTCGAGCTGCCCATTCTCGACATAGGCGGTCGGGATCCCGCCACCGCCTGCGCAGATCACGACGGCCCCGTGGTCGAGCATCCAGCGGATCTGTGCCAGTTCGAAGATGCGGCGAGGACGGGGGGAGGGGACAACGCGCCGGAAGTCACCTTCGATCTCGGCGAATGACCAGCCGAACTCGGTGGACAGCTGCTCGGCTGCCTCCTTTGCGTAGAACGGTCCGATCGGTTTGGTCGGATGCGCAAATGCAGGGTCGGTCGGGTCGACCTCGATCATCGTGAGGAGGGTCGCCAGTGGCTTTTCGAACGGGAGCCGGTTGCCGAGCTCCTGCTCGAT
Source organism: Acidimicrobiia bacterium (assembly GCA_030431785.1). Taxonomy (GTDB): domain Bacteria; phylum Actinomycetota; class Acidimicrobiia; order Spongiisociales; family UBA5794; genus UBA5794. The sequence goes on along the minus strand of JAUIIM010000003.1, from coordinate 27,337 downwards.
CAGATAGCCGATCATTCCTTGCGTCTGGGCATCGAGGACATCCAAGGGTGCCGGTGGTGCACCGGCGAAGGCCGCAGCTTGCATGGCCAGGAGACCAACCTGCGGTCCGTTCCCATGTGAGATGACGAGTTCGTGCTCAGCGGCGATCGGCGCGAGGTGATCGCAGGCACGCCGGACGTTCGTCCGTTGGTTCTCGATGGACAATGTCTCGCCACGTCGAAGGAGTGCATTGCCTCCGAGTGCAACCACGATTCTCATGACGGCAGGTTACGAGACAGCGGGCATCCAAGGGGGTGAAAGTCCGACCGTCCGACATCCGATGCCCGACACTCCAGCACTTCGCCAACGCAGCATGACCACCTCCCTCTAGAGTTTGCGCTATGTCTACGGAATCGCAGTTCGGTGTCCATTCTGAGGTTGGCAAGCTCCGTCGGGTGATCGTCCATCGTCCCGGGCGCGAGATGCGTCGCCTCACGCCGACGAATGCATCAGACCTCCTCTTCGACGACGTGATCTGGGCAAGACGAGCGGGTGAGGAGCACGACGCATTCGTCGACTTGATGCGTGACGACTTCGACATCGAGGTCATGCGAGTCCACGAACTGCTTGCCGACGTGGTGGCGCAACCCGAGGGCCGCTCCTACATCCTCGATCGGAAGCTGACGACGGATGAAATCGGTGTTCTCGGTGCCACGGAACTCCGGGCATGGATGGACGAGATGGATCCGACCAACCTCGTCGATCACCTCATCGGCGGAGTGACCGTCAGCGAGCTTCCTTCGGACTTCGGTGGGACCCTGGCGAAGGCATGGGGGACGAACGAGTTCGTCGTCCCTCCGCTCCCGAATCAATTGTTCACGCGTGACAGCTCCTGCTGGATCTACGGAGGCGTCACGTTGAACCCGATGTTCTATCCCGCGCGTCGGCAGGAGACCCTCCACCTCGCGGCGATCTACAAGTTCCACCCGGCGTTCCGCGACGGTGACTTCTCGATCTGGTGGGGGGATCCCCCCGGAATCGACCGAGGCAACTCGATGATCGAAGGGGGCGATGTCATGCCGGTCGGCGATGGTGTCGTCCTCATCGGGATGGGTGAGCGGACGACCTACCAGGCCATTGGCCAGGTCGCGCAGACCCTGTTCGATGCGGGTGCAGCGTCCCGTGTGATCGCGGCGAAGATGCCTCACGATCGGGCGTCGATGCACCTCGACACGGTGTTCACGTTCTGTGATCGCGACCTCGTGACTGTCTACCAACCGGTGATCGATCAGATCAAACCGGTGAGCTACTACCCGGGGGATGGTGGCATCGAGGTCGTCGAAGAGACCGACGACTGGCTCACGGTCGTCCAGAAGGCGATGGGGATCGACCAGCTCCGGGTGGTGCAAACGGGTGGGGACGTCTTCCAGCAGGAGCGTGAGCAGTGGGACGACGGGAACAACGTCGTCGCTCTCGAACCGGGCGTCGTCGTTGCCTATCGCCGCAACGAATGGACGAACGCGCAGTTGCGCAAGGCTGGCATCACCGTACTTGAGATCGCGGGTGGTGAACTCGGTCGCGGTCGGGGTGGTGGGCATTGCATGACCTGTCCCGTGTTGCGCGACCCGATCTGAGCGATTTTTCCCCGAGCGATTGGAGTCCCGCAGCGACCGCCGCACCGCTGTCGTTGACGCGCAAGAGCCCCGACTCCGGGGAGTCGGGGCTCTCTTGCTCCGTCGATCGGGATTGGGCTACATCCCCATCTTCGTGATCGTGACGGTCTGCTGTCCGATGAGCCAGGACAGGTCGACCTGCATCTGCATGACGGTGAGGGGATCGACCGCCCACATCGCGATCGGCAGCTTGAGCTCATTCATGCCGGGGTCGAGCGTGATGTAGTCGGGGCTCGTGAGGCGTGCGTGGTCCTCATCGATGTTGAGGTTCACCTCGAAGTCCTCGTTGTTCATGATCTGGATCGTCGCCCATGGGTAGCCGTGTGGCACGAACAGCGCCGGGGTCACGACCTCGACGTCGTAGTCGAGGAGCAGAACCTGGAGTTCCTTGAAGCCGTGCAGCTCGACAACTGCGTCGCCGGCGCTCGTCGAGACGTCCACATACACCGTGTACTCACCCCAGGGGAGGATGCTGTCGTCCACAGAGACTCCGAAGTCGAGATGCGCACCGCCTTCAACCAGGTTGCCGGGACCGTTGACACTGAATCCTGCGAAATCGGACGAGATGCTGAAGATGTCCATCGGCAGGTCACCGTCGTTTGCGATCGTGAGGATCGCCGTGTCATCGTCCTCAAGATCGAGGGATTCGGGCACGACCAGTTCGGCGGGCGAGGGGTCCGGTTCCGGTTCGGGCTCTGGCTCGGGTTCGGGCGCTGGCTCTTCCTCGACCTCAGGCGAGTCTGCCTCTTCTTCGCTGGGTGTGGGCCCGAGTGGGGCATCGTCTTCGATGTCGAGATCGGAATCGGGGGCCACCGTGGTCGTTGTCGTCGTGGACGTGATCGCGACTGGCTCGTCGGTTGGGGTGGGCTCGCTTGCTGAGCTGTTCGCTGCGATCGCGATCGCAGCGAGAGCGGCTGCGAGGACGATGCCTGCGGCGAACAACGCGTACTGCCACCGGTTGGTGGTCGGGGTCTGGGGGGTCTGGTCGGTCATGTGGATTCTCCCGTTTCACTTCGGTCCGGCGTGTTCCGGACACAGGAGAGATGCACCACCCGAGGAACTCTTACACCCCACTCCAGGATTTCTTTCGGACCGTCTGCGGCAGACCGGTTGGGGACGATCTCCGATCTCCGATCTCCGATCTCGTGACGAGGAGCCAGGAGCCAGGAGCTCCGCTCTCCGATCATCGATGATGGATCATGGATCCGCGTCTGCGGCGATCTCCGACCATCCGATCCCCGAGCTCCGACCAGTACCCGCTCCGGCTCACGGCTCACGGCTCAAGGCCCAAGGCCCAAGGCTGTGATCTGTGATCTGTGATCTGTGATCCGTGATCTGGCCAGCTGGGGTGTAAGAATCGGGGGTGGGACGCATCGTTCCTATGTGTATGGAGAACTACTCAACCCAAACCGATGCCCAGCTGGTGGAGCGATCGCTCGCCGGAGAGTCCGCCGCGTTCGCTGCGATCTACGACCGCTATGCCGACCGGCTGCACTCGTACTGCTTCGTCATGTTGCGTGACCCCCACTCCGCGGCCGATGCGACGCAGGACACGTTCGTTCGCGCCGCCACCAAGCTTTCGCAGTTGCGAGATCCGGCGAAGCTCCGGCCCTGGCTCTTCTCGATCGCACGGAACGAGGCCAACGCCGAGGGCCGAAAACGAGCGAAGACACAGCCGGTCGACGACCTCAGTGAGGAGCTCGTCTCCGACCCGGATCCGTCCTACGGGCTCGCTCAGGAAGAACTCAAGGAACTCGTCTGGTCAGCAGTGGCCGGGCTCCAGGATCGAGACCGAGACCTCATGACCCTTCATCTCGTCGAGGGGCTCGACGGCGACGATCTCGCGGAGGCAATGGGCGTCAAGACGTCACATCTCCACGTGATGTTGTCTCGGATGCGGGACCGCGTCGAGAAGGCGCTCGGTGCGCTCCTCATCGCTCGTAGGGGTCAGGATGACTGCGCCGAGTTGGCAAGCCTCCTCGACGGTTGGGACGGCCGTTTCGATCTCGATGTCCGGTCGAAGGTGACACGGCACGTCGAGTCCTGCGACGTCTGCACGGAGAACCGTGCGCTCTTGGCTTCCCCTGCGGCTCTGCTCCCGAGTGTCATCTTCATCCCGGCGCCCGAAGCGTTGCGCGACAAGGTTCTTGCGAAGGCAACGGCTTCGCTTGCATCACCAGCGACGACCTCTACAGGGGTGACGACGGCCGTCAAGGCAGCCATCGCGACGATCGCCGCAGTCGTCGCTCTCCTCGTCGGCGGCGTCATCTGGTCGGCGGCGAACGAGACCGAGCCGCCGGTCGGTGAACCGGTGACGCTGACTTCATCGACGACGATGGGCTCGACCACATCGACGAATCCAGAGGACGCCCCCGACGTCAACGCTCCACCAGCACCAGGAGATGCCCCCTCACCCGAGGACCCATCGGAAGAGGCCCCTCCGACTACGGTTCCCGGCCCGTCCGATCTGACGGTCAGTCAGTCGTCAATCGACTTTGGTTCGACCAGGGCGAGCGTTGCGATCCTCCTGACGAACGAAGGTGATCAGCCGACATCGTGGTCGGCATCGATTGGTTCCGGCCCGTACGCTGTCGGGGATGTCGGCGGGACGCTGGAGCCGGGCGACTCGACCACGATCAACATCTCCATGGATAGATCGGGATGGGCCGAGGGCGACTATGCCGACACGCTGGCGATCGTCGGAGACGACGACGACGAGTCCGTGCAGCTCAGCGGGTCGGTTGAGATAGCTCCGGTGTTCCTTCGGCCCCAGGCTCGCCCCGACACCGTGTTCATCCCGAACACTCGTGTGTGTGGACCGTCCACGACCACGATTTCGGTGATCGTCCAGGACGATGCGGCGATTGACGAGGTCTATGTCCGCTGGGATCCGGCGGGCGGGAATGGTGTCCGGACCGAGCTCGTGTACCAAGGGAACAATGTGTATTCGGCCCAGATCGGTCCGTTCGTCGCACCGGGCGACGTATCACCGACGATCACCGCAACGGACTCGAGAGGCAACTCCTCGACCACCGACGTGGCCCTGATCGCGGTGCAATGCCCGTGAGATTGGAGATCGGAGATCTCCAATCTCAGCCATGAGCCTTGAGCCTTGAGCCATGAGCCTTGCGCTTTGAGCCATGAGCCATGAGCCATGCGCCAGATGGCGCTACTAGCTCTGGCACGGACGATCGGAGATCGGCCATCGGAGATCGTCGCAGCTCACACCCAGTCGAGGATGACCTTGCCGGAGTTCCCTGACCGGACCACGTCGAACGCAGCTTCGAACTCCTCTGCAGGAAAGTGGTGGGTGATGACGGGTCGTACGTCGAGACCGGTTTCGAGCATCGCAAGCATCTTGTACCAGGTCTCGAACATCCGCCGACCGTAGATGCCCTGAAGGGTCAGGCCCTTGAAGACGATGTCGTTCCAGTCGATCGGCGCTTGTTTCGGCGGGATACCCAGCAGGGCGATCTTTCCACCGTTGTTCATCGTCGTGATCATGTCGTGGAGTGCGGACGAGACGCCGGACATCTCGAGCCCGACGTCGAATCCTTCCGTCATGCCCAGGTCATCCATCGATTCCGCAACGGGTCGGATGGTCGGGTTGATCGCGAGGTCCGAACCCATCGACGCGGCGATGTCGAGGCGATACTGGTTGACGTCGGTGGTCACGATGAAGCGTGCGCCGACGTGACGGGCGATCGCCACGGCCATCATCCCGATCGGTCCCGCACCAGTGATCAGAACATCTTCACCGACGAGGTCGAACGCGAGGGTCGTGTGGACGGCGTTGCCGAGGGGGTCGAGGATGCATCCGATGTCGTCGTCCACGCTGTCGGGGATCGGCTGTACGTTCGATCCGGGGATGACCACATACTCGGCAAAGGCCCCAGGCCGGTTCACACCGACACCGATCGTGTGGATGCACAGATGCCGTCTGCCGGCCTGGCAGTTCCGACAGTGGCCGCAGACGATGTGCCCCTCTCCGGAGACTCGCTGGCCCACCGAGAACTCGGTCACTTCGGACCCCATCGACTCGATCACACCCATGTACTCGTGACCGATCGTCATCGGCGTCGGGACCGTTGCCTCTGCCCATTCGTCCCACGCAACGATGTGGAGGTCCGTCCCACAGATGGAGGTCTTGAGGACTCGGATGAGGACGTCGTTCGGTCCCGGCTCGGGCCGTTCGATGTCCTCCATCCAGATGCCCTGTTCGGGCTTCGCCTTGACGAGGGCTCGCATCAGCTGATGACACCCAGTTCGCGTCCGACGGAGATGAACGCGTCGACTGCCGTGTCGATGTGTTCCGGTGTGTGTGCCGCCGACATCTGCGTCCTGATGCGGGCCTCGCCCCTCGGGACGACGGGGAACGAGAATCCGATCACGTACACGCCGCGCTCGAGGAGTGCATCGGCCATCTCGGAAGCCAGGCGAGCGTTCCCGAGCATCACGGGGATGATCGGATGGTCCGCTCCGGCGAGTTCGAACCCGGCCGAAGCCATCGCGCTCCGGAACCGATCAGAGTTGTCGACGAGCCGTTGTCTCGAGTCGCCCGATTCGTCGAGGAGATCGATTGCCCGGATCGTGGTCGCTGCGATCGCTGGGGCCAGGGAGTTCGAGAACAGATAGGGACGTGACCGTTGGCGCAACAGCGCCACGAGTTCTGAGGGCCCGGACGTGTAGCCACCACTTGCACCACCGAGGGCCTTGCCGAACGTCCCCGTCACGATGTCGACTCGATCCTGGATCCCGTAGTAGTCGGGCGTGCCCCCACCGTTCGGTCCGAGGAATCCGACCGCATGTGAGTCGTCGACCATCACGATGGCGTTGTATCGATCGGCCAGGTCACAGATGGCAGGGAGGTTGGCGATCACTCCGTCCATCGAGAACACGCCGTCTGTTGCGATCATCTTGAAGCGAGCGCCCGTGGCGGCGATCAGCTGTCGCTCAAGGTCCTCCATGTCGTTGTTCGCATACCGGAATCGTTTGGCCTTGCACAGTCGTACGCCGTCGATGATCGATGCATGGTTCAGCGCATCCGAGATGATCGCGTCTTCCGGACCGAGGACCGTCTCGAACAATCCGCCGTTTGCATCCCAGCAGGAGGAATAGAGGATGGTGTCCTCCGTCTTGAGGAACTCGCTGATGCGTGTTTCGAGGGCCTTGTGGACAGTCTGCGTCCCACAGATGAAGCGGACCGATGCCATGCCGTACCCGTAGTTCTCGACGGCGTCGCGAGCAGCCTCTTCGAGCGTCGGGTCGTTGGCGAGTCCGAGGTAGTTGTTCGCACAGAAGTTGATGACTTCGGTGCCGTCATCAAGCGTGATCACCGCATCCTGTGGCGAAGCGATCACCCGCTCACTCTTGAACAGCCCGGCCTCTTTGATCTCGGCGGTCTCGGCGGCAAGGTGGTCGGTGAACGAGCGGGTCATGTGTTGGTTCCTCCTGCGAACGAGTCTATGCGAGCCGAAGAACGCAGGACGAAGGGAGGGTTGGAGGGTCGGATTGTTGGATTGTCGGACAGTCGGACCATCGGACCGCGCCAACACGCCTCGCCGCCTACGCTCCCATCATGTCCGACAGTGCCGCCCCCATCCTCGTCGTCGATGACGAACCGATGGTGCGTGAGGTCGTCCGTGCCTATCTCGAACGGGACGGCTTCACCTGCATCGAGTGCGACGACGGATCCCAGGTGTCCGACATGGTTCGGTTGCACACCCCGCAGATGATCGTCCTCGACATCATGCTGCCCGGCAAGGACGGGTACAGCGTGCTCTCCGAGATCAGGGAGGCCAGCGACGTCCCCGTGATCCTGTTGTCGGCGCGGTCGGCCGAGACCGACCGCCTCCTCGGGTTGGAGCTCGGTGCCGACGACTACGTCGTGAAACCGTTCAGTGCCCGAGAGGTGGCGGCGCGTGTTCGAACGGTGCTCCGCCGTACCGCACCTCCGGAGGAGGAACCGATCAAGGTCGAAAGCGGTGACCTCGTCGTCGACGGTGGCGCTCGAGAGGTGTGGCTTGCGGGCGAACCGGTCACGATGCCCCCACTTGAGTTCGACTTGCTGCTCTGCTTCGTCGCCAACCCGCGGCGCGTCTTCACGCGCGCAGAGCTACTCGAGTCCGTTTGGGGTTCTCGCCCTGAGTGGCAGGACGCTTCGACGGTCACCGTGCATGTGCGGCGCCTACGTCAGAAGATCGAAGCGGACCCGGACAACCCGCAGCGCATCACGACCGTGTGGGGGAAGGGATACAGGTTCGAGGGATGAGGATCATCGTCGGTACGGGGATCGCGGTACTCGTCGGGATCGCGCTGTTCGAGGTGACGATGTATCCGTCGGCCTCGGAACGCACGCAGTTGGCGTTGCTCTTCGTCGTCCTCGCCGTGGTGTCGTCGCTCGCCGGCATCTTTCTCCCAAAGCTCGCATCGAGGAGTCGACGATTGATCGTGACACTCTTCCTCCTCTCCCTTGTGTCGCTCGTGGTGGCAAGTGCAGGGTTGGCGATCGCGGCCAACCGGATGTTCGTGTCCGAACACGACCTGACCCTGATGCTCGTCGTCCTCGGATTCGGCCTCGTCGCAGCTGTCGCTTTCGCAGTGTCGGCCAGTTCTTCGATGACACAGGACGTCGAACGGATGCGGTCCACGGCATCCCGGGTTGCGTCGGGCGACCTCTCCGCCCGCACGGACGTCGAACGGTCCGACGAGCTTGGCGCCCTGGCGGCGGACATCGATGCCCTGACGCAGCAGTTGGCGGAGGCGCGTGCGGTGCAAGAGGAGGAGGACGCTCGACGTCGCGAATTCTTCGCCGCCGTCTCGCACGATCTCCGGACTCCGCTCGCATCGATGCAGGTCGCCGCTGAAGCGATCGTCGACGGCGTGGGTGACGATCCCGATCGATACCTCGCCTCTATCCAGTCCGACATCGATGTGCTCCGTGGATTGGTGGATGACCTGTTCCTCCTCGCACGCGCCGAGTCGGGAGACCTCGACCTGGACCCGCAACCCGTCGACGTCACCGAGGTGGTCGACGAAGCGATCGAGGTGGTTCGCCCGATCGCCTCGAAGAAGGACGTGTCGCTCCTTCTCAAGTCCGATCGTCGCTACACGATCGATTCGTCGGGGGGTGCGCTCGGTCGGATCGTGCGAAACCTTCTGGACAACGCGGTGCGTCACACACCGGATGGATCGACGGTCACGGTCGCCGTGGCCGCGGAGGATCGTGGGGTCTCGATCGTCGTTCGAGACGAGGGCCCCGGGTTCTCCGCGGCGTTCGCTCCCGTGGCCTTCGACTCGTTCACACGTTCGGATCCCGCACGTACGCGTGACGATGGCGGTGCGGGACTGGGGCTCGCCATCGTGCGTGCACTCGTCGACGCCCTTGAGGGTTCGGTCGCGATCGTCCCGGGCGACGGCGGAGCGGTGCGGGTCGACCTGCCCGCGACACTGAGCTAGAGCGCGAGGAGCACGATCGCAACCAATGCGGCTGCGATGCCTGCTGTTTGGCGACTCGACGGATGCTCACGGAGGATGAAGATCGCCGCGGCGACTGTGAACACGGGATACAAGGATCCGAGTACTGCGTTGATCCCGACCGGACCGCGTTGCACCGCCAGCACGATCGCAACGTTCGCCCCCATGTCCAACATGCCCGACACCGCTACAAGGCGCCATGCCCCCTTGGGAGTCAGCGCAGCTGTCTTCGAGACGACGATGACTGCGGCTGCGATCGGGACGGACGCGAACCGAGCCGCGGCGAGCGGCCACAAGCCTGACGCTTCACTCGTCTGACCCATGGCGATGAAGAACACTGAGAACGCGACGGCTGCTGCAATCGCCTGACCGAACAACCGTAGGGAAACACGGTCGGCACCAGGTTCGGCGGACAACAGCCAGACGCCGACGACTGCAAAGGCGATTCCGGCCCAATGAATCGGCTCGATGCGTTCGCCTACGGCGACCGCGTATGCCACAGGGATCGCAGCTGCACCTGCTCCGATGATCGGTGCGATGACGGACATCTTCCCGGCGGCCAACGCCGAGTACATGATTGCCAATCCGATGAGTCCGATCACTCCGCCTGCAGCACCCCAGACCAGGTCCGACGCTTCGACGGCGGTCGCATCGACGATGAGGAGTCCGAGGAACAAGACGGGGAGACCACACACCTGGGTCCATCCCGCGACGGTCCACGGAGCAGTGCGTCGACTCGCCAAACCTCCGACGAAATCGGCGAAGCCGAACAACACGGCCGACACGACGGCAAGCACTTGGGACATGGCCGCGAGACTAGGGCGAACGAGCGATGCCGAGACCGCGAACGAGCCGGGTGCACCGCACCGTGAAGGAGCCATGGCCTCCTCCTCCATGCCCGCTATCCTGTACAAAGGTATATACATTTTGAGCAGTGGGCATGGAGGGCGTGATGCCGGGTCGATTGGCCGGAAAGAGGATCGTGATCACCGGCGCCACCGGGATGGCGGAAGCAGGAGCGCACCGTTTCTCGGCTGAGGGGGCGAACGTGTTCGTCATCTCGATCGACGAGTCTGACTGCCAGAGTCTGGTCGAGAGAATCAGCGCACATGGCGGAACCGCCGACTGGAAAGCCGCGGACCTCACCAACGAGTCAGCGGCAGTCGAGGCATTCGAGACGGCCGTCGACGTGCTCCACGGGATCGACGGCCTGTACGCGGTCGTCGGCGGGAGCGGTCGTCGATTCGGGGATGGGCCGCTCCACGAGGTTCCGTTGGATGGCTGGACGTCCACGCTCGAACTCAACGGTCACCCACCTTTCCTCGCTGCTCGCCAAGCCGTGCAGGCAATGCTCGATCAGGCCAGTGGTGGGTCGATCGTGCTGATCTCGAGTGTCCTTGCGACGTCCCCGTCGCCGGCGATGTTCTCGACCCATGCCTATGCCGCGATCAAGGGTGCGGAGATCTCGCTCGCCCGATCGATGGCTGCGTACTACGCCCCGTCGGGCATCCGGGTGAACGTTGTCGCCCCAGGCCTCGTCCGGACCCCGATGGCCCGCCGAGCGGCTGACGACCCCGAGATCGTGGCGTTTGCGGCAGCGAAGCAGCCGCTCGCAGGTGGCCTCCTCGACCCCGGGGACGTCGCAGCCACAGCAGCCTTCCTCCTCAGCGACGAAGCTCGCGTGATCACCGGTCAATCGATCGCAGTCGATGGCGGATGGGGCGTCACCGACCTCGTGCGCACGGAATAGCGAGCAGCGCGCGTGGCACCTTGCGAGTTGGTGCTACCGAGGTAATATGTCTATACATTTGTTGGGCAACGACTTTCGGTTGAGACGGAGACGAACGAGTGACTGACGAACGACCTCATTGGGATCTCGTCGACGAGTGGTTCGACAAGGCAGCGGCACTCTTGGAGTACATCCGAGGCACCCAGGCCGATGCCATCTCCGAGACCAGTGCCATGGCAGCGAACACGATTGCCGCCGGTGGCCTCGTCCACCTCTTTGGCACCGGTCACTCGCGGATACCGCTCGAGGAGATGTTCCCCCGGTACGGCTCCTACCCCGGATTCCACCCGATGGCCGAGCTGTCGATGACCTTTCATACACAGGTGACCGGTGTGAACGGGCAGCGACAGGCGATGTACATCGAACGTGTCGAAGGTCTCGGTGAGGTGATCCTCTCGAACTTCCAGTTCGGTCCGGACGACATGATGATCGTCTTTTCCCATGGCGGTACCACCGCAGTGCCGATCGAAATCGCCATGGGTGCTCAGCAGCGAGGGATGAAGGTCGTGGCGGTCACCGCGGTGGAGCACTCGAAGCAGGCGTCATCTGGTCATTCTTCCGGCACCCGACTGTTGGACCACGCTGACGTGGTGATCGACATCGGGACACCGATCGGCGACAGTCTCGTCCAGATCGCTGGTCCCGAGACCCGTGTCGGACCAGGTTCGACGATCAGCAACGCCGCGATCGTCAACGCGATCAAGGTCCAGACCGCGGCGCTTCTCGAAGAACGCGGGGCACTACCTCCCGTGCTTTCGTCGGGATCGGTGGTCGGAGCGGACCGGTCCGCCGAGTTGTTCGACGCTGCATACAAGGAGCATGGGACCCGGATTGCTCGGGTTCTGCGGGCCGACGGTGACTCGGAGGACGGCGAGTGACGGTCGTTCCGTTTGTTCGCCCATCGACGAAGTTTGTTCGAGAATCATCGAACTTTTGTCTTGACAGTGACATAAGTGGCTGCTTGTATAGACATCACATGGCATCCAGTCTTCGCCGATTCCCCAACCCCATGGAGTCTCCCGGTCAGCTCTTGGAGCTGATCAGAGCGACCGATGGGATCACGCGGTCCGACCTCGTCGATCTCAGCGGGTTGGCCCGATCGACCGTCACCCAGCGCGTTGATTCCCTCATCGACGCCGGGTTCGTTGTCGAGGCAGGAGAGGCCCGATCAACCGGTGGCCGCCCACCGACCCTGCTCCGCTTCAACAGCGAATCCGGCGTCGTCCTCGCTGCCGATCTTGGTGCCACCCGAGCGCGCTTCGCCGTGACCGATCTCGACGGATCCGTCCTGGATGAACGTGCGATGGACCTCCTCATCGCTGACGGACCGGACCCGGTCCTTGCAACGACCATGAAGGTCTTCGACGAGTTGCTCGATGCCACGGGCATGTCGCCGAATGACGTTCGTGGTGTAGGCATCGGTGTTCCCGGACCCATTGACTTTGCCGCCGGTCGTCCGAGCGATCCACCGATCATGCCGGGGTGGCACGACTACCCGATCGGCGATCGCTTCCGTGATCGATTCCGAGTGCCGGTGCTCGTCGACAACGACGTGAACATCATGGCACTCGGTGAGTTCTGGCTGTCCGACCCCCGCCCTACGTCCATGGTGGTCGTCAAGATCGGAACCGGTATCGGTGGTGGGATCATCATCGACGGTCATGTACACCGCGGGGCAAAGGGTGCGGCGGGGAACATCGGGCACATCCAGACGGACACCGAAGCCGTCTGCAACTGCGGAAATGTCGGCTGTCTCGAGGGAGTCGCCGGTGGAGCTGCGCTAGCAGAAGAGATGCGTGCGGCGGGCTATGACGTCGAGAACGCGCGAGGAGTGGTCGACTTGGTCCTCAGCGGGAACCCCGACGCCGTCGTCGCCGTGCGGAAGGCCGGCACGAGGGTTGGCGGAATGCTCGCCGGCGTCATCAACCTGCTCAACCCCGAGGTCATCGTGATCAACGGCGACATCGCCCGGGCGGGGCAACCGCTCCTCGCCGGTATCAGGGAGACGATCTATCACCGGTCGACTGCCCTCACGACCAACGACCTCCAGGTACGGGTCTCCGATCTCGGGGACACTGCCGGAGTGGTCGGTGCCGCCGTGATGGTCATCGACAGCATCCTCGATCCCGCGGTCGTCGATGCAGACATCGAATCGCGGGTCGGGGCCGTCGCATGAAGCCCCTCACCTCCCAAGACTTTCGTCAGGATCCGAGTGGCATCGTTGGTTGCTCGGGACGCGGCGGGAGAGGCTCGGCATTGCCGGGCCGGAACACACGGACAAGGAGACATCAATGAAGAAGATGACCAAGGGCCTTCGGGTCGCGGTCCTTCTGCTGGTGCTCGCACTCGTTGCTGCGGCTTGTAGCAGCGACGACAGCACGGATACCACCACGGGCGGCGGTGACGGTGAGACCTTCACCATCGGCGTCTCGAACAACGTGGTCGGTAACTCGTGGCGTGAGCAGATGATTTGCGCCATCAAGGCAGAAGCCAAAGTACGCGGCAACGTCGACGAAGTGGTTCTGCTGAACCGCGACACCGACACCGCCGGACAGATCAGTGACATCACGAGCCTCATCTCGCAGGGCGTCGATGCGATCATCCTCAACCCGGGTGATCCTGAGGCGTTCAACGCAGTGATCGAGGAAGCAACCGATCAGGGAATCGTCGTGGTCGTCGTCGACAACGGCGTCACCACCGATGCTGCCTACCTCGTGTCGAACGACCAGGTCGCCTACGGCGAGCTCGGTGCACGCTGGCTCTTCGAAGAGCTCGGCGGCGAAGGCAAGGTCGCCTACATGCGTGGTATCGACGGTGTCGGTGCTGACACGGATCGTGACACGGGTTTCCAGGCCGCACTGGCCGAGTACCCGAACATCGAGATCGTGGCTGAGGTCTTCACCGGCTGGCAGCCGACTGAAGGTGCCCAGCAGGCGCTCGAGATCCTGACGACCCAAGAGGTCGACGGTATCTGGACCTCGGGTATCGACTACTCGGTCGTCGAGCAGTTCCCGGTCGCCGGTGTCGACTACGTGCCGGTCGTTGGTGCTGACAACAACGCGTTCATCGGACAGCTGATCGACCTGCAAGGCGAAGGGCTGACCGGCGTTGCCGTGTCGAACCCGCCGTCCGTCGGTGGTGCCGGTGCGGCCATCGCACTGAACATCCTCGAAGGCCAGGACGTGTCAAAGCGCACGCTCCTGACGCCGGTTGCTCTCTCCACGCAGGAAGAGCTCGAAGCTGTTTACGTCGAAGGACTGACCGAGGGTTGGAGCTCCTACATGGAGATCGAGCCCTACACCAGCTACACGGCTGACGACGTCATCGCCTGCAAGGGCCCTGGCGAGTAGCCCGAATCGACCGAAGCAGTGGTGGGGTCCTCCGGGGCCCCACCACCTTCGACCACCATCCGCAGTCCTGGGTTGAACCCCGGGCTTTGTCCCACATCACCGCGGGACGGAGCCTGCCGTTGAGCGCAGGAACCAAAGGACAGGACCGAACGCGTGGAACCGAAACCACACCTCCTCGAGGCGACTGGCGTGGCCAAGAGCTACGGACCGGTCGTCGCGTTGCGCTCGGTCGACCTCTCCGTCGCACCCGGCGAGATCCACGCGCTCCTCGGAGCCAACGGCGCCGGTAAGAGCACGCTCGTGAAGATCCTGGCCGCGGTCATCCCCGACGATGCCGGCACCATCAAGGTCAACGGCGGCTTGGTTTCCCTGGCGGGTCCGAGCGATGCGACGTCCAAAGGGATCTCGACCGTCTTCCAGGACCCTGCCCTCATCCCGGATCTGTCCGTCGACCAGAACCTCACGATCTCCGGGATCTCGAAGTCCGAGATCGCCCCCTGGCTCGAACGCATGCATCTCGGCGATCTCGATACCGCCCTCCTCGTGAGGGACATCCCCCTCGCCACGCTGCGGCTCGTCGACCTTGCACGTGCCCTGGCGCACGATCCGCAGCTGCTGATGCTCGATGAGATCACGGCGGCGCTGACCCCCGAGCAGGCGGAACTGGTCTTCGATGTCGCTCGCGAGTGGCGTGACACCGGACGGTCGGTCCTCTTCATCTCCCATCGACTCTCCGAGATCCTCGACATCTGTGATCGTGCGACGATTCTCCGGAACGGCCGCGATGTGGCGCATCTCGATCTCGAGGGCGTCGACGAGCCTGAGCTCGTCGCTGCGATGCTCGGTGAGGAGCTTGCCGAGGCGGTCGAGGCGGTGGATGAAGATGCGGTCGCAGCCGAGCGAACGTACGGGGAGATTGCCCTCGAAGCATCCGATCTCGAGTTCCGAGGACGGGTCAACGGCGTGTCGTTCGAACTGCGACGTGGGGAGATCCTCGGTATCACGGCGTTGGAGGGTCAGGGGCAGGACGACCTGTTCAACGTGTTGTCGGGCGATCACCGACCGTCCGGTGGACAGGTACTCGTGGGTGGGGAGCCGCTGAATGCTCATTCCCCGTACAACGCCATTCGGCGTGGTGTGGCGCTGGTTCCCGGTGATCGACAGGATGCGCTGCTTCCGCAGCGGTCTGTGCGTGAGAACCTTGCGACGCCGTTGTACAACCGGATCGGACGCTGGTTCGGTCTCCTCCGAGACGAGACGAAGCGCGTCAACAGTGCGGTCGAGCGTCTCGACATCGACACACGCGCAGCGAGCGAGCTCCGACGCTTGTCCGGCGGGAACCAGCAGAAGGTGACCATCGGACGGTGGTTGGTCGCCGGTTTCGACGTGCTTCTCTGCTTCGACCCGACCCGCGGCATCGACATCCAGACGAAGGCACAGATATACGAGCTCCTCAAGGAACTCGCCGCCGACGGCGCAGCGATCCTGCTCTACACGAGCGAGCTCCGCGAGATACCCCTCGTGTGCGACCGGGTGCTTGTCATGTACGACGGACGGATCGTCCACGAACAGGACGCCATCTCGGCGACCGAAGAAGTCCTCCTGACCGCCGCCCACGCCTTGGAGTCGACATGACGACGACGGCGCCTCCGACGAACGAAACGACGTCCACGACCCCGCGTATGCGACGCTGGGTGCAGCGACATGGATGGACGACTGGTGTCTGGATCACGCTGTTCATCCTCGTCGTCTGGTATGCCACGCTGATCCCGAAGTTCGGGTCGTTCCAGGTCGCGAACATCATCAACGGAGGCACATCGTGGGTGTTCCTCGCGGCGGCACAAGCGGTCGTGGTGATCGCCGGGGGGATCGACCTCGGTGTAGGTGGGATGCTCGTACTCACCAGTGCCGCCGGGGCCCAGTACATGGAGGGTCAGCCATTCGGCGTCATCATCCTGATCGCGATCGCAATCTTCCTCGGGGCGATGATCCTCAACGGACTCGTCGGTTGGGTCATCAGCGTGTCCAAGGTGCCCGACATCGTCGTCACGCTTGGTTCGCTGTACATCTTCCAAGGGTTGGCACTGATGATCCTCCCCAAGGTCGGCGGTGGTTCTTCTGGTGCGTTCCGCTGGTTGTTCACGGGTTCGGAGACCGGCATCAGTTCCAATCCGTGGCCGGCGATCGTGGTGATCACGATTCCGATTGCGATCGTCGCGTGGTGGGTCGGTCGCACGCGATCCGGCCTGTCGATCTACGCACTCGGGTCCGACCCGAATGCGGCGTTCCTCTCCGGTGTCGACGCACGACGCACGAAGATCGTCTCCTATGCCGTCGCCGGTGGGTTGTCGGCCATCGCCGGGTTCTCCTCGCTGGCCATCTCAGGTGTCGGGAACGCCACGACGGTCGGTGGCAACCTGACGCTCAACTCCGTCGCCGCCATCGTGCTCGGCGGAGTGGCGCTCACCGGTGGTATCGGCTCGCTCATCGCCGCGGTCCCTGCTGCCATCATCCTGTTCTTCTTCAATCCGATCCTGAGCGCTCTCGGAGTCAATCCGAACTACGCCCAGGTCATCCAAGGCGTTCTCATCGTCCTCGTGATGATGGTCGCCGGGCTCCTCGAGTGGCGAAGGAGGCGGTTGAAGTGACACAACAGATCACAGACTCCGGATCCCAGGTCCCAGACGATCCGCAGAAGGCTTCGTTGGGACGGCGGATCGCGGCACGGCCACAGTTGGTGCTCATCGGTGTGTTGGTCCTCCTCATCGGGGTGACGTTCCTGATCCAGCCGACCTATCTGATCCGGGACGGTTCGTTCACCTTCGCCGGATTGCGGAACTCGCTGCTGTTCGCCGTGCCGATCGGCATCCTCGCCGCGGGGCAAACGACGTTGATGCTGACCGGAGGGATCGACCTGTCGATCGCGATGATCGCCACGGCATCGGCGTACGTCACCGCAAACCAGTCGCCACAGGGTGCCGTCGTCGCAATCATCCTTGGCATCGTCGTCGGTCTCCTGGCGGGGACCGCAAACGGGGTGGGAGTCGGCGTGTTCCGTGTGAACCCACTCATCATGACCCTGGCGATGTCGGGGATACTGCTCGGATTGTTCACACAGTGGGCGACGACGATCTTCGCGGGTTCGACGCGCATGCCCGACTTCGTGGTCACCCTCGGTCAGGGGACTTTGTGGGACATCATCCCGTATGCGGCGATCGTGTGGGCAGCAGTGGCGGCGATCATCGTGTTGATGCTCCGCCGCACCGGGTTCGGCCGCAACCTCTACGCGCTCGGTGACAACCTGATCGCCTCCAGGCTCGCCGGCATCCGTTCGTGGCAGGTGCTCGTCGCCGTGTATGCACTGAGCGGTGTGCTCGGAGCGATTGCCGGAATCCTCATGGGCGGCAGGATCGGCGCCGTCGACCTCCAGCTGGCAGGTTTCCTCTTGCTCCCATCGGTTGCTGCGGCCGTGATCGGCGGAACCTCCATCTTCGGTGGTGTAGGTACCTACACAGGCACGATCATCGGAGCGCTCATCCTCGGTGTCCTGCAGTCGATGCTGACGTTCTTGAACGCGGGCGAGGCCGTCCAGCAGGTGTTGTACGGCTCGATCGTGCTCGGGCTGTCATGGGTGTACGCAGCAATGTCCAGATCGCAATAGAGGCATGTCGTGAAGAAGTATTCGGAATTGAAAGCAGGAGTCCTCGGTGTCGGGTTCATCGGTGTCGCTCACATCGAAGCCCTCCGGCGCATCGGGGTCGCAGTCGTAGGGGTCGTGGGTTCGACTCCCGAGCGAGCACGGGCGAAGGCGGAAGCCGCCGATCTCCCGACGGTCTACGAATCCGTGGAGGCCCTGGCTGCCGACGAGGCGATCGATGTCATCCACATCGCTTCTCCGAACAACGTCCACTACGAACAGGTGCTGGCTTGTCTCAACGCAGGGAAGCACGTCGTATGTGAGAAGCCGTTGGCGGTCACCTCCGAACAGTCGGCCGAGCTCGTCGCAGCGGCTCGATCGGCAGGCGTCGTCAATGCCGTTTGCTTCAACCTGCGGTTCTATCCGAACGTGCTTCAGGCCGGAGCGATGGCGAGGAACGGGAAGCTCGGCAAGGTGAACTACATCACCGGCGGTTACCTCCAGGATTGGCTCCTCCTCGATACGGACTGGAACTGGCGTCTCGTGCCGGAAGAAGCCGGTGAGCTCCGTGCGGTTGCGGACATCGGATCGCACTGGCTCGATCTTGCTCGGTTCATGACCGGCCAGGACGTGGTCGAGGTGATGGCGGATCTCCATACGTTCGTCCCGGTCCGGCGCCATCCCGCGGGGCCTGTCGAGACGTTCGCCACGACGAGTGAAGATGACGACCTCGTCGAGGAGCCGATGTCGAGCGACGACGCCGCAAGCATCATGCTGCGGTTCTCCGACGGTGCGCGTGGTCTGGTCGCTGTGTCACAGGTGTCCGCCGGCCGCAAGAACTCGATCACGTTCGAGATCGACGGTTCCGAGTCGTCCGTTTCATGGTTCTCCGAGAACCCTGACATGCTCACGATCGGTCACCGTGGACGACCGAACGAACTCATGCATCGGGATCCGTCATTGGCCGATCCGTCCGTCGCACCGCACATCGGATACCCCGGTGGACACGTCGAGGGCTACCCCGATACGTTCCGTGCGATGTTTGCGGCGGTGTATGCGGACGTTGCGTCCGGTGCGCCATCCGCGGAGCCCGAATATCCGACATTCAAAGACGGGCACGATGCGTTGCTCGTCACCGAAGCCGTTGCCCGCAGTGCCCGAGAGCAGCGGTGGATCGCAATCGACCGACAAGGAGGACCGACATGAAACTTGGGCTGTTGACCGCACCGTTCCCGGAGCATTCGCTCGAAGAGGTGGCCGATTGGGCCGCCGCCAATGGATTCGAGTCATTGGAGATCTGCTGCTGGCCCGTCAGTGAGGGCGCGACTCGTCGCTACGGCGGCATCACGCACATCGACGTCGAAGGATTCACGCAGGAGAAGGGCGACGAGATCAACGCGATGCTCGCGTCGAAGGGTCTCACCGTTTCCGGTCTCGGCTACTACCCGAACCCACTCCACCCGGAGGCAGATCACCGTGAACTCGTCCAGGGCCACATCAAGAAGGTGATCTCAGCCGCGGCACTCATGGGTGTCCCGGTCGTCAACACGTTCATCGGAGCCGACGCATCGAAGACACAGGACGAGAACTGGGAAGCCGCCAAGTCCGAATGGCCCCACATCGTCGAGCACGCAAAGGCCAACGGCGTGAAGATCGCCATCGAGAACTGCCCGATGATCTTCTCGAACGACGAGTGGCCATCAGGTCACAACGTTGCGTACTCCCCGCGCATCTGGCGCGAGATGTTCGCTGAGTTCGGCGACACCGTCGGACTGAACCTCGATCCGTCGCACCTGATCTGGCAGATGATCGACATCGAGCGGGTCATCGCCGAGTTCGGCGACCGCATCTATCACGTGCATGCCAAAGACCTCGAGATCGACGAGGATGGCCTCTACGAGAACGGCATCCTGTCCGCAGGCATCGGTTGGCAGGTGCCACGACTGCCGGGACTCGGTCAGGTGGACTGGCAGGCGTTCATGTCCGCGATGTACCGGTGTGGTTACGAGGGCGACATCACCGTCGAACATGAGGACCGTGGGTTCGAGGCGAACGACGATCTCATCAAGGCCGGGTTCCTGATCGCCAGGGATGTGCTCCGCCCGTACATCCACTGACGAGGGGATCGGAGTCGTCATGTCGCGCCCGTCCCTCGGACACTATGACGTGGTCGTGGTCGGGTCGGGCGCGGCAGGATCGTCCGCCGCGATCGCGTCCGCCCGTACGGGTGCCCACACCCTTCTGATCGAGAAGCTCCCGTTCCTCGGGGGCAACTCGACGGCGGTCCTCGACACGTTCTACGGGTTCTACACACCCGGCTCGGCTTCTCGGAAGATCGTCGGCGGCGTCGGTGACGACGTGGTCGAACGACTTCGTCACTACGGAGAGGTACTGCTGAGGCCGAACACCTACGGCGCAGGAATGGGTGTCACCTACATCGCCGAGCATCTCAAGGTGGTGTGGGAGGATCTCGTCCTCCAGTCAGGGGCGAAGGTCCTTCTCCATGCCTTCGTCCAGGACGTGTCAGTGACCGACGGACGCATCACCGGGATGACCGTCGCGACGAAGTCTGGCCTCGCCGACGTGACGTGCGACATCGTCGTGGACACCTCCGGTGATGCGGACCTTTGCCATCACGCCGGATTCGGGTACGAGCTCGCAGGCGAGATTGACCCTGCCCAGACGCTCACCACCACCTTCCGGATGATCAACGTCGACAACGAACGACGTGCCACGATCGGCAAGGACGAGCTGCATCGCCTGATGGCGGAGGCCGCCGACTCGGGCGACTACGACCTGCCCCGCCGGGAAGGCTCTGACCACATCACTCCAATCGAGGGCATGACCGCCACCGTGATGACACGCCTGGATCAAGTCGAACACCGAGACGGTGTCGTGGTCAATGCCACGGATCCCGAGATCCTCACGAGGGCCGAGATGCGGGGTCGGAAGCAGGCAGTCGAGTACGCCCGCTTTCTGGTCGACCGTGTTCCGGGCTACGAGAACGCAGCACTCGGAGCACTCTCCTCCCAGATCGGGATGCGCGAGACGAGACGGGTGTATGGGGACTATCGGGTCACGAAGGACGACGTCCTTGGAGCCACGCAGTTCGACGACCAGATCGCGCTCTGTGGCGCACCGATCGAGGACCACCACGGTGGGGCCGGCACCGGCACGACGTGGGAGTATCTGCCCGACGGTGAAGCAGTCGGGATCCCGCTCCGGACTCTGATCGTACGGGACGCATCGAATACGCTGGTCGCCGGACGATGCTTCTCAGCGACCCACGATGCACAGGCATCGATCCGTTCGATGGCACAGTGCATGGCGATGGGGCAGGCCGCCGGTACGACCGCTGCGCTCGCCACGGCTTCGGGGGAGGTACGTGCGGTGTCGGCAGGAGCGGTACAGGACGCCGTCCGCGCCGCGGGTGTGATCCTCTCGATGGAGGACGCAGAGTGATCCCCGCGGGTGCAGTCCGAACGGTCACAGGCGACGTTCCGGCCGATGAGCTCGGCGTCACCTACATGCATGAGCACCTCATCATCGACAGCGACCTTGTGGCCGAGCGATGGCCACATATCGTTCTCGACGACCCGGACGTCGCGGCCGACGAACTCGCCACCTGCGCAGAAGCGGGAGTGGGGACCATGGTGGACTGCATGCCTGCCTGGTCGGGGCGAGGGCCGGTGCAGCTCTTCGACATCAGCGCCGCAACCGGCGTCAAGATCGTCATGGCAACCGGGATGCACACCGACAAGTACTACGAGCGGGTCCCCCACGTGCTCGACATGGACGAGGGGACCCTGGCGGCAGCGTTCATCGCAGACATCACGGACGGTGCCGACGCCAACGACGGCATCCGCGGCGAACCAGAACCGACCACCGTCCGAGCCGGGATTGTGAAGGTCGCTACCAACCACGATGGCATGACCGACCACGCTCGTACCTTGTTCGCTGCGGCAGCAGCCACCGCATCGGCAACCGGCTGTGCAATCCTCACGCACTGCGAGGAGGGCCGTGGTGCAGCCGAGCAACGGGACACGCTGGCGGAACTCGATGTCGACCTGGCTCGTGTCGTGATGTCCCACACGGACAAGGTCACCGACGACGGCTACCACCGTGACCTCCTTGATTCCGGGGTGACCCTCGAGTTCGACCAAGCGCTCCGACAGAAGGAAGACGCCGTGGATGGGTCGGCACGCCTGCTCGCCAGCCTCATCGAGGCGGGCTATGAGGACCAGTTGATGCTTGGCACCGATGGTGCCCGTCGAACGCTCTGGGCATCACTCGGCGGCGATCCCGGGTTGGCCTGGATGGCAGGCCCCTACCGCACCATCCTCGCAACCCTCGGAATCGATCCCACCATGCAACACAAGCTGTTCGAGACCAACCCCGCCCGCCTCCTAGCGAGCCCCTTCAGGGGGGACGGATCGGCGAAGCCGATCAGGGGGGCCGGGGAGCCAGCGACCACGAAGTCGATGCACCGAGACGGATCAGACCAGGCAAGTAGCCAGTAGCCAGCAGCCAGGAGCTGCGACCGAAGGGAGCACACACATGACCACCCACACCAACCATCAGATCGCCATGCTCGGTACCGGGCTGATCGGTGATTTCTACACGATGACCCTCCACGGTCAGCGCAACCGCGACCGGGTGAGCGTCGTCTACTCCCGCACCCAAGATCGGGCGGATGCGTTCGCCGAGCGTTGGGACATCCCGAACACGACGACTTCGATGCAGGAAGCGATCGACCATCCCGATGTCGACACGGTCGTCGTTGCCCTTCCGAACCATCTCCACGAGGAAGCCATCAAAGCCGTGGCGGATGCGGGCAAGGCAGTGCTGTGCACCAAGCCTCTCGCCCGTGATGCCGAGGAGGCCAAGCGCATCCTGGACTATGTCGAGGAGAAGGGCGTGTTCGCCGGCTACCTCGAAGATCTCGTGTACACCCCGAAGCACCTGAAGGCTGTGGACTCGGTGAAGAACGGTGCGATCGGGGATGTGACATGGGTGCGGTCCCGTGAGACACACCCCGGTCCGCACTCCGCCTGGTTCTGGGACGTCAAGCAGGCAGGCGGAGGTCCGATCGTCGACCTCGGCTGCCACTGTGTCGAGATCATCCGTGACTTCATGGGCAAGGGCAACCGACCCGTCGAGGTGATGTGCTGGTCCGACACGCTGGTGCACCCGATCGATGCCGAGGACAACGCCGTTGCCCTGATCAAGTTCGAGTCGGGTGCCCTTGGCCAGTTCGAGGTGTCGTGGACGTTCCGTGGTGGGATGGACCTGCGTGACGAGGTCGCTGGAACGGACGGCACCATCTGGATCAACAGCTTCCTGCGTACCGGGTTCGAGATGTGGTCCGGTGGCACCGGTGACGGCTATGTCGCCGAGAAGGCCGAGTCGGACAGGGGATGGATGTTCCCCGTGGGAGATGAGGTCGCCGAGCTCGGGTACGTCGACATGTTCACCGACATGTTCGACGCCATGGACGAGGGTCGTGAACCCAAGGAGTCCTTCTACGACGGGTATGTGGTGAACGCCATCATGGATGCCGCCTTCAAGTCGGCAGAGTCGAAGCGATGGGAACCGGTCGAGGTCGACTGGCGCCACGGCGAGACCCCACGCATCTCGAAGGAGCGCGAGTACCACGACGGCCACATCATCATCAAGAAGGAGATCCTTCCCGACGGCCGGGTCAAGCTGATCCTCCGCCACAAGGACGACGGGAGCTTCTTCGACCTGATCGTGTGATGAGCCTTGAGTAGCTTGCGCCTTGAGGTCGGTATGTCGGGTTGCGCGGCCACACGCTGACGCGCTTTTCCGGACGTAGGCTGTCGCCATGTCTGCTGACGTCCTGACCTTCGTCCTGCTTGCGATCGGGTTGATCGGGAGTGCGGACTTCTTCGGCGGTTTTGCGTCGCGTCGCACCAATCCCTGTACCTGTCAGTTCCCGGGCAGTGGTCGACGGTGTCCGTCGAGTGCTATCCGCAGTCCACCGTATCGTTCAACTGGTGTACGACACCCGAAGTGCTGCTTGACAATGTTCCGGCCGGGAACGGAAGGTACCGCGTGATGATCTTTGCACAGAATGACATGCTGGACGGCCGCTTTGGTGACCCCGTTGGGCAGGACGTCGAGTTGGACCGTACCCGGATGATGGTTAAGACGCTGTCCACGTGGGAGTCATGATGCGCAGTCGAGCGTTTGCCGTAGGTCTTCTGGTCGCAGCAATCGGCCTTGCCAGCTGCACAAACCACGGAGAGAGCGGTGGAAGGAGGGAGGTTGTCGGAACCTCGGTCATGGGAATCGTGGTAGTCGATGAAGCAGTTGAGTTGTCGAACCGTATCGGGGACGAGCAGGAGTGGCAGGCGGTGGTCGACTCGGTGGTCTATGAACGCGGGGCGTACACGATCGACGCCGAACGAGAAGTACGGCATTTTCCGGTGCCGACCGTCGGCGAATTGCTTCGGGTCTATGTCGACAGCGGTGTTGCCTTGCGAGCCGGCGATATCGTTGCACTCAGAGTGGCCCCTCCAGGCGACTCGGACGAATGGCCAGAGGCATTCCGTTGGCGAGCTGAGGTCGTGCTCGATTCAACTGGGGATGGACTCGCTCCCGGTGTGCTCGGCGACTACGAAGAGATCTTGCGCGATGCGAGTCTCCCTGGGGAGTCGCTCCTTGACGTCCTCGTAGCGGTGGCTACGGAAGGCCGCGATTGGGCGATCGAAGCCGAGTCGACCGCTGCAGAAGTCGGTCGATCAGGGTCATTCGCGTCGGAGGCTGATCGGCGACGAGCGGAAGTCGACGCCAAGGCCTCAGTCCCGAAGGGGCCTCGGTACGAGATGATGGAGGCTGCGTTCACGGAGCGGCATACTCATGATCGTCCGAATGAGGGTGACCTGTTTGTCGCTGCCGCTCCGGTAGATCGGCAGCTGCCTTTCTCGACGCAGTTCATCCAATCGTGGCCGCCGTCGGTCCGGGCTGAGGTCGGGGCCGATGAGTGGGTGCAGTGGAAGTTCCTTGTCCAAGCTGACGAGGCGACGTTCGATGGGTTTGACTGGGTGGGGGTGATGTTCGACGACGTCGGGTTCATCGGTCCGACGTTGTTGGCCGGGGACCCTATTCCGTTGTCGGGTTTGGGTCCTGTGCAGGGTTCGTTGCGGTTGGTGTTGTGGGAGGGGGACGTGCCGATTCGGACGATTCCGCCGGATGCTGGCGGTGGCCGGATCGAGGAGCGCACGACGGGAGACGAGGCGTTCGAGGTTGATGCTCCGGAGCCGGGTGAGCGTGTTCTGGTGGTGATCGAGGATGGGCAGATCGCCGATGTCAGCGTGCTGTCCCACACCGAGGTCAACACCCAGTTCGGGCCCTAGCTTCCGGCATGTGTCGGGTACTCGGTGCTGCGACTTGGTTTGCTGTTCACCGTTGACGGGTGCCATCTGGGTCCGTACCGTTAGGTCATGACCCTTGTGCGTACCTCGACGCGAGTTTGGCTGTCGGGGGGGGTGCTGCTTGCATCCTCTTTGGTTGCGGGTTCGGTTGCTCTTGCGTTGAATCCTGACACGGCTGTTGTTGGTCAGGTGGGGACGTGCCCGGATCAACAGGGTCAGATCGACTACTCGTTCCAGGGTCCTGACTGGACGCCGGCTCTCACGGAAGCAGTGGACGACGGCTTCGCCGCCTGGACGACGGTCGAGAACTACAAGGGCACGGGTCCGCTCGTCTCGAAGAATGCGGCTGGTCGGCACTTCGCTATTCGTTGGGCTCCACTTGGTGGGACATTGCAGGGTGAGACGTATTGCAGCCCAATCACGGGCTGGAGCATTGTCCTCAACAGTAGCTTGCGGCCAGCGTTCCTCACCAATCCCGAAGCCCTCGCAGGTCTGGCCGCGCATGAGTTCGGGCATGCGTTGGGTGTGCAGCATGTTGGCAAGTCGGATGGGTACTGGGGCCGCCCAACGATGACGAGCGGGTGCATGTTGAATCCGCAGGAGGAGGCGGATCGTCGGACGCTTGATGCTGATGATGCGGGTGCGCTGGTGTCTGGGGTCAACGGTGAGGATGTTGGCGGGTTCGAGAGTTGGACTCCGAACTCGTCGTTTGAGCATCCGGCGCGCTCGGGGTTTCCGAATGGGTTCGAATGGTGGCAGAAGTGGCCATCGACTGCCCAATGGTCGATCGGATCCGGTGGTGTGGATGGTTCGGCGCAGCATGCCGTGTTGGGCAATGTGCTTGGTGCTGATACATACATTGCTCAGCACGCGTATCTGCGTGTCGGGAAGTCGAAGGATCGCAAGGTCAAAGGGCGAGTGAACGTACGGAAGACCCGCTCTACCGATACGGGGACGGTGACGATGCATGTGATGTGGCGCGAGGACATGTACTACTACGACGTGACGAGCGGAGCATGCAACGAGTTGGAGTACCTGTCAGTGCCTGGGCAGTGGTCAACGGTGTCTGTGGTGTGCTACCCGCTGTCTGCCGTATCGTTCAACTGGTGCACGACACCCGAAGTGCTGCTGGAGAATGTTCCGGCTGGGAACGGAAGGTACCGGGTGATGATCTTTGCACAGAATGACATGCTGGACGGCCGCTTTGGTGACCCCGTTGGGCAGGACGTCGAGTTGGACCGTACCCGGATGATGGTTAAGACGCTGTCCACGTGGGAGTCATGATGCGCAGTCGAGCGTTTGCCGTAGGTCTTCTGGTCGCAGCGACCTCAATAGTGGGCTGCGCCGACCATGGAGAGAGCGGCGGTGCATACCGTATCACCGGGAGCGTGATCGGCGGGATTGTGGAAGTCGGCTCAGTCGCCCGCGGCGAGGGCCTCCACGGTGATGAAGTCGAGTGGATTGTCGATGTCCAATCCGTCCGTTACGAGCAAGGAATCGTCGACCTCCACATTGCGAACGAACAGTGGGATTTCTCTCTACCTGCGGGCGCGCTATCCGTGTTCGTGGACCCGGAAGTTGACATGGTGAGTGGATCTGTCTTGGCCCTTCTGCCTGCGCCGGTGCCCGGTTCTGGGTCCTGGCCCGAGGAATTCCTGTGGAGAGCAGACGTCGTGCTCGCACCGGGTGGCGGCAAGCTGGCAGAGGGTGTGCACCCAGACCTAGGCCAGATTCTGCTGGATGCGAGCCTTCCCGGTGAGTCGTTGCTCGACGCGTTGTTTGCGATTGCCGTCGAGGGACGCGATTGGCTTGTGGCTTCGGAAGCGGCGGCGGCTGCGGTAGCCGGAGACTTCGCGTCGGACAAGGAGCGTCGGGAGGCGGAGTTTGCGGCGAAACGATCGGTTTCTCGGGGGCCTCGGTACGAGATGATGGAGGCTGCGTTCACGGAGCGGCATACTCATGATCGTCCGAATGAGGGTGACCTGTTTGTCGCTGCCGCTCCGGTAGATCGGCAGCTGCCTTTCTCGACGCAGTTC
>JAUIIM010000045.1 GCA_030431785.1 Acidimicrobiia bacterium | reverse complement strand
CAAGTCCCGGGCACGCTGGAACCCCACGATGCGTGGCAGCAGCCACGTCCCGCCGAAGTCGATGGTGAGACCCCGGCGGACGAAGATCTCGGAGAAGCGGGCACGTTCGCTCGCGATCAGGAAGTCGCATCCGAGTGCCAGATTGAGTCCCGCACCGACGGCGACGCCGTCGACGGCAGCGATCGTGGGTTTGGAGAGCCGGTGCAATGCGTTGGCGGCCCGGTTGGTCCGCCGCATCCGTGCGGCGTTGTCTGCAGCGCTGGGGATCGGATCGGGATCCTTGTTCATGTCGGCGCCCGAGCAGAAATGCTCGCCGTCACCTCTGATCACGAGCACCCTCGCATCCGATGCATCGAATGATTCGAAGGCGTCAGCCAGCTCAGCCCAGCCTGTCGGGGGCACGGCATTCATCCGCCCTTCGTTGCGAAGGGTCAGCCAACGAACGACTCCCTCGTCCTCGAACGAAACGTACTCAGCCATACCCGTCACAGTACCCGCCAGCTCTGTGCAAGAGCGTCGAGCGCACCGAAGACATCGAGTTTCGGGTCTGGCAACGTAGGCTTGACGAGATGTCCAATACCCACCTACCCGGTGATGCGGCGGCCGATCTGTTCGGCGACTTCGGTGAGGAGTTCGTGCAGCCGATTCAGCCGTATCAGGCGCGGAAGCCATACGTCTGTCCGGGCTGTTCGTCGATGATCCCCGAGGGCACCGGGCACGTCGTTGTGGTGCCGCACGAAGCGCCGGATCTGCGACGGCATTGGCACCGCGGATGCTGGTTCAAGGAACGCCGACGACGCGGGATCCACGCTACTTCCTAGCGAATCCTCCACCTCCTACTCGACACCGCGCAGCCACCGTATCTGGGCGCCATCGGTGTCGAGCGACACCGAGATGATGTCGATTCGTCCGATTCGGTAGCCCAACGACGCCGATGCCCGCTGGACGGCCTCCCACTTGGCATCGTCCACCGACTCGACGTTGTTGCGCCCGGTAGTGGTCGTCCGTACTTCCGCCGCTGCCACCGTCGGGCCGTCGCGGACAATCAGATCGATCTCACCTCCGCCTGCGTACACGTTGCGATCGATCACGTCGCACCCTCGTGCACGCAGGAACGTCGCGGCGATTCGTTCACCGAGTTGTCCGATGCGCTGTGCTCTCGTCGCCATGGCTGCAACGTATCGACGGCGACCGACAGAAACCGTGTTCCTGTCACACCACCGATCTACGTTGGAGGTATGAGCACAACAGTCACCTCCTGTGTGCTCGTCGGTGTCGACCCGGAGCCGGTTCGGGTCGAAGCTTCCCTCAGTGGCGGGCGCACTCAGTTCCACATCGTCGGACTTCCGGATACGGCGATGCGAGAAGCCAGAGAGCGGGTCCGTGCGGCACTGAAGTCGTCGGGCTTCCAGTTCCCCGACGGGCGCGTCGTCGTTTCCCTCTCACCGGCCGATCTCCCGAAAAGCGGAGCGATGTACGACCTGGCGATAGCGCTGGCCATCGTTCATGCGACCGAGGGACTGGGGAGTCAGGTCGGGTCGTTCGTCCTGATGGGTGAACTGAGTCTTCGTGGCCACGTGGAGCGGACCGGTGGTGCCATGGTGGCCGCATCGGTCGCCGAGCGGCTCGGCGCAACGGCGGTGGTTCCCGCCGGTGCACAGATGCCGGTTGCATGCGACACGGAAGTCGTCGGTGTCGAAACCCTCCGCGATGCGGTCGAAGTCGTGCGCGGTATGTCCCAGGGGACTCCGGTTGTGGTCGCTTCGATGGAAGGGGCGCCATCGGGCGACCTGTGTGAGGTCGCCGGGCAGAGCAGGTCGCGCCGTGCCCTTGAGCTGGCAGCTGCGGGAGGTCATCATCTCTTGATGGTCGGACCGCCGGGTGCAGGCAAATCGATGCTGGCGTCCCGTCTCCCGACGATCCTCCCACCGCTGAGCAAGGAGCAGCAGAAGGAGGTCGCCCTCGTGGCTGCTGCTGCTCGTCTCCCGGACCCTCGGGATGCGAGCCCTCCGTATCGAGCGCCACACCATTCGATCTCCGTCCCAGCCCTCGTCGGCGGCGGCTCCGGGATCCCTACACCGGGCGAACTGACGAAGGCGCATCTTGGCGTCCTGTTCCTCGATGAGTTGGGCGAGTTTCCGCCGGTGGTCCTCGATGCATTGCGTCAACCGATGGAATCGGGATCAGTACTCGTTTCTCGGCAGGCCGCATCCATCCGGTTTCCTGCACGGGTACAGGTCGTTGCGGCGTCCAACCCGTGCCCGTGCGGGTACCTCGGTGACCGAAAGCACGGATGTACGTGTCCGCAGCACAGGAGGGAGCGATACCGCGAACGCCTCTCAGGGCCGATGCTCGACAGATTCGACCTCCGCATCAAGGTCGAGCGTCTCGGTCCTCTCGAGCTGATGGACGGCCGCGGCGAATCGAGTGCATCGGTGAGGGAACGTGTTGTCCGGGCCCGTGCGGTCCAGGCCGCGCGCGGCATTCTCAACTGCGACCTCACGGGCCCGCAATTGCGCGGTCTCGAGGTGGTCGAATCGGTCAACGCCGTCCTCCGATCCGATCCTCGGCTGGGTGCGATCACCGCTCGTGGGTGGGATCGACTCCGACGGGTGGCAAGGACCATTGCGGACCTGGCTGGTGAGGAACTCGTCGACGACGTGCACGTCAAGGAAGCCCTCGAACTCAGGGACGACGTATGAATCCCGATGCTGCGCTTCTTCGATTGGCGCACGGTCGCCTTTCGCCACGCCGTGTCGACCGGCTGCTCGAGAAGCATGGAACGCCTGCATCAGCGGTCCGAGCGATCATCGGTGGCGGCACCGGAGGCATCGATGTGCGCGACGCTGTCGTTGTACCGGCTGCCGAACGTCGAGCCGAGCTGGAGTCTGCTGGGATCGACTTCGTGCTCGCTGGGGAAGCGGGGTTCCCGGCACGTCTCGCTCGCTACCCGGACTCCCCACGCTGGTTGTTCACACGTGGGACGGTCGATCTCGGGCATCCGACGATCGCCATCGTCGGATCCCGAGCGAGCACGACATACGGGCTCGAGCTCGCATTCGCCTACGGCGTCGCAGCGGCGCGCCAGGGGTGGGTGGTCGTCAGCGGACTGGCGCGGGGGATCGACGGTGCGGCACATCGAGGCGCGCTACACGGCGATGGTGGGGCCATCGGTGTACTCGGATGCGGAATCGACGTGGCGTACCCCAGAGAGCATGCCCTCCTCATCGATGACGTGGCGGACCGTGGACTGCTGCTGTCGGAGTACCCGCCCGGGACGAGACCGGACGCTTGGCGGTTCCCGACGCGCAACAGGATCATCGCCGGACTTGCCGACGTCGTGTTGGTCGTGGAGGCGTCCGAGCGTGGGGGAGCGCTCATCACCGCGCGGGTAGCGCTCGACTACGGGATCCCGGTCTATGCGGTGCCCGGGGACATCGATCGCGTGACATCACGTGGTTGCAACGCACTGATCCGCGACGGTGCATTCCCGATCCTCGGAGCCGACGACCTACGGGAGGTGCTGGGCCTGGTCGAAACCACGCTGCCGCACCGCTGACCGGCGACCGTCGGTCAAGCGATGTCGGCAAACATTGACGAACGGCGTCTCGGCGGCGAGCATGGGCGGATGGACAGCAGCATGCTCCCCATCGCGGTCGATGCCTACCTCGACCGCTGCGCCACCGAGCGTGGCCTTTCGATGCATACGATCGATGCATATCGACGCGATCTGGCTGCGTTCACCGAGTTCTGTGGTCGCTACGGCGTGGACACGCTCGATGGCATCGACCGCCTCGTGGTCCGTCGGTTCGTGGCGAATCAGTCAACCCGTGGCTACGCACCACGGACCGTCGCACGTCGTGCCTCTGCAGTCCGGGCCTTCTTGACGGACGCAGAGCGCCGAGGACTCCTCGACACCAATCCCGCCGCAGCCGTCCCGCGACCGAAGACCCCACACACCCTCCCGAAGGCGGTCCCGGCTGGAGCGATCACGGCTTCGATGGAAGCGATCGACGCGGCGGACCCAATCGGTGCCCGGGACGTCGCGATACTCGAAGTGTTGTATGGCACCGGATTACGGGTATCCGAGGTCGCATCGCTCACCTTGCGGCACCTCAGCGACTCCCGTTTCATGGTGGTTCGGGGCAAAGGAGCGAAGGACCGGTCGGTTCCCATCATCACCCCGGTACGCGTCGCCCTCGATGCGTACCTGGAACGAGGCCGGCCCGAGTTGGTCACTCCGGAATCGGGAGATGCGGTGTGGATCGGTCAACGAGGTGCCCCGATGACCGAGCGAGGAATCCGCCATGTCGTACGAAAACGGGTCGGGTCGTTCCCCCACGCGCTGCGCCACTCCTTTGCGACACACTTGATCGAGAACGGCGCAGATTTGCGTTCTGTACAGGATTTGTTGGGACATTCCGAACTCGCTACCACGCAGATCTACACTTCGATCACGAGAGCGCACATGAGTGACACCTACGAAAGAAGCCATCCGCGTGCCTGAACCAACGCAGCACGAGATCGACGAGTTGTGGGCGCACTACAAGGCGACCGGTGACGAGGCAGCCCGAGACGGGCTCATCCTCCACTATTCGCCGCTCGTCAAGTTCGTCGCAGGTCGTGTCGGTTCGGGACTACCTCGCAACGTCGATCAGGCGGATCTCGTGTCATCAGGCACCCTCGGATTGATCGATGCGGTCGACAAGTTCGAACCCGAACGGGGCTTCAAATTCGAGACGTATGCGGTGAACCGCATCAAGGGGGCGATCCTCGACGACCTGCGGAAACTCGACTGGGTGCCGAGATCGGTTCGTGCAAGGGCCAAAGAGATCCAGCGGACGATGGCGGAACTCGAGCATCGGCTCCAGCGGACGCCGACTGAGGATGAAGTCGCCGCACAGATGGACATCACCGTCGACACGTTGCGGGATCATCTCGGCGAGATCGCAAAGCTCGGTTTCGTGGCACTCGATGAGTTGCTGAAGCCTGACGATCGTGACTCCGGTGCGATGTCCGAGATGATCGCCGACCCGACGGCCGTCGATCCGTCGGGGAACTTCGAGAAGGAAGAGACGCGCTATGCGCTCGCCGACTCGATCAACCGTCTCCCGGACCGGGAACGGCTCGTCCTGACGTTGTACTACTACGAAGGCCTGACCCTTGCAGAGATCGGTGGTGTCCTCAACGTCACCGAGTCTCGGATCTGTCAGATCCACGCCAAGGCCGTGATGAGCCTGCGCAACCGCTTCATCGAACCCGCCTACCGCTAGGTCGCTACCACGACCCGATCTCCGATCTCCGATCATCAGATGCGCCAGGAGCCAGGAGCCAGGAGCCAGGAGCCAGGAGCTGCGAGGTTGAGATCGGAAACGCTTGAGCCCCGTTCGGCGTATGCTTCTACCCACTAATCACGCTTTGTCGCAATCCCGTGTGGTGCGGTCCGAAAGGATCGTTCGGGGCTCGAAGGACGAGGCGGAAGCTCAACCCGAACAAGGAGAAATCGCTATGGCTGTCATCGCCATGCGCCAGCTGCTCGAAGCTGGTGTGCACTTTGGTCACCAGACCTCCCGATGGAACCCCAAGATGCGTCCGTTCATCTTCTCGGAACGCAACGGGATCCACATCCTCGACCTTCGCCAGACCCTTGAGGCTGCCGAACAGGCCTACACCATGGCCAAGGACGTCGCCGCCAAGGGTGGCACCGTTCTGTTCGTCGGCACCAAGAAGCAGGCACAGGCTGCCATCCAAGAGAACGCACAACGTTCTGGAATGCCATACGTCAACCACCGCTGGCTCGGTGGGATGCTCACGAACTTCCAGACCATCCACAAGCGGATCCTCTACATGCACGAGCTCCAGCAGATGGAGAAGACTGGCGAGATGGAGTTGCTCCCGAAGAAGGAACGCCTCCGCCTGCGTCGCGAACTCGTGAAGCTCGAAGCGGTCCTCGGCGGGGTCTCGGACCTCCGTCGCGTCCCCGATGCCGTCTTCATCGTCGACATCAACGCCGAGCACATCGCGGTCCAGGAGGCCAAGCGCCTCGGAATCCCCGTGATCGCTCTCGTCGACACAAACTGTGATCCCGACAACGTGGACCTCGTGATCCCCGGGAACGACGATGCGATCCGCGCTGCACACCTGATGGCAGGCGTGGTCGCCGATGGTGCGATCGCCGGTAGGGAGATCGCCGAAGCAAAGCGCAAGGACGCACCCAACAAGGACGACAAGGAGTAACGGTGGCAGACTTCACCGCGAAAGACGTACAAGCACTCCGTCAGGCGACGGGGGCGGGCATGATGGATGCCAAGAAGGCGCTCGAAGAGTCCGGTGGCGACGCCGAGAAGGCTGCCGACTATCTCCGTGAGAAGGGCATTGCGGCAGCCGCCAAGCGAGCTGACCGTGAGCAGGGTGAAGGCGTCGTCGGCGTCTACATGCACAACCAGGCCGGCCGTCCGGTGATCGGTGTGCTCGTCGGTCTTGCGTCGGAGACGGACTTCGTCGCCAAGAGCGACGAGTTCCGCGACATCGCCAACGACATCGCGATGCATGCAGCTGCTGCGCATCCGCAGTGGATCACTCGTGAGGAGGTCCCGGACGAGGTCGTGGCGAAGGAGAAGGAACTCATCGCTGCGCAGGCCAAGAACGAGGGCAAGCCGGAGGAGATCGTCGAGAAGATCGTCGCCGGCCGAATCGAGTCCTTCTACAAGGACAACGTGCTCGTCGACCAGGTTTTCGTCCGTTCGGACAAGTTCGAAGGAACCGTCGGTCAACTCGTGCAGCAACTCGCCGCGAAGATGGGAGAGAACATCTCGATCTCATCGCTCGCTAGGGTCGCAGTCGGGGAGTAGAACCAGCAGAAGGGTCACCGTCCATGGGCAAACGTCGGGTCGTACTGAAACTCTCCGGGGAGGCATTCGCCGATCCGGACACGGGATATGGGATCGACCCGGCGACGGTCGACCGGACCGCTGCCGAGATCGCCCAGGTGCAAGCCGAGGGGTACGAGATCGCCATCGTCGTCGGTGGTGGCAACATCTTCCGTGGACTGTCGGAAGCAGCGAGCAACATGGATCGGTCGAGTGCCGACTACATGGGAATGCTCGCGACCGTGATCAACGCTGTCGCAATCCGTGATGCCTTGGAGCGAGCCGGTGCTGAGTGCCGCGTCCAGACGGCGATCAACATCCAGCAGGTTGCCGAGCCGTACATCCGACTTCGAGCGATCCGCCACCTCGAGAAGGGGCGGATCGTCGTCTTTGCCGCGGGTACGGGCAATCCGTTCTTCACCACCGATACCACGGCGGCGCTCCGCGCGGCCGAGATCGGAGCAGACGTCGTCCTCAAGGCGACCAAGGTCGACGGCATCTTCACTGCCGATCCTGCCACCGACCCGAATGCAGAGTTCATGGGCGAACTCGACTACATGCACGCCATCTCCGAACAGCTCGGGGTCATGGATGCCACCGCAGTTACCATGTGCATGGAGAACGGGTTGCCGATTCGCGTGTTCAACATGACGGTGGAAGGCAACATCGCAAAGGCGGTACGTGGCGATTCCGTCGGAACACTCGTGGAAGCAGGGAGTGACGCATGATCAGAGAAGTGCTCGACGACGCACAGCTCAAGATGGACCAGGCTGTCGAACACACGATCCATGAATTCGCCGGTGTGCGGACGGGTCGTGCGAACGCCGGTCTGCTGAGTCGCGTCACCGTGAACTACTACGGCACGCAGACACCGCTGCAACAGCTCGCATCGTTCTCCACACCCGAGGCCCGGATGCTGTTGGTGCAGCCCTACGACAAGGGCGCGATCAGTGACATCGAGCGAGCGATCCAGGAAGCCGACCTCGGTCTCAATCCGTCGAACGACGGAAACATCATCCGTCTCGCGTTTCCCGCTCTCACCGAGGAGCGTCGCCGTGACCTGATCCGTGTCGTCCGGCAACTCGCCGAGGACGGCAAAGTGGCCATCCGGAACATCCGTCGCCACGCAAAGGATTCGATCGAGGCCGAGGACGTGTCCGAAGACGACGTCCACCGTGCCGAAAAGGAGCTCCAGGAGCTCACGGACAAGCACACGACCACGATCGACGAGGCACTCGAAAAGAAGGAAGAGGAACTCCTCGAGGTCTAGGGACCAGACGCTGCAACGTCGGTTTGACACCACTGCAGGTCTGGATTCCGGTACCGTGGAACACCATGTCCGACGACCGCAACAACGAACCGGTGCAAAGCGATTTCGACGATTGGCTCGCCGCTGAAGACTCGCCTCCCGTCGACCCTGTCGCCGGTATCGAGGAACTCGACGAACCCGACGAACCCGACGAGGAAGTCGTCGTAGACATCGCTGTCGACGAGGACGGCGGTGACGATCCCGAACCGGTGACCGAGGAGGTCCCCGTCGTCGAGACCGACGTCAGCGAGGACACCGGCGAGCTGCCAGCGGTCGAGGAAGAATTCGACCCCGACGCCATCACCGAGATCCCTGTGGTGACCGCCGAAGCGCCGGTCGCGGAAGCGCCGATGGTTGAGTTCGAAGCGTTCGACGGTGGCCATGGAGACATCACCGGCGAACTGGAGATCATCGTCCCCGAAGTACCGGAGGCGGCGGAAGCTTCCGAGGCGCCGGAAGCCTCTGAGACGCCGGAAGCCTCCGAAGCGTCTGAAGCCCATGTGCTCGAGGTCGCGGACGTCGACGACACAGACCTCACGCCGCTCGGCGACCCCCCATTCGACTTCCAGGCTGAAGAAGCCCAGGGTTCTGCGTTCGACCCGTTCGACGACACGGGCGAGGCTGTTTTCGTGACGGGGGAGAGTGCAATCGTTGCGGGACCCGCGTCCGCCGCATCGTTCGCTGAGCTGTGGGGCGTCGAGGTTGCAGACGAAGGGGAAGAAGAACCGACCCCACCCGTCGACTTCGGCCAGGAGCCCGTCGTCGCACCCCCTACGCCACCTCCCCCCGCTGAACCGGTTCTCGATGACGACTTCGTCCTCGGCGCCGACGACATCCGCTACGGCGCCACGCGAGAGCATGCGGACCTCGCCGCTGCGATCGCCGCAGCCGATTCGGAGGACACCGAGCAGGTGGCCCTGTCAGCCGCACTTCCCGGGCTGGACTCGGGCGTCGTCGGCTTTGACGACGTCGTCAAGGCCGAGGGGATGCGACGAGAACGAGCGCGCGCCTCGGGCGACTTGATCTCCCGCGTCATCACTGGGCTCGTCCTCGTCGGTGCGCTCGTCGCATCGCTGTTCTGGCGCCCGGCGCTGCTTCTCCTCGCAGCAGGTGTCTTCGTGCTCGGAGCGGGAGAGTTCTACACGGCACTCATGCGCCACGACCGCAAGCCCGTGGCGTTGTTCGGATTCGTCGGCATCGTCGCAGCGTGTGCCGGGGCCTTCTTCTGGAGTGCCGCCGCCATTCCGATTGCATTCATCCTCGCAACGATCCTCCTCTTGCTGTTCTATGCGGTGTCTCCGGGCAAGCCCGACCCTATGGGGAACCTCGCCCTCACCACCTCGGTGATGATCTGGGCCGGGCTCGGTGCGTTTGCCATGCTCATCGCCAAGTCCGAGGACTACCGGGTACTCATCGCCGGTGTCGTCGTGGTGGTGGCGGCTACGGATATCGCTGCGTTCTTCGTCGGTCGATCCATCGGGCGGACGAAATTTGCCCCCTGGGTCTCGCCCAACAAGACGGTGGAAGGTCTCGTCGCCGGTGTGATCGTCGCCGTAGGGCTTGGCGCCGTACTCCATTTCTTCCCGCCGTTCGAATTGACCTCCGGTCTCGCGATCGGGGCTGCTGCTGCCGTCCTCACGCCACTCGGTGACCTCGCGATGTCCGCGGCGAAACGCGCTCTGGGACTCAAGGACATGGGGTCGGTACTCCCGGGTCATGGCGGATTCCTCGACCGGATCGACGGCCTTCTGTTCGTGATCCCGGCAGCCTGGGCCATCTTCATCTGGGCTGGCCTGCTCTGAACCCGATCGTCGTACTCGGGGCGACCGGTTCGATCGGTCGCCAGACGATCGAGGTTGCCACCCGGATCGGCATACCGGTCGTCGGCATCGCTGCGAAGCGGCCGTCCGAGGACTTGATCGACCTTGCCAGTCGCTTCCCGGACGCCGATGTGTGCGCAGTGGGGGCTGATGACGATGCGTGGCTGCCACTTGTTCGGCCCGGTGCGGTGCTCCACGGGGATGAAGGTATGGAGGTGCTCGCCACCCGTCCCGATGTGACCGTTGTCAACGGTGTGGTCGGTGCCGCTGGGTTGCGAGCCTCGCTTGCAACGTTGGAGGTCGGCAACCGGCTCGCCCTGGCGAACAAGGAGTCGCTGGTGGCGGGAGGAGATCTCGTCACGGAGGCGGCCGAACGTGGGGGAGGGGAGCTGCTTCCCGTCGACTCGGAACACTCTGCGATCTGGCAATGCATGTCGGGCGAAGCGGCCGAATCTGTGGCACGGCTCATCCTCACCGCATCGGGCGGCCCCTTCCGCGGCAGGAATCGCTCAACGCTCGAGTCGGTCACGGTCGACGAGGCGCTCGCCCATCCGACCTGGTCGATGGGGCCGAGGATCACCATCGACTCTGCGACGTTGATGAACAAAGCATTCGAGGTGATCGAAGCCCATCATCTCTTCGCGCTCGACTACGACCGGATCGACGTGCTCGTCCACCCTCAGAGCATCGTCCACTCCATGGTGGAGTTCCGCGACGGCGTCGTGAAGGCCGAACTCGGGTTCCCGGACATGCGGAAGCCGATCCAGGCTGCCATCACCTATCCCGATCGCATCGCCGTCGATGCCCCTTCCCGGTCACTCGCCGGTACTGAGTTGACGTTCGAGGATCCGGACGTAGAGACCTTCCGCTGCCTCGCGCTCGGCTACGACGCCGGGCGGGCCGGTGGTACTGCGACCGCGGTGTTGAACGCGGCCGACGAGATCGCCGTCGCTGCCTTCCTCGAGCAGAAGATCGGCTTCCTCGAGATTGCCCGGGTGATCGAGCAGGTGCTCACAGCGCACGATCCGCATACCCCTGACAGCGTCGACGATGTCGTCGATGCGGATGCGTGGGCGAGGGCGTATGCGACGGAACGCATCGGATTGTCGCGCTGATTGTCGGCGCTCGGCAGTACGGTTCCCGTCGGGTGCAGTGACCTGTGCCCGCCCGAATCGGTAGCAACGGAGGTGACCCGTGGGTCCCGTGATCATGATCGTCGGCGTGGTTCTGATGATCGTCATCCACGAGGGTGGTCACTTCGTGGCGGCCAAAGCGTTCGGGATGAAGGCAACCGAAGCCTTCTTCGGCTTCGGCCCGAAGATCTGGTCGATCACCCGGGGCGAGACCGAGTATGGCATCAAGGCGATCCCGTTCGGGGGCTACGTCCGCATCATCGGCATGAACCCGTTCGAGGAGGTCGCCCCCGAAGAAGAGGGCCGCACCTATCGGGTTGCTCCGTTCTGGAAGAAGACGGTCGTGGTGCTCGCGGGCATCTTCTCGCACTTCGTCGTTGCCTTCTTGATCCTCTGGGGTCTTGCGATGACGTTGGGGACCACGGTGATCGGATCCGACGGGCTCCCCGCTCGCACGACCACCGTCGCAGCTGTGTCGGAGACACTTCCAGACTCCGACGTACCGGCACCGTCGAGTGTTGCCGGTACGGAAGCGGGGGACATCATCATTGCGATCGACGGCTTGGCGGTCGAGGAGTGGGACACCTTCACCGATTACGTTGCCGCACATGGGGATGAGACCGTCGTCATCGCGGTAGAGCGGGATGGTGCCATCGTCGAACTCGAAGCGACGCTAGCGACGATCGAGCGTCCCGTGATCGATGACGACGGCGAGATCGTGACTGACGACGATGGCGAACCCGTGCTCGAGGAGGCTGGCTTCTTCGGGGTGTTGGCCGAACCACAGAAGGACCAGCATGGGATCCTCGGCGCCATCCCGGTCGCCATCTCACAGATGGGAGAGGCGATCACCCAGAGCATCCAAGGCCTCTGGGAGATGGTCATCGGATTCCCGAAGCTCATTGCAGCGTTGTTCGGTGGCGACGACAGCGTGTACGACACGGTTCGTCCGATCAGCCCGATCGGACTCGTCCAGCTCGCCGGACCGGTGGAATCCACTCTGCAGCTCCTCGCCTTGGTCAACATCTTCGTCGGGGTCCTGAACTTCGTACCGCTCTATCCGCTCGACGGTGGCCACTTCGCTGTTGCCCTCTACGAGAAGGTCTCCGGGCGGACCCCGAACATCGAACGGCTTCTCCCGGTTGCCGCAGCGGTGTTCCTGTTCCTCGTCAGCCTCGGGATCATGGGGATCTATCTCGACATCTTCCGACCGATCAGTTGATGATCCGTTCATCGCCCCACGGTCGCTACGCTTCTCCAAGATGAGCTTCGAACGCCGTCAGACTCGCCAACTCATGGTCGGCAATGTGCCCGTCGGGGGAGGCGCACCCGTCACCGTCCAGTCGATGACCACGACGAAGACCCATGACGTCGATGCGACCCTCGCACAGGTGTACGCACTCGCCGGTGCCGGTGCAGACATCGTGCGGATCACGTGCAACACCGTCGAGGCAGCGCAAGGCCTTGCCGAGATGATGCCACGCACGCCCGTACCGATCGTCGCCGACATCCACTACCAGTACAAGCTCGCCCTTGCAGCCATCGAGGCAGGCGTCTCGGCGCTACGGCTCAATCCCGGAAACATCCGCAAGGAAGAACACATCAAGGCGGTTGCGAAGGAAGCGCTCAACGCCGGCATCCCGATCCGGATCGGTGTGAACGCTGGATCGCTCGACAAGGACCTCCTCGCCAAGTACGGCGGCCCGGTACCCGAAGCGCTGGTCGAATCGGCGATGATCGAAGCCAAGTATCTCGACGATGTCGACTTCCACGACATCAAGATCTCGGTCAAGCATTCCAATGTCCCACTCATGATCGAGTCGTATCGGCTTCTCGCCGACACGACCGAGTACCCGCTGCACCTCGGTGTCACCGAGGCTGGCCCACCACCTTCGGGGCTGATCAAGTCCGTAGCCGGGATCTCAACGCTCTTGAGCGAAGGGATTGGCGACACGATCCGGTTCTCACTCACCGCCGATCCTGTCGAAGAAGCCAAGGCGGGCAAGCAGTTACTTGAATTCCTCGGTTTGCGGGAGCGGTCGGGTCTCGACCTTATCGCATGCCCGTCGTGTGGTCGCGCCGAGGTCGACGTGATCTCTGTGGCACAAGAAGCGAACGATCGCTTGGAGGAACTCGAACTTCCGATCCAGGTTGCCGTCATGGGCTGCGTCGTGAACGGCCCCGGTGAAGCCCGCGAGGCCGACCTCGGGCTTGCCGCCGGCAAGGGAAGAGGGCACCTGTTCATCAAGGGCGAGGTGGTCCGTGTCGTCGACGAGGCCGACATGGTCGATGCGCTCGTCGACGAGGCGCTCCTCCTCAGCGAACAAGGCATCGAGGCCCGTCTCGCAGCGAGGGACGTGTCGGCCGCCGACCTTGCCGAGGAGACCCGCATCGAGCTGCTCACGTCACAGGGCGACGCCAACGACGCCGCCGGTCGCCGCGCCGCCGTCAAGGCAAAAGCCGAGTAGGTTCCGGAGATCGGACCGTCGGAGATCGGACGGTCGGGCGAGCGGGTAACCTCAGCGCTCCCCGAAGAATTGAGCGAGTCCTTGCGTTGGTCCCAGGCCTTCATTCCGACATTGCGAGACGATCCCGCCGACGCAGAAGCGGCGAGCCATCGATTGCTCATCCGTGGCGGCTATGTACGCCAGCTGATGAGTGGTGTGTACTCCATGCTCCCGCTCGGGCAACGCGTGCGTCAGAAGGTGATGACGATCATCCGCGAGGAGATCGACGCCATCGGTGGACAGGAGTTCTTGCTCCCGCAACTCCACCCGAAGGACATTTGGGAGCGGACGGGCCGTTCGGAGACGATGAAGGACATCATGATGACCTTCGAGGACAACAAGGGCGCTGCGGTCGTCCTCGGCCCGACTCACGAAGAGATCTTTGCGACCGTTGCCGCCGAGCTGACGTCCTACAAGCGGCTTCCGCAGCTGTGG
Organism: Acidimicrobiia bacterium; assembly: GCA_030431785.1. Classification (GTDB taxonomy): domain Bacteria; phylum Actinomycetota; class Acidimicrobiia; order Spongiisociales; family UBA5794; genus UBA5794. Next base: position 914 of record JAUIIM010000045.1, on the reverse strand, counting down.
TACCACATCCAGACGAAGTTCCGTGACGAGCCGAGACCCAAGTCCGGGTTGCTGCGGGTGCGCGAGTTCACGATGAAGGACTCGTACACCTTCGACATCGACTACGCGGGTCTCGACGAACAGTTCGACCGTCATCACGCTGCCTACCTCCGCATCTTCGCGCGGTTGGGCATGGAAGTGATCCCGGTGCGCGCATCGTCCGGAGCCATGGGCGGAAAAGAGTCGGTCGAATTCATGGTCGCAAGCGCCGTCGGTGAGGACGATGTCGTCCATTGTGCGAACTGCGGCTACGCAGCGAATGTCGAAACCGCCGTGTCGACGGTCGCCGGTGTAGACGACACGCCGTTCCAAGGCGAACTCGAGCGTTTTGACACGCCGGGGGTCCGCACGATCGCCGACCTCGAAGTCTTCGAGGGTGGCGCTCCCGCAGATCGCCAGATCAAGACGCTGGTGTACATGGTCTTCGGTGAGCCCATGCTGGTGCTCCTTCGGGGAGATCATGCGCTACAAGACCAGAAGTTTGCGGACGCCCTCAAGGCGATCGACGCCCGACCAGCGCATCCGGAGGAGATCAGAGAATTGCTGGGCGCCGACGCAGGGAGCCTTGGAGCGGTGGGGGTCGACGGTGTGAAGATCGTCGCCGATCACGCACTCAAGGGTCGCACGGGGATGACGACCGGGGCGAACACCAACGACGTCCACGTCCGCGGAGTCGACGTCGACCGTGACATCGCCGTCGATGAATGGCTCGACATTCGCACCGTCGGTGACGGCGAACCATGCGTGCAGTGCGGCGAACCGCTCTCGGTGTTCCCAGCGATCGAGGTGGGGCACATCTTCAAACTCGGCACCTTCTATGCAGAACCCCTGGGTCTGTCGGTGCTCGATCAGAACGGCAAGTCCGTGCCTGTCGT
>JAUIIM010000044.1 GCA_030431785.1 Acidimicrobiia bacterium | reverse complement strand
CATGATGATGCCGAACGCAAACACGACCGCCATCATCACGCCGAAGAAGAGTGGACCGTTCATACCGGCAAGGCTACTGCGGACAAAGGACCGAGGGCAGAAGACACAATTCGGATTGTCGGATCGTCGGATTGTCGGACGGTCGGATCTGCAGGCTGGCGAGATCAGACCGCGGCGCCCGCTACCCTGCCCGCATCATGTCGTTCAGCACCATGGCAAACTTCTTCGCTCTCGCCGCGCTGGCGGCCAACCTGGCCACCATCGTTCTCCTGGTCGTGGGGTTCATCGGGAGGGGCAAGGACGAATCGCCGTTCGAGTTCCTCCGCGGTTCGACGATGTGGCTCGCCGGTGCCGTTGCGGTCGTCGCCACGCTCGGATCGTTGTATCTGTCCGAGATCGCCCATCTCGAGCCGTGCAGGTTCTGCTGGATCCAACGGATCTTCATGTATCCCCTCGCGATCATCCTCCCGATGGCCGCATTCCGAAGGGACGCGAAGGCTCGCCTCTATGCAGCGACATTGGCGACCATCGGCGCAGGCTTCGCCGCGTATCACCGTCTCATCCAGGAGTTCCCGGATCTGGGATCAGGGTCCTGCGGGGTGTCCGGCCCTTCCTGCACGGCAGCACTGATCCTCAAGTTCGAGTTCGTGACGATCCCGTATATGTCTCTGAGTGCTTTCCTACTGATCCTTACGCTGTTGTGGGCCGACAAGGTGAACGACAGATCGACCAACTGATACCGACACGGCGCGCAAGCGCCACGAGAACAGGAACATCATGACCACGAAGCAGGCGTCGCAGCCGAAGAGCAAGACCGGACTGATCATCGGGATCGTCGGTGGAGCCGTTGTCCTCCTCTTGGTACTGGCCGTCGTCCTCGGGACGTCGGAGGTGGGTGCCGAGTACGGAGACCCGACGGTGAGCGGTGACTATCTCACTCCGATGCCGGTAGGCGCCTCGGTGGACACCAGCGCAAACGGCGAGACGATTCCGGGTGTCGTCGGTGAAGACTTCGACGGGAACACGGTGACGATCGATGCATCCGATGGGCGTGCGAAAGCCGTCCTGTTCCTCGCTCACTGGTGCCAATACTGCCAAGCCGAGGTGCCCAGGGTCCAGGCATGGCTCGACGAAACCGGCGGCGATCCGGACGTCGACATCTACTCCGTGGCGACTTCCATGAACTCGGCCCAGGGCAATTATCCACCCTCATCATGGCTCGAGGGTGAAGGTTGGACCGTGCCGGTCATCCGAGACAACCAGGACAACGAAGTGCTCCTCGCCTACGGGGCAGGCGGATTCCCGTATTGGGTCTTCGTCCACTCCGACGGGACGGTCGCAACACGTACATCGGGCGAGCTCGAGATCGCCCAGCTGACCGCGATCCTCAACGAGCTTGACTAGCGAGCTTGCCTTCACAGGCGAAGGGTTCTCGATCCATCGGATCGTCACCGAACCCCTTGACAACAACGTGTACCGGGTCGATGACGCAGCCAGTGACGCATCGCTGCTCGTCGACCCTGCAGGCGAAGGCGAACGAATCGTCGAGTTCTGCGACGGACGATCGATCGTCGCAGTCGCCGTCACCCACGGTCATTGGGATCACCACGGCGCCGCCCTACACGTGAAGGACGCATTCGGGACCAGGGTGTTCCTCAACCCCGATGATGCGTTCCTCGCGGAGTCCGGGTTCGACGGCCCGATCCCGGCCAGGATGGCATTCGGAGCCCTCGAGGCGTCGTTCGTCCACACGCCTGGCCACACCCCCGGTTCGACCTGTGTCCAACTCCCGGGTGTTGTCCTCACAGGCGACACATTGTTCCCGGGCGGCCCCGGTGCGACGCGTTTCGACCACAGCGACTTCCCGACCATCATCGATTCGATCCGCTCGCAGCTCTTCACTCTCGACGACGCTACGGTCGTCTTGCCAGGTCACGGTGCAGCGACGACGATCGGTACCGAACGCCCCCATCTCGATGAATGGATCGCACGCGGCTGGTAGGCCGGAAAGGATTGGACATGGAATTCGGACTCTTCGTGGAACCACAGTGCGGAGGCTCGTACGATCGCCTTCTCGAACTCGCGCAGTGGTCCGAGTCCAACGGGCTCGCTGCCTTCGCCCGCTCGGATCACTATCTCAACATGGAGGACTCCGAGCACGCCACCGATGCTCTCATCTCGTTTGCCGGTCTGGCACGGGAAACCGAGTCCATCGAGCTCGTGTCCCTCGTCTCGCCGATCACCTTCCGCCATCCCGCCGTGATGGCCAAGTCCGCGACCACGATCGACGAGATGTCCGGTGGGCGCTTCACCCTCGGTGTCGGGAGCGGCTGGATGCAGTCGGAACACGACGCGCTCGACATCGACCTTCCGGAATTGAAGGAACGCTTTGACCGGCTCGAGGAAGCGCTTGCGATGATCACGACGATGTTCGCCGGCGGGGGCAAGACCGACGGGACCTACTACGCACTCGATCTCCCGACCGTCAAACCGAAGGCATCCCAGAGCCAAGGGATCGTCGTCGGCGGGTCTGGCATGAAAAAGACACCTCGGCTGGCCGGGACCTACGCCACCGAATACAACATGTTCCTGACCGATCGCGACACGCTCGAGCAACGACTTGAGGTGATGCGATCCGCAGCCGAATCCGCAGGGAGAAACCCGGACGACATCCTGGTGTCGTTCGCGGGCCCGGGGCTTGTTTACGAGTCCGAAGCAACCCACGATGCCGCCATGGCAGAGAAGGCCGAGGGACGCGACATCTCACTCGACGAGTATCTGGAGCTGCTGGATCAGCGCAACGTTCCGCATGGCACTCCGGAGACGGTCAGAGCCGCACTCGACGACTACGCCTCGTGGGGTATCGGGCGCTACTACGTGCAGGAATACAGCGCCCTCGAGAATGTGGACCTCGAACGCATGGACTTCGTCTTCGGAGCCCTCCGCTGAACAAGCCGGAGCAGCCACACGAGACGGGTTCCGAGCACCTGCCGGATGCTCCGCCGGACGTGCCAGCAATCGTGGCCGAACTCGCCGGTGGTACGCCGATCGAACTCGTCTGGGAGAACGAACTCGGTGGGCTGACCTATCGGGCCGACGACCGCTACATCAAGTGGAATCCACGGACGACCGAGGTCGATCTGAACCTCGAGAGATTGCGGCTGGATTGGCTCCGGGGCCGACATCCCGCGCCGCTGGTGTTGGACTTCGGGGAGGACACCGATGCTCAATGGATGGTCACCGCCGCACTCCCCGGCGGGTACGCTGTCGGCGACACATGGCGTGCCCGTCGACGTGAAGCGATCACAGCGATCGCAACCGGACTCCGGGCGATCCATGCCGTCCCGATCGACGACTTCCCCAAGACGTGGACCGACGAGGTCTGGGTCGGGAAGGTTCCAGCGTCGCTTGGTCCTCGACCTCCGATCGACGGTCGCGTGCTCGTACACGGCGATGCGTGTGCACCGAACACACTGATCGACGACGGAGGCAACTGGACCGGCCATGTCGACTTCGGCGACCTTGCGGTCGGTGACCGATGGGCCGACCTGGCGATCGCCTCGCTCAGCCTCGACTGGAACTTCGGAGAAGGGCACCAAGACGAGTTCTTCGACGCCTACGGCGTGGAGCCCGACGAGGACCGCATCCGCTATTACCGGGCGTTCTGGCACCTCGCGTCATGAACAAGGGGTTCCTCCCGGCGGCGGACACGGATCGGTGCCGCGAGGAACCCCGTTGCGATGGTGCACCAGCCCGTTACCCTCACGGGTATGACCACTCCACTGATCCAGATCGACAATCTTCATGCGTCCGTTGACGGAAACGAGATCCTCAAAGGGGTCTCGCTCACCGTCAACGAAGGCGAGACACACGCCGTCATGGGCCCGAACGGGTCGGGAAAGTCCACCCTCGCCAACATCCTGCTTGGCCACCCCGCATACGAGGTCACCGAGGGGTCGATCCTCTACAAGGGAGAGGACATCACCGAGGACGCACCCGAAGATCGCGGGCGCGCCGGCATGTTCCTCGGTTTCCAGTATCCCGAGGAGATCCCCGGCGTATCGGTCGTCAACTTCCTCCGCACCGCACTCTCGAATCGCACGGGCACGAACTACACGGTCCTTGAGCTGCGCCTCAAGGTGATGGAAGCCATGAAGGACCTCGACATGGACCCATCGTTTGCTGATCGGTACCTCAACGAGGGCTTCTCCGGCGGGGAACGCAAGCGCAACGAGGTCCTCCAGATGGCGGTGCTCGAACCCGACTTCGCGGTTCTCGATGAGACCGACTCGGGTCTCGACATCGACGCATTGCGGATTGTCGCCGAAGGCGTGAAGCGTCTCCAGGACGACAAACGCGGATTCCTGATCATCACGCACTACCAGCGGATGCTCGACTACATCACACCCGACGTCGTCCACGTCTTCGTCGACGGACGCATCGTCGAGTCGGGCGATGCCGCACTGGCCAACCAGATCGAGGACGCCGGCTACGAGGCCTTCACGGCCGGCGCGGTCGGGTGACCGACCTCTCCTCCCTCAGGGGCGACTTCCCGATCCTTGCGCGCGAGATCAACGGCAAGCCGCTCGTCTACCTCGATTCGGCTGCCACCACGCAGAAGCCCCAGTCGGTACTCGATGCGATGGATCGGTACTACACGCAGTCGAACGCCAACGTCCACCGCGGTGCCCACACCCTCGCTGCCGAAGCGACCGATCTCTACGAGACCGCTCGCGGCAAGGTGGCGCGGCTCATCGGTGCCTCGCCATCACAGCTCGTGTTCACCCGTGGGACGACGACTTCACTGAACCACGTCGCATACGGCTGGGGTCTGAACCACCTTTCGGAAGGCGACAAGATCGTCATCACGATCATGGAGCACCACGCCAACATCGTCCCGTGGCAGCTCATCGCCAAGCACACCGGCGCCGAACTCGTATATCTGGAACTCAACGACGACTTCACGGTCGACACGTCCACACTCGACCAGGTCTTCGACGACAGGGTGAAGGTCGTGTCGTTCTCCGGGATGTCCAACGTCACGGGTGCCATCGGACCGATCACTCAGCTGCGGGACGCAGCAAGGGCCGTCGGCGCACTCACTGTGCTGGATGCAGCCCAGCTGGTTCCACACACACCAGTCGACGTCGACGACCTCGATGTCGATTTCCTCGCCTTCTCATCCCACAAGATGCTCGGCCCCACCGGGATCGGTGGTCTGTGGGGGAAGCGTGAACGACTTGAAGAGATGGAACCGACGGAGGGCGGCGGCGAGATGATCAACGTGGTCGAACGCCATACGTCCACATGGGCTCCGGTCCCCCACAAGTTCGAAGCAGGAACACCACCGATCGCCGAAGCCGTCGGTTTCGGCGCAGCGGTGGACTATCTGTCGAAAGTCGGCCTCGAAGCCATCGAATCCCACGAACGGGCGATCACCGGATATGCGTTGGAGCGCCTGTCGGAGGTGCCGGACCTCACGGTCTACGGTCCGATGGACGTCACAAAACGAGGCGGAGCCGTGAGTTTCGCACTCGGAGACATCCACCCGCACGATCTCGCCACCATCCTCGACCAGGACGGAATCGCCATCCGGGCCGGCCATCACTGTGCCCGCCCGTTGATGAAGTACCTCGAGGTCCCTGCCACGGCTCGTGCGTCGTTCTACCTCTACAACACCGACGACGAAGTGGACAAGCTCATCGAGTCCCTCCACAAAGCCCGGGACGTATTCGGCCTCAACTAGCTGTCGGCGACTCCGTTCCAGCAGGTGATCCGAACACCCGGCTGCCCGGAGGGCGACATGCCAACCACCAGCTCCTGCGGCTCGCCGTCCACGAACTCGTTCATCGCAAACGAAGTATGCGTGCTGGCGTCGGAACGCTCCACTCGTAGTGAGACCGCAGCGGCCGTCCGTCCGATGTGGATATGGGTGAAATCGTTCGGTTCGTAGTCGTGCGCTGCGCTGGCGGTCAACGGTCCGACGATCTGTTCCGGTTCATCGCCGTACCTGACCGTGCAGCCGACCTCATCAGGGCTCATTCCACTGAAGCCGTCGGGAGGTCCGGTAGTGCTCGTCGTACATCCAGCGATGAGAACCGCAACGCAGAGTACAAGCAGGCTCAGTGCCGTGGGGCCCAATCGAATCTGTTCACGGTTGTTCGCCATCGGTCATCCCCTCCTGTTGTTCGACCTCAGCCGAAGAAGGTCACCACGAGCGAGAACATAGCCGTGAGGGCCGTCATCGATCCGACCGTGGTGCCGACATAGAAGCGCTGCATACGGTCCATCCGCTCCTCCATCCGGTCGAAACGGCCCTCCATGCGCGCTATACGCTGCTCCATCGCTGTGAAACGCTGATCAAAGCGTTCTTCCATCGCTACAAACCGCTGATCGAAACGCTGCTCCATTGCAGAGAAGCGCTGGTCCATCCGCTCCTCGAGGCGCGCGATATCAGATCTTGTCGCCACCTCATCGTTGCGGTCACGAGGTAGATAGGACATCAGCGTGTCGGCGTGTTCATGACCCAGTACATGCTCCAACTGAGCATAGAGACTGTGGCGTGCGGCGTCGTTGCTTGCCATTCGCACATTGTGCGACACACCACGGACAGAATCCAGACATCCATGCGTCGGTGCGACGATTCGGGTATTCGAGTGCACTCCTATCCTCATGGGCATGTCCGATCTTGACGAGCTATATCGGGGAGTCATCCTCGACCACTACCGCAACCCCCGACGCAAAGGGAAGATTGCAGGAGACCACATCCACGCCGAGGGCAACAATCCGTCGTGTGGGGACGAGTTCTACCTCGACATCGTCATCGAGGACGGTGTCGTCACGGACGCAGCGATGCAGGGGCAGGGATGCTCGATCTCGCAGGCCTCGGGATCGATGATGATGGAAGCCATCGTCGGTAAGGATGTCTCCGAGATCCAAGACCTTGCCCACAAGTTTCGCCTCATGATGACCATCGAAGAAGGCGACAACCCCGTCGACGAGTCACGACCCGGAGCTGTCCTCGGCGACCTCGAAGCGCTCCAGGGCGTCCGCAAATTCCCGGTGCGTATCAAGTGCGCCGACCTCGCATGGACGACCCTCGCCGACGCGCTCGAGCAAGCCGCCGCCACCGCGTCATGACAGAGTTTGGACCGCAGACGGCGCTGATCGTCGTCGACGTCCAGAACGACTTCGCCGACCCGAGCGGGTCATTGTTCGTCCCCGGTGCGCCGGCGGTGATCCCGATCGTCAACACGATCATCACAGAAGCTCAGGACGCTGGGAGCTTGATCGTCCGCACCCAGGACTGGCATCCGGCGGTGACGCCGCACTTTGCCTCATCCGGAGGGATCTGGCCCGATCACTGTGTCGCCGACACGTGGGGTGCCGCATTCCATCCGGATCTCGACGCCGACGGACCGGTGGTGCGAAAGGGTGTCGGCGGCGAGGACGGGTACTCCGGCTTCACCATCCGCGATCCCGAGACGGGCGCAGAATCTCCCACCGACCTTGAAGAACTCTTGCGCGGGAACGGGATCACCGACATCGTGATCGTCGGTCTTGCCACCGACTACTGCGTCGCCGCAACCGCTATCGACGGAGCGCGACTCGGATTCACAACGACGGTCGCTGCCGATGGCATCGCGGCCGTCGACCTGCGCCCGGGAGATGGGGCCCGAGCTGTCGCATCGATGATCCAGGCGGGGGCTCGGATCGTCTAGGCGTCGGGCGCTTGGTCGCGGACCGAGGCGATCAGGGCATTCTGAAGGTCACGGACCGCAGTCGTGACGGACACGTGATAGCGATGAGGGTTGACGAGCCGACGCACGCCGACATCGAGACGTTGCAGATCGCTGTCCCTGCGACCACGTAGCACCACAAGCGGTTCGCCGGCATCCGTCGGGCGGCCGTCGTCGAACACGACGGTGTGGAGCTCTTCGATCTCCGCGTTGTTCACCGCAGCGATCGTGCGGGACACGCCGGGACGGTGGGGATCGTGCACGACGAGATCGACACCGGACTGCAGCGTCTCGGTCTCCAGGGACACGACGTCGGCCGTCGCGAGCCCACGGCGGTCATAGACACGCCACAGACGCTTTCGTCCGGGGATCGGCATCTTCGCCGGCGTGTCTGAGATCTTGATGGCAGGCAGCCACTCCCCGGGCATTTCGCTTGCGATCCCGACGAGCTTGAACACGCCACCGAGGGACGGGTCGCCGTGGGACGAGATCAATCGGCTTCCTACGCCGTAGACCAGGCGGCCGACGACGGCGGCCGGCTCGAGGTCATAGGCCGGAGCCTCCTGATGGATCTGTTCACGGATCTGCCACATCGCAAGTTCGTCGAGGTCGGACGACAGAACGATCGAAACGTCGTCGAAGCCGGCGTCGTCGAGCATCCGGGCGGAGCGGACGGCCAGATGCGCAAGGTCGCCAGAGTCCAACCTGATCCCGAGCGGTTGATGTCCGCTCTGCCGCAACTCCTCGAACACCGTGATCGCATTCGGGATGCCCGACCCCAGGGTGTCGATCGTGTCGACGAGCAGCAGACATTCGTCCGGATTTGCATCGGCGTAGGCCCGGAACGCGGCGAGCTCGCCCTCGCCTCGTGCGATGAAGAGTTGCACCATCGAGTGGGCGTGGGTGCCCTTCGGGTCGGCCCCGAGGGCGTGGGACACCCCGACGTTCGACGAGCCGTCGGCTCCACCGATCAGGGACGCACGGGTTCCCGCGTTGGCACCCGAATTGGGACCACGACGGAGCCCGAACTCCAACACCTGCCCGCCCCGCGCCTGTTCGACGATGCGGGATGCCTTCGTGGCGATCAGGGTCGGGTAGTTGAGGTGGTTCAGGAACGACGTCTCGACGATCTGGGCAAGCGCAAGCGGCCCCTCGACGATGGCGATCGGCTCGGTCGCATGGACGACCCTCCCTTCGGGAACAGCGCGCACCTTCAATGAGTCGAACGAACCGAACTCGGCCAGCCATTCGAGGAAACCATCGTCGAACCGCTGCGTCCCACCGGCCGTCTGCTGCGATCGGAGGGCTTCGATCTCATCTGATGAGACGCGTGTTGTCGCCATCCACTCCAGAAGCGTCCCGAGGCCTGCGGTGATCGCATAGCCCGCTTGGTGCTCCCCGTAGTCCGGGTACCTACGGAAGAAGTAGTCGAACTGCGCAACGGTGTCGTGCAACCCCTGACGCCAGTACAGCTGCGCCATGGACAGCTGATACTGGTCCGTGAAGAGAAACCCGGTGGTGAGGTCGTCTGGGTGGGTCATGTCAGAGAGCGTAGGGCACGGGCGATCGTCCGGACCGTCTCAGTCCCCGGCGACACCACCCTCGGTCATCGGACGCAGATCGAGAGCAGCATTGAGCTCGTCCTCCGGGAGAACACCGAGTTCGAGTGCGACCTCGCGCACTCCCCTGCCCTCGGCGAACGCCTTCTTCGCCACTTCCGCCGACTTGTCGTAGCCGATCACCGGGACCAGCGCAGTGATGATGATCACGTTCTGCTCGAGCAGCCACTGGGCACGCTCGCCGTTCGCCTCGATCCCGTCGACCATCTTCTCTCGCATCACCGTGGTTGCGTTGGCCAGCAGGTCGATCGCCTCGAGGACGTTGTGCGCCATCATCGGCATCATCACGTTCAACTCGAAGTTCCCGTTGGCTCCGCCCCAGGTGACCGCAGCATCGTTACCGATCACATGCGACGCGACCTGCATCATCATCTCCGAGATCACCGGGTTCACTTTCCCCGGCATGATCGACGACCCCGGCTGGAGCGACGGAAGGGTGATCTCGGCAATCCCCGTGCGAGGCCCCGATGAGAGCCACCGGAGATCGTTTGCGATCTTGAACAAGGACACGGCGACTGTCTTGAGTGCGCCGGACAGGTTGACGATCGCATCCTTCGACGCCTGGGCCTCGAAGTGGTCCGGTGCTTCGACGAACGGATAGCCGGATCGACGCGCCATCTCGGCGATCGTCCCTGAGGCGAACCCCTCAGGTGCGTTGATCCCGGTCCCGACTGCGGTTCCGCCGAGAGCCAACTCATATAGCTCAGGCAGGACCTTTCGAATCCGAGCGGCTCCGTTCCGGACCTGCGTCGCATAGCCACCGAATTCTTGACCGAGGCGGATCGGGGTCGCATCCATCAGGTGGGTGCGACCCGACTTGAGGATGTCATCGAACTCCTCAGCCTTCGCCGCGAGGGATTCTCCGAGTGCGTCGAGCGACGGTAGGAGGGATTGCTCGACTCCGGCCACCGCAGCGACATGGATCGCCGTGGGAATGGTGTCGTTCGACGACTGGCTTGCGTTCACATGATCGTTCGGGTGTACGAGGCGCGACCCGAGGTCTCCACCAAGGATCTCCGAAGCACGGTTGGCGATGACCTCGTTGGCGTTCATGTTGGTCGACGTCCCCGACCCGGTCTGAAAGATGTCGAGGACGAAGTGGTCGTCGAACTTCCCGTCGATCACTTCTTGGGCGGCTTCCTGGATGGCATCTGCCTTGTCCTGGTCAAGAACGCCCAACGATGCGTTGGTGACGGCGGCCGAGGCCTTCAGGGTTCCGAGTGCCCAGATGAAGGTCCGACCGAATCGCAGGTCGGAGATGGGGAAGTTGTCGACGGCCCGCTGTGTTGAAGCGCCGTAGTAGGCACCGTCTGGTACGGGTACCTCTCCCATCGAGTCACGTTCGATTCGCATCAGCTCTCCTCGAGATCGATCACTGCCCGAAACGATAGGACAGGCACGGGACCATCAAAGAAGGAGACCGGATGATCCGGTCTCCTTCCTCACAGCCTGTGTCTTCGATCGCTACTTCTTGGACTTCTTCACCTTGACGGACGTCTTGAGCTCCCCCTTGCCGGTCAACCAAGCCTTGACGGTCGCCGTTTTGCCGGAATCCGGATCGACGAATGTGAGGTGGATCCGGTTGTCCTTCTCCTTGGTGATCGTGTACTCCCACCCATTGAGGTCGAGGTCGAGGATCACGATCACACCACCGATGTTGGCAAAGGTGATCGAGAACTCACCCGGGACGCTGACCGTCTCGGTCGCTGCGGCAATCGGGTCGTCGTCGTCATCATCGCCGCCACCGAGACCACCCGAACCGGAATCGTCGTCGTCATCGCCGTCATCGTCATCGCCGTCATCGTCATCGTCGTCGTCATCGTCGCCGCCACCAGAACCAGCATCGTCGTCATCATCGTCGCTGCCGCCGTCGTCCGAGCTCGAGCCCTCGTCGTCACCCGACTCGTCGTCTGAGCCTTCGTCGTCCCCGTCGGACCCACCGTCACCCTCTGAGGACTCCTCATCCGACCCGCTACCAGCGGCGATCGTGGTGGTCGTGGTGTCCGAATCCGATCCTCCGTCGATGGCCACGTCGTCGTTGGAGGGGTTCTCGAGACTCGAAGCGGTTTCCTGGAATGCGCCGTCAAGTGCCGACGCAACGGAACCGACGGCGATGATCGAGCTGATTGCGATCAGGGCCACCAGCAAGGCGTACTCGACAAGGGTTGCGCCGCGGTCGTCGGTGAGGCGCCAGCGTGCACCTCGTCGTTCGTTGGTGAGGTAGGAGTCGTGGTTCTGCATGAGAGTGGTTCCCTTTGGTCAGATGAACCTTGTACCTAGTCCTTCGGCCGATCAGACCGAAGAACTGAAGTGCCCGCGAGCGGTTTGATTCGGGCGACCTACCCGCCCAAAACGGTCGAAACCGCCTGTGAAAACACCGTGGTGACGTCGTCCTCGACTCGCAACGTCAGACCCGGCAACGAATCGTGACCAGTCGCACCGATGTTCACGATCACGTAGGGAACGCCTCGACCGACAGCACGGAGTGGGAGATCCGCCACCGGGTATACGCCAAGTGTGGAGCCGAGCGCAATCAACAGGTCGCTTCGATCTACTGCATCGGTGGCTCGTTGGATCGCTGCTGGGTCGAGCGGCTGCCCGAACGAGATCGTTGCGGGCTTGATGAACCCACCGCAAGCACAGACGGGAGGCTCACCTGTCTCGCCAAACGCATCGATGTGCGGACCAATCGCTGACCGGTCACCGCAGCTCAGACACACTGCCTCTCTGCCGGTACCGTGCACTTCGACGAGCCGTTCATGAGACAGGCCGGCATCCGAGTGAAGCCCGTCGATGTTCTGGGTGATGACCGTGTCGAGCCGCCCGGATTGCTCAAGATCGACACACGAATAGTGCACCGCATTCGGCTCGGCAGCTTGCATCACGGGCTCCGCCATCGCCTTCTGCCGCCAGTACTCCTTGCGACCGCGTGCATCGCGCAGAAAGCGTTCGTAGTACACGGGTCGCACGTCCTTCCAGATCCCGTTCGGTCCTCGGAAGTCAGGAATCCCGGACGCGGTGGAGATCCCGGCACCGGTCAGAACCACGATACGTTCGGAGCTCCCGATGAGTTGGGAAAGGCGGTCCACTTCACTCTGTTCCACGTGAAGACTGTAGCCAACCGAACCTGACGGACCGGCACGCGACCCAGTAACCCCACCGGCGTCTCACAGGTTGCGTCGCCGGAAACCGATTCTGGGGTCCAAACCCGGACAGTGGAGTCGAGGGGTATGAGCTACTTGCTACTTGCTACTTGCTTCTGCAACGCCGCGTAGCCGCCGCCCTCGAGCTCCTCGGCGATCTCCGGTCCACCGCTCTTGACGATGCGACCCTTCACCATGACGTGCACCTTGTCGACGCTCATGTATCGAAGGATCCTGCTGTAGTGCGTGATCACCAACACACCAAGGTCGGGCGAGCGCATTGCTTCGACCATGCCGGCGACCTGCTTCACGGCATCGATGTCGAGACCAGAGTCGATCTCATCGAGGATTGCGATCTTCGGGTTTGCAACACCCATGAGGTACATCTCCGAGCGCTTCTTCTCTCCCCCGGACAGACCGACGTTGACGAAGCGGTCACGGAAGCGACCCATGCCGAGCAACTCGGATGTCTGTTCCTGTCGCGTCGTGAAGCCATTGTCGGCGGGGTTCGCCTCCGCCATCGCTGCGGTCAGCTCGTCGAGCGTGACGCCTGCGATCTCAGTCGGATACTGGAACGCCTCGAACAGACCAGCTCGTGCCCGCTCATCGATCGACATATCGAGGATCTCGGTCCCGTCCACACGTGCTGATCCAGCAACGGTGTAGTCGTCCTTGCCCATGAGCGCGTGGCACAGGGTGGACTTGCCTGATCCGTTCGGGCCCATGACGGCATGGACCTCTCCGAAGGGCACCGTGAGGTCGACACCGCGCAGGATCTCGAGGTCGTCGATAGATGCGGTCAGATTCGTGACTTCGAGTGCGTTACTCATCGTGTGCCTCGCTTGTGATGGTGATGATGACCTCGCCGTTGCGGATCTCGGTCGGATAGCACGGGACGGGCTTCGTCGCCGGAAGTGAACGCTGCTCTCCCGTCGTGATGTCGAACTCGGCGCCATGGCGGGGACATTCGACTTCCAGGTCGAACAGCTCACCTTCGGCGAGCGATGCTTCGGCATGCGAGCAGCGATCCCCGATCGCGTACACGGCATCGTCGACCCGGAACACGGCGATGCGATCCTCCCCGATGTCGAAGCGCTGACCGGCGCGGTTGGGAAGGGCTTCGAGCGCCCCGATCGCATGCTCCGTCATAGGCGGCCCTCTTCCTGCGCCGTCAGGAACTTGGACAGAATCCGCTCGCGGAGATGCGGTTCGAGTTCAGTCTGGGGGATCTCTGCGAGTGCCTCGGCGAAGAACCCACGCACCTGGAGACGATCGGCGGTGTCTGAGGAGAGACCCCGGCTCATCAGGTAGTACTTCTGGTCCTCGTCGAGCGGACCGACCGAGGAACCGTGGCCGCACTGCACATCGTTGTTGAGGATCTCGAGGTTCGGAACCGACTGAGCGCTTGCGCCGTCGGAGAGGACGAGGTTGCGATTCGTCTGGAATGCCTCGGTGCGGCGACCCGTCTCCTCGATCCGGATCATCCCGGTGAACACTGAAGTGGCCTCGTCCTCGACGGCACCCTTCAAGAACATGTCGGACCGCGTGTTGGTGCCAATGTGATTCATGAAATAGCGGTAGTCGAGCGTCTGGTCTTCTTCACCGAAGTAGGCACCGTAGATCTTGCCCCACGACCCGTCTCCTCGATAGTTGACGTCGAGATGCAGGCGACCCAGCCGTGCACCAAGACCGACTTCGCTCAACACGAGGCCAGCGTCTCGACCGACGTCGATCACTGCACGCCCGAGGGCACGTGTCTGGTAGTTCCAGTCCTGGATCACCGTCAGCGACAACCGAGCGTTGTCGCCCACATCCGCCGTGATCCGCGGGACGACGACCGCAGGCGCATCCGTGAGCGATCGCATGCGTACCACGACGCTCGCGTCGGCACCCTTCGGAACGTCTACGTGGACACCGGGGAAGGTGGTCGCATCCGAAGTGGACTGGACGTCGACGAAGACCGGCTGACCGAGAAGTGCACCGTCGACCAGTAGAGCACCGGGGCTGAGGGCATCAAACGCCACCGAGAACAGATCGTCCCCGACATCCTTCTGTTCACCTTCTGCTGCGGTCGCGACCGTAGCGTGGTCACCGATGACGAATCCATCGACGACGTCGACGACCGCTCCACACCACGCGTCGAGCAGGACGTCAGCACCTCCGGCGCTGCCGGCCTCTGTGGGTGCCGTGTCGAATGCCGGGTCGAACCCGAGGTCGAGATAGCGCCAGATCTCCTCGCGCTCAGACGGCATCGGGGTGTCAGCGAGGCGGTCCGCCGCTGCGCTTCGAATTCGGGTCATCCATTCGGCGTCGTTTGCACCGATGAGGGACGCGGAAGTCACGAGATCAAATCCTTTTCGATGGGGCAATCGCAGGATAGGAAAGCGGTGGGTCAACTCGGCAGTTGTCACCACGGCCGTATGTGAAATCGATTGCGCCCACAAGGGGGCGCTAAACGAGATACAGGGGTAGGTTCCCGCACTCTCCACCGGCACCCAGGTAGGAAAAGGGTGCCCCTGGATCTTGAGGTTTCTACATGACCCACCGAACCCGAATGGTGATCGTGTTCGTCCTCGTCGTCTTGGCCATGACTGTTCTGGTCTTCGACCGCGTGGGGGCGATCGCCGCATCACCCGAGGAAGAACCGGACGTCGTCTTCGACGTCTTCCCTGTCGATTCCCAGAGCATCACGTTCTGGGACTCGTGGGGCGCTGCCCGCTCCGGCGGACGGCGACACCAAGGCACCGACATCATGGCCGATCGGGGCCTACCCATCGTCGCCGTCGCCGACGGCGTCGTGACGGAGATGGGAGAAGCGCGCCTTTCCGGCTACTTCATCCGCGTCGAGCACGACGGCGGATGGATGACCGTTGCGATGCACCTGAACAATGACACGTTCGGGACGGACGACGGACTCGGCGGGACGTGGTCCGCCTTCTACCCGACATTGATGGTCGGTGACGAAGTGACCGCTGGACAGGTCCTCGGGTATGTCGGCGACTCCGGCAACGCCGAAGGCACCCGACCCCACGCACACTTCGAGTTGCGGATCGACGGCGCCAAGGTCAACCCGTACCCGTATCTCGTAGACGTCTGGAAGCGC
>JAUIIM010000043.1 GCA_030431785.1 Acidimicrobiia bacterium | reverse complement strand
GAGATACCAGCGTTGATCGCTGGGCGGATACCCGAGAAGAACAGGTCCGTCTCGAGGAAGATCTGCCCGTCGGTGATCGAGATCACGTTCGTCGGAATGTAGGCGGACACGTCGTTGGCCTTGGTCTCGATGATCGGAAGACCGGTCATCGAACCGCCACCCAACTCGTCGGACAGCTTGGCGCAACGCTCGAGGAGACGACTGTGCAGGTAGAAGACGTCACCCGGGTACGCCTCACGTCCCGGCGGGCGACGCAGGAGCAGCGAGATCTCTCGGTAGGCGACCGCTTGCTTCGTGAGGTCGTCGAAGATCACGAGTGCGTGCTCGCCGTTGTACATCCAGTGCTGACCGATCGCCGAACCGGCGTATGGCGCATACATCTGGAGGGCGGCGGCGTCACCGGCCGAAGCGTTGACGATGACCGTGTAGTCCATCGCACCGCGACGCTCGAGGACGTCCTTCACCTCGGCGACGGTCGAGTTCTTCTGACCGATCGCAACGTAGATGCACTTCACACCGAGACCCTTCTGGGCCAGGATGGTGTCGACGACCACAGCCGTCTTCCCCGTCTGACGGTCACCGATGATCAGCTGACGCTGACCACGACCGATCGGCGTCATCGCATCGATCGCCTTGATACCGGTCTGGAGCGGCTCGTGGACCGGCTGACGTTCGACGACCGACGGTGCCTGCGTCTCGAGGAACCTGCGCTCTGTTGCTCCGAGGTCACCCTTACCGTCGAGCGGGTTGCCCAACGGGTCGACGACACGGCCGAGCAGTGCGTCGCCGACCGGGATGGAAAGGACTCTCCCGGTCGAACGCACCTCGTCGCCTTCTTCGATCCCGGAGGCGTCACCCATGATGACGGCACCGATCGAATCTTCGTCGAGGTTCAGGGCCACGCCGAGCAGACCGCCCGGGAACTCGAGGAGTTCATTGGCCATTGCGTTGGGCAGACCCGCAACGCGGGCGACACCGTCACCGACGCTGAGGACGTACCCCATGGTCTCTGCTTCTAACGAGGGTGACCAACCCTCGAGATTCTGCCGGAGCGCTGCAGTGATGTCTCCGGTGTCGAACGTGAGTTCAGCCATCGTGCCTCAACCCCATTGCTCTCGAAGCTCTTCGAATCGGTGTTGGACCGATCCGTCGAGCACGGTGTCACCGACCTTGGCGACCAGACCACCCATGACGGTGGGGTCGACAACGACTTTGACTTGGATCTTCTTTCCGGTCTTGCGCTCGAGCGCCGACGTGAGGCGTGTGACCTGCTCGTCGGTGAGCTCGGATGCGGACCGCACCTCGGCCACGACCTCGCCCTCGGCATCGGCTGCCATCTCGGCGAGTCGTGCGGCGATGTCATCGAGCCGTGTGGCCTGACCGGCCGCCACCAAGAACCCCATCGCTGCAACGGTGATCCCACTTGCGCGGGACCCCAGGAGATCGTCGACGATCGCCTGCTTGCGCTCACCGGGGATCCGGACGTCGGACAATGCCTCTACGAGAGACGCATCGGACGCGAGCCCCCGCGCAGCGCGGTAGATCTCGTCGACCGACGACGCAGGGTCATCAGTCGTCCGAGCGACGTCGAGCAGTGCGGCGGCGAAGCCGTCGACCTGCTTGTTCGGTGCGGTTCCGATGGTCATCGGCTACTGCACCCCACCGAGCTCATCGATGTAGCGATCGACCAACTCGCGTTGCTGATCGGCACCGAGGCTGGAACCGACGACGCGCTCTGCGACGTCGATCGACAGGTCAGCGACCTGGCGCTTCAGATCCTCAGCCACCCGGGACCGCTCTGCGGTGACCTCGTCAGAGGCACGCTGCTTGATCGAGGCTGCTTCGCTTTCCGCACGCGAAACGATGTCTGCCTTCACGGCTTCACCGGCCTCGCGGGCGTCGGCGACGATCTGCGCTGCTTCGTCCTTGGCTCCGGCGACCTGGGCCTGATAGTCGTTGAGAAGACTCTCAGCCTCGACCTTGGCCTGTTCGGCAGCCTTCAGCTCGTCTGCGATTGCTTCTTGGCGGGCAGCGAGTGTTTTGTTCAGTGCGGGGATCGCCCACTTCCAGATGAAGAAGAAGACAATCGCAAAGGCGATGATGCCTGCGAAGAGCTCCTCCGAAGCCGGAAGCAGCAAATCGATCCCACCACTCTCTTCCGACACCTCTTCAGAGATGAGCGTCGGTTCCTCAGCGGCGAGGACCAGCTGTGCGAACACGTGCGTAAGCATTGGCAACTCCCAGTACTACGCCAGGAAGAAGAGCACGAAGCCGATGAGGGCGAGTGCCTCCGTGAACGCGATACCCAGGAACATCGTGGTGCGCACCATGCCGGCGGCTTCCGGCTGACGCGCCATGGCCTGCACGGCGTTACCAGCGAGGATGCCGATTCCGACACCAGGGCCGATGGCTGCGAGGCCATACCCGATGAGGGAGATCGCTCCCTTGAGTTCTTCCATTGTTTTCCTTTCCTTGTCTCGTAAGACGAGAGCTCTTGATCAGTGTTCTACGTTGACCGACGTGTCGATGTACACGGCGCTCAGCAGCGTGAAGATGTAGGCCTGGAGAAGGATCACGATCATCTCGAACATGAAGATCCCGAGGGCGAGTGCCCACCAGGCGATGCCGAATGCACCCTTGATCGCACCGATGTCCCCGATCGTCGTGATCGAGACCCAGGCGGTCACCAAGAGAAGGGACAACATGACGTGGCCGGCGACCAGGTTGGCGAAGAGCCGCACGGCGAGTGAGAAGGGGCGGACGAGGAAGATCGAGAAGAACTCGATCAGACCGACCAGCGGTCGGAGGGCGACCGGCACTGATGACGGCCAGATGATCCCCGTGAAGTAGCTGAATCCGTTCGCCTTGAACCCGGCGAACACGAAGATGACCCAGGTGGTCAACGCAAGGAACAGCGGGATCGCCATGCGTGACGTGATCGGGAAGTTGACGAACGGTGTGACCTCGAAGGCGTTCCCGATGAGGATGAAGATGAAGATCGACATCAGGTAGGGGAAGTACTTGATCCCGGTCGGTCCGATGATCCCGATGGCGATCTCGTCACGCACGAAGGTCATCAGCGATTCGATGCTCAGCTGGAACTTCCCGGGCTGGGTCGCCTTCTTACGGAGACCGAAGTAGATCAGCCCTACGGAGAGAGCCATCGCTAGGAAGATGAGGAAGACGGTACGGGTGATCGGGAATCCGAAGACTTCGAAGATCGCTGTTCTGAACTCGAACAGGTCGTTCACACTCTCCGGAGCGCAAACCGCGCTCTCGGACAGATCGCATTCGGCGACCGCAAGTATCAGTTCCACTCAAGTTCCCTTTCCGCACCTTTGGCTACGGCGATCGTCTCCAGCGTCAGCAGGCCGAGATAGCTCACCACCGCTGACACGCCCATGGCCACCCGATCGATCTCGAACACACTCACGATCAGAACCATTGTGAGCGTGATCAGGCCGAGACGGATGAAGAATCCGAACAGCGCCGCCGCATGATACAAAGACAGTGACACTCTCGCAGCCGCCGTGAGCAGGTACCCACCGACCACGAAATTGACTGCGACGATGACGACGCCGATGAATGCGGAAAGCGCTCCGAGCCACCCACTGACGAGTCCGAACACGAGGACGAGTGGGGGTCCGATCCACACGACCCGCTTGGCAATGTTCTTGCCGATGATCGCTTCGACCGGCCGTGCATCGGGCGCCGGCCCATGCGTGGTGGTGGCGTCCGGCTCAGGCACCGTAGCCCCTTCGCTCGGCGTCGTCTTCCAGTTTCGCCGAGACGACCCACAGACGATAGAAGCCCACACCGAAGCCGAGGAGGCTCCAGATGATCGTCATGACGGGTCGTGTACCGAGCAACCAGTCGAAGAAGAGTCCGAGGAGGAGGCCCGCGACGATGTATGAGATGAAGTCGGCCTCGCGTGGCATCGCTCCGGATATGACCTCGCGGGATGGGACCAGCTTCGACGTTGATTCAGCGGCGCGTTCTTCGTCGCTCACGCAGGTTCCTTGGTAACGGGCGGTCAGTGGCTTCGTCCGTGCCGCAAGCCTACCTACCGAACGCGGCGTACTTGCCGGCCGACGGGACGCAGAACGTAGAAGGACGAAGGTAGAAGTGCTTGCTACTTGCTACTTGCTACTTGTCAGCCCGCGTAGCCCGCAAAGTCCGGGGGGTAGGCGGGGAACTGCGACGCGAGTTCGTCGACGACCGCTTTGAACTCGAGAAGCGAGGGCTCATCGGTGCGCTTTCGCAGGATCTCGACGATCACGGTGCCGAGGGTGAGCATCTGCTCCTGCTTCATCCCAGCCGTGGTGACCGCTGGAGTACCGATCCGGATCCCCGACGTGATGAACGGCGATCGGGGGTCGAACGGGATGGCGTTGCGATTGAGCGTGATCCCGAGGTCGTCCAGCAACGTGGCCGACTCCTTCCCGGTGAGGTCTTCGTCGATCGAACGCACGTCCACGAGGAACATGTGGTTGTCGGTCCCACCACCGACGATACGTGCCCCTGCTGTCATCATGGAGTCGGCCAGCACGGAGGCGTTCCGCACGATCTGCACGGCGTATTCGGCGAACTCGGGACTTGCGGCTTGCTTGAAACACAGCGCCTTGCCTGCGATCTGGTGGTTGATCGCTCCGCCTTGCCCCAGTGGGAACACGGCCTTGTCGATCGGCTTCGCAAACTCCTCGTCACACAAGATCAGACCGCCTCGGGGTCCGCGCAGTGCCTTGTGCGTGGTCGCCGTGACGATGTGCGCATGAGGCACAGGACTCGGGTGTGCACCACCGGCGACGAGACCGATGATGTGCGCCATATCGACCATGAGGAGCGCACCGACCTCGTCGGCGATCTCTCGGAATCGGGCCCAATCGATGATCCTCGAGTATGACGAATAGCCGGCGACGATCAGCTTGGGTTTGTGCTCGACCGCAAGTGCTCGTACCTCGTCGTAGTCGATCAGCTCAGTGTCCGGATCGAGCCCGTACGCCACGAAGTTGAAGAGCTTCCCCGAGAAGTTGACGGGAGAGCCGTGCGTGAGGTGCCCGCCTTGATCGAGCCGCATCCCCAGGATGGTGTCCCCCGGGTCGAGGACGGCGAGGTATGCCGCCATGTTGGCCTGCGATCCCGAATGGGCCTGGACGTTGGCGTGCTCGGCACCGAAAAGCGCCTTCGCCCGTTCAATGGCAAGGTTCTCGATCTCGTCGACGACCTCGCAGCCCTCGTAGTAACGGCGCCCCGGATAGCCCTCGGAGTATTTGTTTGCGAGGACCGAGCCCGATGCTTGCATCATCGCATACGAGACGAGGTTCTCCGATGCGATCAGCTGGATCTTTGACCGCTGACGGGTGGTGTCCGCGGTGATCAGATCAGCGAGATCGGCATCGACTTCGGCGAGGGGGCGCATATCGGTCATGAACGGTTCTCCGTGATTGAACTGACCACGGCAGCGTAGACCTGCGCAGGCGCATGACGGAAGACGGGTCGTCGGACGGACGCCTACACGCCAATGCGCCTACGCGCCTCTGCGCACGACTCAATCATCGAGTGCCTCTCCGACGACGCCTTTGCCGCGGTCGTAGAGGCGATCGGAGATCATGATCACAGGGAAGGGGACGAGCGGCGTGAAGATCGCATACAAGACTTCGTCGACCCGGAACACGTAAGCGATCGCAAACGCCGCGATGAGCACGCCCACCTGCCGTGCGGTCGAACGCCCGCGATCGCCGAGTGGGGTGAGGACGACCGATCCCCCGACCCCCGAGGCTGTCACGGGAGCGATCAGCGCAAACGAAGCGTTTCCGGTCAGGCGATGGGCGACGAGCAGCCCGATGCCGCAGACAAGCGCAAACATCGCTCCTTTGAACGCTGTGTTGCCGATGTTGTCGACACCGGCGAACCCGGCAACGGCATACATCGCAAAGATCATGGCGAGCCCGATGATGGTCACGGCCATGACCGGCGCCGTCCGGACGGTGAGGAGCCCAAACCACATGCCGATACAAAGGATCAGCGTGCCGACTGCGGCCGCCGCAAAACGACGGTCGATCCCGGTTTCGGGTGCGTCCGGTTCCGTCAAATCGTGATCGGGCCGGAGCGAAGGATTGCCTCCGACGGCTGGGTGAGGTCGACGAGCGTAGACGGGGACCCACCACCGGGAGCACCCTCCAGATAGGTGAGCACCTCGTCACCGAATGCACCCCTTGCCTCATCGGCAGACTGGGTCGGGGATTCCGTCGAGTGGTTTGCCGATGTCACGGCGAGGGGCCCGGTCAGTTCGAGGAGTGACAGCGCCACTTCATGATCGGGGCACCGAAGGGCGACCGTGCGGCGTTTCGTGTCACCGAGCCATGGAGGTGCCGTGTCGAGGCGAGGCACGACAAGGGTGACGGGACCCGGCCAGTACTTCTCTGCGAGGTCGAGCGCCCGGTCCGACATGGCACCGAGCAGCAAACCCTGCTCCAACGACGCGACGAGGATGGCGATCGGCTTGTCCTCGTCTCTGCCTTTCAACGCATAGATGCGATCGAGCGCTGCTTCGTCGTAGGGGTCCGCCGCAAGTCCGTAGACCGTATCGGTTGGCACCCCCACGAGTTCGCCACGCTTGATTGCCCTGGCTGCCGCTGCCACGTCCATCGCCACCTCCGTTGGAAGACCGGGTCCGTAACGCTACCCGACAAGGACGCCAGAGACCACATACCGATCGCGACCAGACAGGTCCGTCCGGATCTCGGCACCGACTTCACCGAATGCATCCACCACCGAGCGGGCGTGGAATTCGGAGACCTCGATTGCAATGCACCCATCGGGCGAGAGCCAGTCCGCTGCCTCTACTGCGATCCGTCTGACGATCTCATCGCCGGTGGTTCCTCCCACGAGGGCGAGCCTTGGCTCACGTTTCACGTCATCCGGCACCGACTCGTATTCGGCGGCAGACACATACGGCGGATTCGCAGTCAGCAGATCGACGCGACCCCGCAGCCCCGGGTCGAGCGCATCGAACAGGTCCCCCTCACGGAGGTCGATCTCGACGCCGTTCGCCGCCGCATTCGCACGGGCAACCGCAAGCGCATCGTGGGAGATGTCCGATGCGGCAACCCATGCGCGTGGGTACCGCTTGGCCAATGCCACGGCCATGCAGCCGGAGCCGGTGCACAGGTCGACGATGATCGAAGGAGCTGCGAGACGGTCCGCGATGTGCTCGAAGAGTTGCTCTGATTCGGGTCTCGGGATCAGGACCCGATCGTCGACGGAGATCTCGACCGGTCCGAACGGGACCGATCCCTCCAAGTACTGAAGGGGTTCGCCGTCGACTCTCGCTTGGACAAGACGGCGGAACTCCGCAACAGCCTCCTCGTCGACGTCGACTCCAAGCCGGAGTCTCGCTCCCGGCCGCCCCGAGGCGACGGAGAGCAGCCGTACCGATTCATGCTCCGGGAGTGACGAGACCGATGCGACCAGATCGACAGACCGCATGATCACCCGCCGTCGGCGAGTTTCTGTGCGATGTCGTCCTCGACGAGGGCATCGTGGAGCTGCTCGAGGTCACCGTCCAGGACGTCGGTCAGGTTGTGCACCGTGAGCCCGACGCGGTGGTCGGTGACCCGGTTCTCCTTGTAGTTGTAGGTCCGGATCTTCTCGGATCGTTCCCCGGAGCCAACTTGGGAACGACGGGCCTCGGCACGGTCACCGAGCTGCTCCTCAAGTTGGATCTGGTAGAGGCGTGCACGAAGGACACGCATTGCCTTGAGCTTGTTCTGGAGCTGGGATTTCTCATCCTGACACGAGACGACGATCCCCGTCGGCTTGTGGGTGATCCGGACCGCAGAGTCCGTCGTGTTCACCGACTGGCCACCGGGACCCTGTGAGCGCATGGTCTCGATGATGAGGTCGTTGTCGTTGATGTCGACCTCGACCTCCTCGGCTTCCGGGAGCACGGCGACCGTGGCCATCGAGGTGTGGACACGCCCCTGCGATTCCGTCGCGGGGACTCGCTGGACGCGATGAGGTCCCGCCTCGTACTTGAGCCGGGCGAACGCCCCTTTCCCCTTGACGGAGAACGTGGCTTCCTTCACTCCCCCACCGCCGGTGACGGACACATCGATGGGTTCGGTCGACCACCCCGAGCGTTCAGCGAATCGTTCGTACATCCGATAGAGGTCGCCGGCCCACAGTGCTGCCTCATCGCCTCCCGCGGCCGCTCGGATCTCGACGATGACGTCCTTGTCGTCATCCGGATCCTTGGGTACGAGCAGTTTGCGAAGCTCCGCTTCGAGGTCATCGAGATCCGATCGTCCCGAAGCGATCGTCTCTTCGAGATAGACCTTCATCTCGGCGTCCGACTCGGCAGTGACGAGTTCTTCCGCTTCTTCTACCTCGGTTGCCGCCTCGCGATACCGACGATACGTCTCGACCACCGGTTTGAGCTCGGCGTGGCGTGTGCTCACCTCTCGGTAGCGGTTCTGATCCGAGAGGATCGATTGGTCGGTCAGCTCGACGAGCGTTTGCTCGAAGGTTGCTTCGACCTCGTCGAGGCGTGCGACGAGTTTGTCATCCATCAACGCTCCCCGTCCCGAACTCGGCAGCGAGGGCTGCCGGGTTGACCGTGCCGCGCGACTTGACCTCGGCGACGTCTTCCGGTTCGAGCGCAGCGAGAAGCGAGGCGATGGCGACCTCGACCTGATCGTCGGAGGGTTCTTTCGTGGTGATCGCCTGGATCCAGATGCCCGGTTGGGATGCCCATGCCAACCAGCGGTGCCCTGCGGCTGCCTTCAGCACCTCGTAGCTGATACCCGCGATCACCGGGATCAAGAGGATGCGAGCAGCAACCTGCCAGAGGAAGGACAGCGGAGCAAGCGTGAGAAATACGACGAAGGCGACCATCGCGACGATGATGATGAATGCCGTCCCGCACCGTGGGTGGCGGGGGCTGTATCGCTGGATGGGCTCGATGTCGAGCGGATCACCGTTCTCATAGGCGTGGATCGTCTTGTGCTCGGCTCCGTGGTATTGGAAGACGCGCTGGATCTCAGCGCTACGACCGATCAGCCAGATGTACCCGATGATCAACGCGATACGAAGTGCACCGTCGATCACGACGAACAGCAAGCTGTTGCCACCGACGAGGTCTTTGATCCAGTTCGCAGCAAACGCCGGACCAAGAACGAAAATGCCCACGGCAAGCGCGATGGCGAAGATCATCGTGAAGACGATCTCCTTGCGCCCGATCTCCTCTTCCTCTTCGCCTGCCTTCTCCGCAGACCACGAGAGAGCGCGGAAGCCGAGGCTCAATGATTCGATGAGGACGAAGATCCCACGCAGGAAGGGAACCTTGGCGAGCGCATTCCGACTGGACAGGCGCGGCAGTTCATTGCGTTGTGCCTCGATGACACCATCTGGACGACGAGCAGCGACTGCCCAGGCGTCCGGAGCGCGCATGACGCCCTCGATGACCGCCTGGCCGCCGACCGACGAGCCAGGAGCGCGGCTCAACTACGCCTCCGCGTCAGCGGTTTCGGAAGACTCCTCGGCCGAGGCCGCGTCCTCGGTCTTGGGGGCACTGCTCCCCTGCCCATAGCGACGACGGAACCGCTCGACACGACCGGTCGTGTCGACAAGGATCTGCTTGCCCGTGTAGAACGGGTGGCTGGCCGAGGAGATCTCGACCTTGGCGAGGGGGTAGGTGTTGCCGTCGTCCCATTCGACCGTCTCTGAGGTTTCGATCGTCGACTTGGTCAAGAACCGAAAGTCGGACGACGTGTCTTGGAACACGACCGGACGGTATTCGGGATGGATATCGGGCTTCACGGATTCTCCTGACTTGGTACGTGAACTGTAGCGTTGGCGCTTGGTGACCGATCGCTGTCGGCGTGCCTACTGGCCCGACTTTGCGACCGAGACCAAGAACTCCGCATTGGATTTCGTGCTCTTCAGACGGTCGATCAACAACTCGAGGGCTGCGCCCGATTCGAGCGCAAGAAGGACTCGGCGAAGCTTCCAGACCTCCTGGAGTTCCGCACGGTCGAACAACAGCTCCTCGCGACGTGTGCCGCTGGACTCGATGTCGATCGCCGGATAGATCCGCTTGTCCGCAAGCTTGCGGTCGAGACGGAGCTCCATGTTGCCGGTCCCCTTGAACTCCTCGAAGATGACCTCGTCCATCCGGCTACCGGTCTCGACAAGGGCAGTACCGATGATCGTGAGGCTTCCGCCTTCTTCGATGTTTCGTGCCGCACCGAAGAACCGCTTCGGTGGGTACAAGGCTGTCGAGTCGACACCACCGGACAGGATGCGTCCGGATGCAGGCGTCGCAAGGTTGTGCGCACGTGCAAGACGAGTGATCGAGTCGAGCAGGATCACGACGTCCGTCCCCGTCTCGACGAGACGCTTCGCACGCTCGATGGCGAGCTCGGAGACCTGTGTGTGCTCTTCCGCCGGACGATCGAACGTCGAGTAGATGACCTCACCCTTCACCGAACGCTGCATGTCCGTGACTTCCTCGGGACGTTCGTCCACGAGGACGACCATGAGGTGGCATTCCGGGTTGTTGGCAGCGATCGAGTTGGCGATGTCCTTGAGCACCGTTGTCTTGCCGGCCTTTGGAGGCGAGACGATGAGTCCACGTTGACCCTTGCCGATCGGGGAGATGAGGTCGATGATGCGAGCCATCATCAGGTCCGGATGGCCGTCGACTTCGAGACGGAGACGCTCATCGGGGAAGAGCGGCGTGAGCTTTGCGAACTTGGGTCGATCGGTTGCTTCTTCGGGTTCGAGACCATTGACCTTGGCTGCGCGGACGAGCGCCGGGAATTTCTCCTGAGCACGCGCCGGACGAACGGGACCTGAGACGATGTCGCCCTTGCGGAGCCGTGCCTTGCGGATGAGATTGGCAGCGACGTATGCGTCCTTGTCTCCGGGCAGATAGCCGGTGCACCGGAGGAACCCGTAACCCTCAGGCAGGATGTCGAGGATCCCCTCACGTACTTCGAGCTCGGACTCGTCGATCGGTTCGCGGTTGCGGTTCCGGTTCCGATTCCGGTTGCGGCGACGGCCCCCGCCCTGGCGGTCGTCGTTGTTGCGATCGCTGTTGTTGCGATCGTTGTTCTTGCGGTCACCCTTGTTGCTGTCACCGTCCGATGCGTCGGACGCATCGTCGGTCTTCTCAGCCTTCGCCGGCTCCTTCTCAGCAGGAAGCATCGACTCGTCGAACTTGTCGGCCTCGAGGATGGCGGCGATCAGCTTGGACTTCTGGAGGCCGTCGTGGTCGACGTCGACCGACGATGCCATGTCACGCAGCTGCGGCAGCTTGAGTTCCTGGAGCCTGGCTCTTGGTGTGCTCATCTCGGCTTTTCCCCTTTCGAGATGCCGATGGATGGTCGAAACGACCAATGGAAGCAGCGCGATTCGCGGTTGAGCGCTATCAGCGCTGAGGAATCATCCACGCCAAGACACGGAGTGACGGGGTGGATTGAGCAGCAGTATAGGGATTCGGACTCTGTATCGCAGTACCTATCGCAGTGGGAGTGCATCCTGCGTGTCGACTGCGCCGAGTTCATCGGGGTCGTCGAGGTCCAACGACTCGATCCTCTTCCCCCGCTTGTCGATCTTGCCGGCACTGATCCTGATCTCGTCGACATCGGACCGTGCCTGATCGAGATGTCGATCGAGGTTTCCGACGCGTGTCGTCAGACGGGCCACGTCCACGAGCATCGATCCCACCTCGTCTTGGAGCACCGTCGCCTGCCTGCGCATCTCAACATCACGCAACACCGCACGCATCGTCGTGAGCGTCGCCATCATGGTCGTCGGTGACACCAGGTACACACGGTGCCGATGACTGTCAGCGATGACGTTGGGGTGATGGGCGTGCAGCTCGGCGTACACCGCTTCGGACGGGATGAACATCAACGCCGATTCGGCCGTGACACGATCGCCGTCGATCGACTGACCCACGTACTTGTCGGCGATGTCCTTGATGTGCTTTCGAGTGTCGCTCGTCAGCTGCTTGGCATGCGTCTCACGCACGAAGGGATCCGTCTCGTCGAGCATGGCCTGATAGGCGGCGAGCGGAAACTTCGCATCGACCGCGATCGGACCCGGCGGGTGCGGAAGATCGATGAGACAGTCGACGATCTTGCCGTTCGCCAGCTTTTTCTGGTGGTGGTACGCAAAGTTCGGGAGCATCTCCTCGATGATGTCCCGCAATTGCACCTCACCGAATGCGCCTCGGGCAGGGTTGTTGTCGAGCACATGCTGGAGGCTCACGACCTGGTCGGCGAGACCGACGATGTTCTTCTGTGCATCGTCGATCGCCGAAAGCCGTGCAGTCAAGTCACCGAGTGACTTGGCGGTCTTCTCCGCCGACTCCGACAGCGTCGATCCCACCTTCTCGTCCACGTGTTCGAGCCGTGCATTCAACTGCCGGGTCAACTCTGCGTTCGATTGGGCGATCGACTGGCTCAGCGCCTTCGACGACTGCACCTGAGCTTCGCTCACCGCATGGACCTGGCCCACGAGATGCTGCTGCGCGGCCGCAAGCTGCTGCAACTGCCTCCCCACATCCGAATCCGCGGTGTCCGGTGCCCGCCGTGCCAACAGCACGACCACGGCTACCAAGCCCACCACGACCACCGACAACACGATCATCACCGGAACCATCGGAAACCACCTCTCCCAGACCGTCGGTTCTCACCATTTCTGACCATGGGGACACCGTACGGACTGGGTGTGACAGATTCCGTACCCGGAGCCATGCGCCATGGGCCATGAGCCATGAGCCATGAGCCATTGGGCGTGAGCCGTGAACCATGAGCCATTGGGCGTGAGCCGTGAACCATGAGCCATGAGCCATTGGGCATGAGCCATGGGCCATCAGCGCTTGTGCAATCCGATGTACCGACAATCCGAAGATCCGAAGATCCGGCGCTGCGGCGCTGAGTACTGAGTACTCAGTAGTTGGTGCTCAGTAGTCCGGGGTCAGCTGGCCAGACCGGCTCGGGCGGCGACGGCGTCAAGCGTGGGTGCGACGGGATCGGGGATCTCGATGTCGCGGGTCGCGGTCACCGGGTCCTTGAGGCCATGCCCGGTGACGGTGCAGACGATCGGACCATCTCCGACCCTGTCGAGGTCGTCCGCAAACTTGAGGATTCCGGCGACACCAGCTGCGGAGGCGGGTTCGCAGAAGACGCCGACGCTGGAAGCCAGGAGGTGATAGGCATCGAGGATCTCGTCGTCGGTGACGGCATCGATGCGGCCGCCGGATGCATCGCGCGCCTCGATCGCTCCGTCCCACGACGCCGGATTACCGATCCGGATCGCCGTTGCGATCGTCTCGGGATGGTCGAACACTTCACCCGAGACGAGCGGTGCGGCTCCGGCAGCCTGGAAACCCCACATCTTTGGGGACGTCCCGCGTTCCGTGTAGCCCTTCCAATACGCCGTGATGTTGCCTGCGTTGCCGACGGGAAGGGCATGGATCGCTGGTGCATGCCCCAGGTCGTCGATCACCTCGAACGCAGCGGTCTTCTGCGCCTCGATCCGATAGGGATTCACCGAGTTGACGAGGGCAACGTCGAACTCATCCGCCAGCGCCTTCACGATCTCGAGGGCGTCGTCGAAGTTGCCGTCGATGGGCACGATCGTCGCTCCGTGCATGACCGCCTGCGCCATCTTGCCTGCGGCGATCTTCCCGGCCGGGAGGACCACGACACAGCCGATCCCGGCACGGGCGGCATAGGCAGCGGCCGAGGCAGACGTGTTGCCGGTCGATGCGCATGCCACGGCGTTCGCTCCGGCTTCCAGTGCCTTGGACACCGCGAGGGTCATGCCTCTGTCCTTGAACGATCCGGTCGGGTTCATCCCCTCGAACTTCAAGAGAACATCACGCCCGACGCGCCGTGCAACAGCAGGTGCGGGGATGAGGGGTGTCCCGCCCTCGAGCAGGGTCACGACAGGGGTTGCCGATGACACCGGCAACGAAGGACGGTGCTCCTCGATGACGCCGCGCCAACTCATGTCTCGGGCCCGAGCACCCTGATGACACTCGCAACGTCGTGCACCTCAGGGATCCCTTTGAGCGAGTCGATCGCCGTTCGCTGTTCGGACTCGAGCGAACCGTGCGTCACGATGATGAGGGAAGCACGATCGTCGACGTCCTCCTGCCACACCTGACGGATCGACACACCCGCTTTCCCGAACTCCGAGGCGATCGATGCGAGCACCCCCGGTTGGTCGTCTACGACGAGGCGGACGTACCACTCGGTCGGGATCTCTTCGAACGGGACGATGTGGCCGTTCCCGAAGCGGATTCGGGGAGCCACTTGCGCACCGGCGAGTGTCTCACGCGCAGCATCGATGACGTCACCGAGGACAGCGGTCGCAGTGGGGTCTCCCCCGGCACCCGGACCGGAGAACAACAACGAATCGATGGCCGGCCCCTCGATGAAGACGGCGTTGGTGGCGCCTCGGATCCCCGCAAGCGGATGGTCTTCGGGAACGAGCATCGGATGCACCCTGGCATTGACGCCGGCGTCCGTGCGGTCGCAGACCGCGACGAGCTTGATGCGGTAGCCGAACCCGGCGGCAAAAGCGATGTCGTCGGCATCGATCGAGGTGATGCCCTCGTAGTACACGTCGTCGCTCCCCACCCAGGTTCCGAACGCAAGCGAGGCGAGGATCGCTGCCTTTGCTGCAGCATCGGCACCCGACACATCTGCGGTCGGATCCGGCTCGGCGAATCCCAAGCGTTGCGCCTCTGCAAGGGCGTCGGCATAGCCAGCGCCCTCGTCGTCCATCTGGGACAAGATGTAGTTGGTGGTGCCGTTGACGATCCCGAGCACCCGATCGATGGACTCCCCGGCGAGGGTTTCAGAGAGGGGGCGGATGATCGGGATGCCTCCCCCGACTGCGGCCTCGAAGAGGAACGGAACGCCCGCCTCGGCAGCCGCCGAGATGAGCTCCGGCCCGCGTGCTGCGATCAACTCCTTGTTCGCAGAGATGACGGGTTTTCCTGCACGCAGAGCGGTCAGGATCAAATCCCCCGCGGGATCGAGCCCACCCATGACCTCGACCACGATGTCGACCGATGGATCGGTCACCACGCTTTGTGTGTCCTCCGTGAGGATGCCGGCGCCCACTTCGAAGTCACGCGGTCGTGTTGCATCCCGCACACCGATCCTACGTACGTCGAATGCAAGCCCTGTCTTTGCAGCGATCGAACTCGACTCGCCGACGAGGCGGCGCACGAGCGTGCCGCCGACCGTTCCGGCTCCAAGAAGCCCGATTCCGATGGTTTGTTCCATGCGACGACGATAGCCCTGATCTGCACGGGCGAATCAAAACCTACAGGCACCCTCGGGAGGTGCCGAAATGGGTAACTATGCGTCACCGAACACACGCGCTAGTCACCCTTGCGTTGCTCCTCGCCCTGCTCGGAGTTCCTGCGGCGTTCGCCGACGATGCACCGACCTCGACCACCACGACTACCGCGATCCCGGCGACGACCACCACCGCACCGGGATCCACCACGACGACCACGTTCGACGACAGCGAAGGTTCCGAGCCCAATCCCGCGCCGACGCAAACTCCGCCCAACCCGGTCAAGCGGATCGAGGTGCAGCGCAAGCTGACGTTCCCTGTCGTGGGACAGACCTACTTCCATCCTTCGTTCGGTGCATGCCGTGACAACTGTTCGCGCGAGCACCACGGGAACGACATCATGTCGTGGTACTGGAAGGGCCTCCCCGTCGTCGCAGCGACGGACGGAACGGTCACCGAAATCAAGGTCGAGACAGAGGGAGCGAATCCCGGGTGCGGTGTCGTGATCACCGATCCGTACGGATGGCAAAC
>JAUIIM010000042.1 GCA_030431785.1 Acidimicrobiia bacterium | reverse complement strand
CCGACACAAGACGCAACCCCCGACCCGGTATCGGTGCAGGTGTAGTCGGCAACCACCGACTCGCCGACCGAGTAGGTGGCGTCCTCGGGAGGGGTCACGATGACGACAACCGGTTCGATGGTGTCTCCCGACGCCGGTTGAACATTGATCGTGAAGGTTTGCTGGTCGATGGTGACGGTGGCCGGATCGGCAGCGCGAACCGTGAGTTCGTGTGGGCCCTCTTGACCCGGACCGGGTGTCCACGTGAGGAGACCCGTGTTCAAGTCGATGCTCGCTCCGGGGGGTCCGGTGAGTAGATCGAATATCACGCCTGGGGTCATCGAGGTGATCTGGAGCGAGAACGGTTGTCCTACGGTGGCCGTCTGGTCCGGGATCGGCTCGAGGAGTGGATCGGGGTAGTCGATTGAAAAGTCACCGTCGAGATCCCAGATTACGGCTC
The DNA here is from genome assembly GCA_030431785.1 of Acidimicrobiia bacterium. Taxonomy (GTDB): domain Bacteria; phylum Actinomycetota; class Acidimicrobiia; order Spongiisociales; family UBA5794; genus UBA5794. Next base: position 15,526 of record JAUIIM010000042.1, on the reverse strand, counting down.
GTCCCCCGGCCTGGCCAACCACGAGGTTGTTGTCGTTGATGTCGTTGGCGTGGGAGTCCGTCGTCCCGGGGAGCGATCCCAGGGCCTGGATCTCCCCCGTGTCAGGTCGCCAAACGAAGGCGTGGCGGTCGTCGTTCGGACTCGAAGAGATACCGCTCCATCCGACAACCCATCCGTCTGCGTTGATACCTGTTGCGATGCTTCGCGTATCACCGGGCAACGTGCCGATGACCACCGGCGAAGCACCTGGGGAGGACCAGAACGCAGCGACTGCCTCGCCCCCCTGTTGCACGGACCCAGCGATCTCGCCGCTGGCGTTCACCGCGTTCCCACTGCCGGGAACTCCCTCCATGCCTTGCAAAGGCTGAGATCCACCGGCGGATGTCCACGTCTGGCTACTTCCTACGACCAAGCCGCCAGCGATGTCCAGGGCTTGGAAGCTGGCATCGAGGATCGTGTCTCGGGACGATGTGTCACCTACAAAGGAGCACAACAACGAGCCACACTCCTGGTTGCTGGAACGGAACCAGCCCGTGATCGTCCCGTTCTCATCGATACCGGTCGCTGATTGCGCTTGGTTGTCCATCGCGAACGGCACGGCACCCGATGCGTCCGACCAGTAGAACATCGACGTGCGAGCCGTCGAGCTTTCCCGGTAGTAGCCGACCATTTCCCCGTTGTCGTTCAGGTCCTGTGTAAAAAAGTCATAGAACCCTCCTTGGGTCATGGCGAACTCCTCAAGGACGCGCTCGGGGACCCCTTCGCCCTTCCAGACCATTCCTCCTTCACCGCTGTAGCCGGCTCCCGGACCCCAGAACCCACCATCGATTGCGATCCAGTCATCGTTGTTGATGGCTACTGCGGACATTCCGGGCCAGAGTGTCCCGGGAATCGTGAGGATGTGCACACCTTCGGTTGACAGGTCATCGATGTCGTTGGCAGTTGCCGGTGGAGTGCGAGGGAGCATTGGGAGGAGGCTGGCAACGAGGGCCAGCACCGTCCACATCCGCCAGTCCCGGAGTCGAGTCATTCGCTCACCCCGATGCTTTCACGAATCACGATCGTGACGGGCGGTAGCGTTGACGTGGTGGTCGTGGACGCCGCGGTCGAGGTGGTGGTCAGTCCCACTGGGGTCATCGGCGCGGTCGTCGGCAACTGCTCGCCGTCACTCGTTGAACAGGCAACGAGTAAGGCGCACACGAATGCGGCGGCGAGGATTCTCATCCGTACGTTTCCTGTTACGCCCTTCAGCCTGATGTGAAGGAGATCTCGACCCGCACTGCGACTGTCTGTCCGGCGGTGACATCAACTGGCGTGATAGTTGTCCCTGTGAGCACCTTGGAGGAAGTGCCATTCGGTCCTAGCGATGGTTCATTGCAATCTCCGGGAGCGACCGCCGGTTGGCAGGGTCTGACTCTGGTGGCTACGTTCGAGATCGACGACGTCTCAATTGCCTCGAACGACCCTTCGAGGACTAGAACATCGCCATCCCGTGAGAGTTCCAAATCGGCCGAATGAGCATTGTCTGCGTCCCAGTCGTCGGCCTCAACAATTCGGCACGTCTGCAGCGGTTCGCAAAGGTTCTCCGGATGAGCGAAGCTACTCACGAGGACTGTCCATGTTCCCATTGAGAGTTGGCGGCTCAATAGGCTGGCCAATAGGTCTGGACCCGCAGGCGAGAGGTCGTTGCTGAATTCGACTCGCTGGTCCAGCGACCCATCTGGATTGAATGTCTCGATGATCCAGTCACCGTGGACGGCTATTCCTTCGGATGGGGGTGCACCTGCCTCGGTTGCTCCTGCACATGCAGTTGCCAGGAGTGCGAGCGCGCACATGGCGATGATCGTCTTGAGCTTCACGAGTTCCTCCTTCGACACGACCTCAGGAACACGATACGAATCGGGTCTTAACGTTGACTGAACGCGCGAGAGCGGTATGAGCGTTCTGGAGCTAGTCGCCCGCGATTGAAGAGAGGGCGCCTTCGGCTTCGGCGCGCACTTCGGCCATGGGCGGAGCACTGATCGGAATCGGAGTCAGCGACGATCTAGCTTCGGCGTATACCGGATTGTGCTCATAGAGGGGTTGCCAGCCCTGATCTGCCACCGTCTCGTCGATGAACGCAACGACGTTGCGTGCGGCTTCGTGTTCGCCACCGCGTTCGAGCACAGGCAGTGCGCCGTTGAGGACGAGCATCGTGTCGTACCAGGCGTACTGAGGGACAGGGTCCAGGGCTGTCGCAACTGTCCTCGCAGCTTCCTCGATCGACCCCCAGGTCGCTTCGACAAGGGCGAGCTGGAGGAGCGCTCCCGACCGAATGCGTAGGTCAGCTGCCGAGTCGGCGATCTGAACCGCCTGATCGGCGTGGATTCTTGCTTGCTCGGATGATCCGTCGTGGAACGCAGCGAGCGACAGAAAACGATGGCACAGCGAACGCTGCCGTGCGTCCCCTTCCGGGGTGAGCAGCGCCAACGCTTCTTCGAGGAGTGGGCGACCTTTGGCGGAGCGCCCGGTCCCGGCGTGTGACAGGCCGAGGGCCATCAAGCATTCGATGACGTCTTGGTCTGCTCCTTCCGATCGGAACACTTCGAGTGAGGTGCGAAGGTCGGATTCTGCTGCTGCGCGGTCGGAGAGGACCGACAGACGCGCTCGTCCGTACACCGCGCGTGCGTGGAGAAGGGACCCCTCCGGTGCGCGTGACCTGAGGATCGAATACTGCTCCAGCGCAAGGGTGTGCTCGTTGCCGTGGTAGGCGACCCAGCCAAACCACCACAGAGACTCGAGTCTCGGTTTCTCCACGGCCGCGAGTATTCGGGTGTACCACCGAATTCCGTCCCACGTCAGATACTTGGCAATCCAATACGGGGCGAGTGCATCGGCAATCGTCGCTGCAACTGTCGGATCCCTTTCGAGCCACCACTCAAGAGCAAGCCGGAAGTCCGGCATGCGAAGATCAATGTCTCCGAGATCGAACGTGTCCGCTCGTTGAGCGAGATCCCTGAAATGATGAGCGTGTCTGTCCAGAGCCGCCGTCCGCTCGTCTGTTCGCGAATCGAGACTGAACACGAACTCGCGGACCCGTGGATGGAGCCCATACAGCGTGTGACCCGACCGCCCCACCATGTGCGTCAGCAAACCTGCATCACGGAGGCGTGCTACGGAGCCGGCAGTGACGATTCGACCCTCACCAGCGACGGTAAGGGCTCCGATCGTGTCGAGGGTCCCCCTACCCGCCAGAGCGGCCATGTCGCGCAGGACGGATCGATCGACCTCTGGAAGTGCTCGATATGCGAGTTCGATGTCGCCGGTCATGTCGCTCGAGGCAATGTCAGCGCGGAGCTCAGCGAAGTCGGTTGGTCCGACGGATCCGATCCACCTCGCGGCCAGTTCGATTGCAAGCGGAGTTCCGCGGGTGTGCTTCAGGATCTCGGTGATCGAGTCGTCGGTCAAGTCGGCCGCTCTGAACTCGGCACTCGTCGCTCGTGCGCGGTCGAGAAGCAACCGGGCGGCAGGCAGCGAAGCCACGTCGCCGTTCTCGGGTGGCTGAATTGCGAGTGGTTCGATGCGGACCGCGGGCGTACCGTCAGTGGGTGGTGACCGTCTCGTGACCAATACCCGAAGCCGTGATCCAGCCGCCGCTCGACAGAATGCTTCGACAGGTGAAACAATCGCCTCAGCGCCGTCAAGGAGGATGAGCATCGGGCGGTCCTTGAGCAGGTGTCCGAGCCGTTCGATGTCCCCGACGTTGTTCGACAGCTGGAGGGTGGTCGCGATTTCAGCGGCAACGTCCAATGCGCTTGCAGCCGACTCGAGCTCAACGAGGTAGACGCCACCGGCGTGCTCGTCGATGGCGCGCCACCCGAGCTCGATAGCGACTCTGGTCTTGCCCAAACCGCCCTCGCCGAATAGCGTGACGACACCCTGCCGGTCGAGCTGCTCAATCAGCGATTGGATGGTGTCGTCACGTCCGATCAGTGCGTCCATCGGGCGGGGCAGATTCGTAGGATTCGCGGTGAGTGCTCGACGGCCGGCGTCGGGAACATGGCGCAGGATCTCGTCCTCGAGTTGCTTCAGTCGCGGTCCCGGCTCGATCCCGAGTTCGGAGCCGAGGATCCTGGAGACCCGGCGGTAGGCCCGGAGGGCGTCTGCTTGACGTCCGAGCCGGTATTCGCACAGCATCAGGAACTCCCAGAGTCGCTCGCGCAGCGGGTGCTCGTGGGTCAGGCGTTGGAGCTCGGGCTGGGCTACCTCCTCTCGGCCCTGGGCGAGCAGGGCTTCGATGCGTCGTTCGACGACTTGCAGTCGCAATTCGTTGAGCTCGCTTCGAGCTGCCGAGGCGACGGCGCAGTCGGGGATGTCCGTGAATGGATCCCCGCGCCAGAGGTCGAGCGCAGCGTTTGCGGCTTCGACGATCGGCGACCAGTTGTCGTCCTCTGCTGGCGTGAGGGCTCGGTGTGCGAGTTCCGTGAACTCCACGACGTCGACTCGGACTGCGCTCGAGTCCAAGCGATACCCATCGGACTCTGTGGCGACGAGGTTGGGGGCTTGTCTGCGGATTCCTGACACGTGCGCCTGCAACGTGTTCCGTGAGCGCGGTTTCGCCTCCTCTCCCCACATCGTTTCGATGATCGCCTCGGTGCGAGTGAGGCGCCCAGGGGCGATCGCGAGCCTCGCCAATACCCTGCGCTGGGCGGGTCGCAGAGGAACTGGCTCGCCGTCAGCGAGAAGCTCAAGATGGCCGAGGGCCGTGAGTTCGTAGCTCGTCACGAACCCATCGTAGATTCGCGTTCAGCCAGTGTTAAGCAGTTCTCTCGCTGCGGTCAGCGTTGCTGGTTCCGGGCCAGAAGGACGTCGAACGTTCCTAGGGGCAGGTTGCGTCGAGGGTGCCAGGGATCTCCTCGAGTTCATCGGTGCGCCCGTCGTCGAACAGTGCCTCGGCGTGGACCGTGGATCCGTCGTATTCGATGACCCAAGCGGGGTCTCCGATGAAGCCCGTGACGGCGGCCCAGGACACCGACGGGTTCTCGAAGTCCTCGATGTCGTTGAGCGAGACGGACTGGATGGTGCCGGCACCGTCCATGGCATCGCCTTCGTTGGTGTCCTGGATCGAGGCATCGAGCTGAACCCGCACGCCGTCGATCTCTCCCAGTGCGCCGGAGGAGAACGAAACGCGGTCGTTGCCCGTGTTGGCAGACCCCTGGAAGCAGTAGTAGTTGTCGAACTCGTAGGTCTGGTCACCGACGACGAGTGTCGCTGACCCGTTGCCGCTCGCCCCGCTCGACGCGGCGGTCGTGGTGGTCTCCGCAGACGGTTCCCCGCTTCCGCCGTCCCCGGATGACGCTGTGGTTGTTGTCTCGGCACTCCCGTCGTCACCGGAGGCATCGCCGGCGTCGTCGCCCCCGCCACAGGCGGCGACGACAAGGACGAGAACAGTCAACAGTGCGATCAGACGTTTGGACATGAACCTCTCCCTCGTTCTTCCAGAACTGTACGTCGTGGTCTTCGGGTTCAGGGCATCGGTACACGATTTGAGTAGGAGAAGACGGAGAATGAGTATCGGAGTTCAGGTGCCGCTCAGGCGGCGATACCGTCGTCGGTCACGACGGCCCACGACCCGAAGAAGGAACCCCGAACAGGTACCAGACCGTCGCCGCCCTGTGCCGCGGCGACACATCGCAACGTCCGTTCACCCTGATCCCATGCCCATCGCCCGATACGGTCCGCCAGCGCGACGATCTCGGCTTCGGCTCGGTCTTCGAGCTCCGCGAGCAGCGGCTCGCATGCGACATCGAACGCTTCGGTCGTGGGATAGTCCGTGCCCTCCATCTCGACGGAACCGACGACCTCGTAGTGGTGCCGAATGTCGCAATCCGTGATGACGCGGAACGTCGCTACGAGGCAGGTGCCCGGCTCCGGCCCGAACACGATGTCGTCGCGCTCGGTGATCCTGCCGACGTACGGCATCTCGCCGCCGTCGGCGTTGGGGACTACGATCACGCAAGCGAGGTACCGGTCGCCTCGGGCCCACTCGTCGCCATCGGGGGCGTAGGTGATGAGCGTGGCCGTGTGGTCGGACTGCCGCCCGATCGCTTCGTTGTATGCCTGATCACAGACATAGGCGCGGTCGTAGCTGATCGCCTCCTCGTCGTACTCTGGTGCGTCGACGCCCGCCGGGTCCGAGTAGATCACCTCAGCGTGGTGGATGTCGTCACACGACACCACGATGTCGGTGACGACCGGCGCCCATGGCAGCGTGCCGTACTCGTACAGCTCGGATTGGTCGAGTTCGAGGCAGGTGCCGACCGCCCAGATGGCGTTGTCCAAGTGCGCTGCCGCGACCGCTTCAAGGAACGCTTCCCCGCTGCCGTCCGACGACGCAGTGACGAGAAGACCATCGCCGTCCGACCACAGCGACACCGATACGTCCTGCACGGCGACCGTCACGACATCGGTCGGACCCTCGGCCGTGATCGGGACATCCGCCGCCTCGAGGACGAGGTCGACAAGGAGCGGATAGCCGCGGATCCCGAGTGGGGGATCGACAGAGATGCCGACGATTCGACCCTCGTCGGACGTCGCGCCGAACTCGACCGACTCTCGAACGAGATCGTCATCGAGCCAGGACAAGAGGCTCGAGAGGAACAGCTCGTCGCTGGCGGTTCGATCGGCGGTGATCTCCCAACCGGGTGGCGGGTCGATCCGCGCTCTTGTCTGGTTCTCGGTCGGCAACGGGACCGATGGTGCGGTCGTGGTGGTCGACGACGTACTCGAGGGGGTGTCCGGCTCCGTTGTCGTGGTCGGATCGGCTGTTCCGGTGCATGCCGTCGCCAGGATGGCGGTGGTCAGGACGCCCAAGCCGAGGCGTGCGGTGAGCCGCATCGTTACGCCGTGCGGGCGGATTCGACGCGATCGAGGAGGTACTGGTCGAGGTTCGAGAGGATCTCGGTGAGGGGGTTGTCGGGTATCTCGTTCGCCGCTTTCTCGGCCACCCGGATGCGGTTCACTGCTTCGTCGAGCACGACCTCGATGTAGCCGCCCTCGACGGTCAGTTCGATCACCCGTCGAATCGCTTCGGGGGAGTACGGCTTGCCATCCATGAGGAGTGACTTGATCTCCTCACCGTGCGGACCTCCCGCGGCGAGGAGAACCGGGAGTGTGAACGTCCCTTCCCCGATGTCGGACCCTGCTGGCTTTCCGAGGAACTCGTCGGATGCGATCAGGTCGAGGACGTCGTCCGTGATCTGGAACACCATGCCCATCTCCCATGCCCAATCCGATATCGCTTCGATGGTGTCGCGATCGGCGCCGCCGGTGATCGCCCCCAGTCGTGCCGAAGTACGGATCAGGGATGCGGTCTTGCCTCCGATCACCGAGTAGTACCCGTCGGGACCGTGGTCGAGCCCGTCGGTGTAGATGAGTTCGCGGACTTGCCCTTCGCACAGCGTTGCGTAGGTGCGTGCGATCAGCGCCACTGCCTCTTCGCCGAGCGGTGCAGCGATCTCGGATGCACGTGCGAGGAGGAAATCTCCGGACAGGATCGCAACCGTGTTCGACCAGTTGTCGTTCACCGAAGGCCGACCACGACGTGTTTCGGCCTCGTCGATCACATCGTCGTGATAGAGGGACCCGAGATGGACCAGCTCCACGGAAACCCCGGCCTCGACGGGATCGCCGCCCGCCGCTCCGCCGAGTTCGGCTGCGACCTGGGCCAGCAGGGGGCGGTACCGCTTGCCTCCTGCGGTCAAGCCGTGTTGTGCGATCTCTGTCAGGAAGTCGGTTTCGGCGATCGTGGCTTCACGCAAGCGCGTTTCCACCTGTCGCATCCGATCCCAAACCCTTGGGATCGGAACCAGCTGCTCAAAGATCGGAGTGTCCACACGTCGATGGTACCGGCGGCACTGCGCACAGCTCACAGTCCAAGGCGTTGGCTCGTCCCACATCGAATGAAGCAGACGCACGACGCACGACGAACGACGAATGACACGAAGTCCTTCGTCTTTGGTCCTTTGTCTTTCTACCCGAGCGAAGCGAGGCAACCGGTCCCCGCCGTATCAAGGGGTCCTTCCTATACTCTGCGAGGCGCGTCGGGCATACCGGGGCGCCGTAGATGTATGAGGTGAGCAAAACGTGTTCGAGAGGTTTACCGACAGGGCCCGCAGGGTGGTCGTCCTCGCCCAGGAAGAGGCGCGGCTGCTGAACCACAACTACATCGGAACCGAGCACATCCTGCTCGGTCTGATCCATGAGGGCGAAGGCGTAGCCGCACGCGCCCTCGAGAGCCTTGGTATCAACCTCGAATCCGTCCGGAGCCAGGTCGTCGAGATCATCGGGCAGGGTTCCCAGGCCCCGAGCGGGCACATCCCCTTCACGCCACGTGCCAAGAAGGTCCTCGAACTTTCACTCCGTGAGGCTCTCCAGCTGGGTCACAACTACATCGGGACCGAGCACATCCTCCTGGGTCTGATCCGCGAAGGTGAAGGCGTCGCTGCACAGGTCCTCGTGAAGCTCGGAGCAGAACTCACGAAGGTGCGTCAGACCGTCATCCAGCTGCTCAGCGGTCCGCAGGGCGATGACAACGGTGCTCCCGCAGGCAGTTCTTCGTCGAGTTCACGTGGAGATGGCGGTTCGTCCTCCGGATCGACCGTCCTCGACCAGTTCGGCCGCAACCTCACGCAGCTCGCACGTGACCACGACCTCGATCCGGTCATCGGACGGGCAAGTGAGATCGAGCGAGTCATGCAAGTGCTGTCCCGTCGCACCAAGAACAATCCGGTACTGATCGGTGAGCCTGGCGTCGGGAAGACCGCCATCGTGGAGGGCCTCGCGTCACAGATCGTGGAGGGAGCGGTCCCGGACAACCTCAGAGACAAGCACATCTACACCCTCGACCTCGGCGCACTCGTCGCTGGCTCCCGCTATCGTGGTGACTTCGAGGAACGCCTCAAGAAGGTCTTGAAGGAGATTCGCACACGCGGCGACATCGTCCTGTTCATCGATGAGATCCACACGCTCGTCGGGGCTGGTGCCGCAGAGGGCGCCATCGATGCCGCGAGCATCCTCAAGCCGATGCTCGCCCGTGGTGAGCTCCAGACGATCGGTGCGACGACGCTCGAGGAATACCGGAAGTATCTCGAGAAGGACTCGGCGCTCGAGCGGCGTTTCCAGCCGATCCAGGTCGAGGAACCGTCGATCGCCGACACGATTCGCATCCTCGAAGGGCTTCGCTCGTCATATGAAGAGCACCACAAGGTCGAGTTCACGGAACAGGCGCTGGTCAACGCAGCGAACCTGGCCGATCGCTACATCGCCGACCGGTTCCTCCCGGACAAGGCGATCGACCTGATCGACGAGGCCGGGTCGCGGATGCGGCTCCGTCGTTCGAATCTGCCGACAGAGATCAAAGAGCTTGACGAGCAGATCGGCAAGGCCCGCTCGGACAAGCGGGACGCCATCGCAGCCCAACAGTTCGAACGTGCAGCCAAGATGCGTGATCGTGAACGTGAACTGATCGCTGAACGCAAGGACGCCGAGAAGGTGGCATCCGAGGACGGGGGAGTCGTCTCCGCGGTCATCGACGAAGAAGAGATCGCACAGGTGCTCGCCCAATGGACCGGTATCCCGGTGCACCGCCTCACCGAAGAGGAGACCGAGAAGCTCCTCAACATGGAGACGGAGCTGCACAAGCGGATCATCGGTCAGTCGGACGGCATCAATGCGGTATCCAAGGCGATTCGCCGGACCCGTGCCGGTCTTAAGGACCCGAAGCGGCCAGCCGGGTCGTTCATCTTCCTCGGCCCATCAGGTGTCGGGAAGACGGAGACCGCAAAGACACTCACCGAGTTCCTGTTCGGTGACGAGTCCGCACTGATCCAGATCGACATGTCCGAGTACATGGAGAAGCACGCCGTAAGTCGCCTCGTCGGCTCACCCCCCGGCTACGTCGGTTACGACGAGGGTGGTCAGCTGACCGAAGCGGTCCGGCGCAAGCCGTTCTCCGTGGTCCTCTTCGACGAGATCGAGAAGGCTCACCCCGACGTCTTCAACATCCTGTTGCAGATCCTCGAGGATGGGCGACTGACAGATTCCCAGGGCCGGTCGGTCGACTTCAAGAACACCGTCATCATCATGACGTCCAACTTGGGGACGGCTGATCTGCGGAAGTCGAAGATCGGGTTCTCCGAGACGAGCGACGAGCTGAACTACGACAAGATGCGTGAGAAGGTGATGGAAGCGCTCAAGCTGCACTTCCGTCCGGAATTCCTCAACCGTATCGACGAAGTCATCGTGTTCCACGAGCTCACACTCGACGAGGTCAAGTCGATCGTCGACCTGCTCCTGGTCAGGGTTCGGACTCAGCTCGAATCGCAGGCCGTCGATCTTGCGATCACGGACGAGGCCAAGGAGCTGTTGGCGACGAAGGGCTATGACCCGCAACTGGGAGCTCGGCCTCTACGGCGTGCGATCCAGCGCTTGCTGGAGGATCCGTTGTCGGAGAAGGTGTTGTTCGGCGAGTTCCCCGCAGGGAGCACGATCCTCGTCACCGTCGACAGCGACGACGCAGAGGCCCTGGCCTTCGAAACCGTCGAGACGCCGGACCAACCGCCCGTCGAACTCGCGGAGAACTAGACTCTGGGAGATCCCGCCCGGATCGATGATCGATCATCGATGATCGATTCCGCGCTGCGGTAGGGCGGTCGCTCTCATCACTGCCAATCTTTGGTTCGGCTCTCTGCAGTTCAGGAGGGACCGCCGTTAGACTTCCCGCGGTTCAGGGCCCACTGGGCGTGGTCCCTTGAACACGATTCCAAGTGATATCGACTATGAAAGGGTGCACAACATGCGCTCAGGACTCAAGCGGCGGGGACTCATCCTCGCCCTGATGGTGGTCCTCGCACTCGTCGCAGCTGCATGCAGCTCTGACAGCGAAGACACCACGACTACGGCCGGCGACGTCGGCGACACCACGACGACCTCCGAGGCGATGACCTCCGACGCTGCTATCGGTATGGCCTACGACATCGGTGGCCGCGGTGACCAGTCGTTCAACGACTCTGCAGCCGAGGGCCTTGACCGTGCTGTCACGGACTACGGCATCACGCCGACCGAGCTCGAGCCGCTCGCCGGTGGTGAGAACCGTGAGGAGAACCTCCGTCTGCTCGCCGAGGCTGGCAACGAGCTGGTGTTCGCCGTCGGGTTTGCTTTCGCAGATTCGCTGACCGCAGCGGCTCCGGACTTCGCTGACACGAACTTCGCGATCATCGACGCAGTCGTCGATGCTCCGAACGTGGCATCGCTCGTCTTCGCTGAGGAGCAGGGTTCTGCTCTCGTCGGTGCGGCCGCTGCTCTGAAGAGCGAGACCGGCAAGATCGGCTTCATCGGTGGTGTCGACGTCGACCTCATCAAGAAGTTCGAGGCTGGCTACGTCTTCGGTGCCCAGCAGATCAATCCGGACATCGAGGTTCTCGTCCAGTACCTGACCTCCGTTCCGGACTTCTCCGGTTTCGCTGACCCTGCAAAGGGCAAGGAAGCCGGTACGGCCATGTACGAGGACGGCGCTGACGTTGTCTTCCACGCCGCTGGTGGTTCCGGCGCAGGTCTCTTCGAGGCTGCCAAGGAGTACTCCGAGGCCAACACCCACGTGTGGGCGATCGGTGTCGACTCCGACCAGTACAACCAGGTGGGCGATGACCTCAAGCCGTACATCCTGACGTCGATGATCAAGCGTGTTGACGTTGCTGTCTATGCAACCATCAGCAGCTACATCTCCGACGGTCAGCAGTCCGGTGTGTTGGCCTTCGACCTCGGCGCCGATGGCGTCGGCTACTCCACCTCCGGTGGGTACATCGACGACATCACCGACCAGCTCGATGAGATGCGTGCATCGATCATCGCTGGCGATGTCGAGGTTCCGACGACGCCAGAGGCGTAGTCGACCCCAAGAAAACCACCGACCAGTTCGGTACAGCGAGACCCGAGGCGCTAGCCTCGGGTCTCGCTGCTATTTAGTGGACGTTTGCGGAGGCATCAGTGGCCGAATCGAACCGGGCCGTCGAACTGATCGACATCACCAAGTCGTTTCCTGGCGTCCTCGCCAACGATGACGTCAATCTGTCGGTCGGGGTCGGGGAGATCCATGCCATCGTCGGCGAGAACGGGGCTGGCAAGTCGACCCTGATGAAGATCTTGTACGGCATGCAGCCGCCCGACAGCGGTGAGATCCGTATCAACGGCGCCCCAGCCGTGATGAAGACCCCGAAGGACGCCATCGAGCGTGGTATCGGCATGGTCCACCAGCACTTCATGCTTGCGGACAACCTCACCGTCCTCGAGAACATCGTCCTCGGAAGCGAGCCGACGCAGGGTGTCACACTCGACCTCGGGGAGGCACGGCGCCGGATTCACGAGCTCGGTGACCAGTACGGCATGGAACTCGATCCGGACAAACGCGTGGAGTACCTCACGATCGGTGAGCGCCAACGTGTCGAGATCATGAAGGTCCTCTACCGCGGTGCCCGCATCCTCATCCTCGACGAACCGACCGCAGTGCTCGTCCCACAGGAAGTCGAGGAACTGTTCTCCTCCCTCAAGGAGCTGCAAGCCGAAGGCGTAACGATCATCTTCATCTCCCACAAGCTGGACGAAGTGTTGGCGATCTCTGATGGGATCACGGTGATGCGCGGTGGCAAGACCGTGGCCGCCGTGAAGCCCGAAGACGTCAATGCCCACGACCTCGCAGAGTTGATGGTCGGGTCGGAGCTCCCGACGCCTGCTACGGAGGCTTCCACCGTCACCGACGATGTTGCCCTCAGCGTCACCGGTCTCACGAGCCTCGGGCTGGGAGGTCGTCCCGTCATCGAGGACATCACCTTCGACATCCACAAAGGCGAGATCGTGGGGATTGCCGGTGTGGAAGGCAATGGCCAGGCTGAGCTCGTCGATGCATTGCTCGGAATCAGGGACGTCTCCGCGGGTTCGATCAGTCTTCCGGCGGGTCCCATCGATTCGCTCGACACCAAGGCACGCCGAGGTGCCGGAATCGGGATCATCCCCGAAGACCGCCATCGGCAGGGTCTGCTCCTGGATGCACCCCTATGGGAGAACTCGATGCTCGGCCATCAGGGCAAGAAGCCGTTTGCGAAGGGCCCGTGGATCGATCGCGCAGGTGCCCGAGACTTCACGGCAGAGGTCGTCGAGCGGTTCGATGTACGAACGCCGTCGGTCGACGTGAGTGCAGCTGCCCTGTCCGGGGGGAACCAGCAGAAGCTCATCGTCGGCAAGGAGATGCTGCTCGATCCTGACGTCCTCGTCGCAGCACACCCCACGCGTGGAATCGATGTTGGTGCTCAGGCGGCCATCTGGGACGAATTGCGTGACGCCCGGCGACAGGGCCTTGCGGTGCTGCTCATCTCCGCCGACCTCGAAGAGCTCATCGGGCTGTCCGACAAGCTCCTCGTCCTGTTCGACGGTCGGATCGTGGCAGAACTCGATCCGAACGACGTGACCCCGAAGACGCTCGGGTCGTACATGACCGGCGTGAAGGTGGACACCCCATGATCCGCCGCATCGGAATCGCGCTCCTTGCCCCCGTCCTGGCGTTGCTGTTTGCGATCGCCGTCGCATCGATCGCTCTGCTCCTCGTCGATGTCAACCCGCTCGAGGCGTACTCGCTCATGTGGGATTTCGGGACCACCTCGACATCGGCTGCGTCGATCATCAACCGTGCCATCCCGCTCTACGTGTCGGCGGTTGCAGTAGCGATCGGTTTCAAGATGGGGCTGTTCAACATCGGTGTCGAGGGCCAGTATCTGATCGCAGCCCTGTTCGCTGCATGGATCGGGAGCACGTTCAGCGTCTGGGGCCCGTTGCACATCGCGATCATCCTGCTCATCGCCATCACCGTGGGTGCGATCTGGGCTGGCATCGCCGGGCTCCTCAAGGTCACACGAGGGGTCAACGAAGTCGTCTCGACCATCATGTTGAACTACATCGGGTTCGCCGTCATCGGCTACATCCTCGGTGAACTCATCATCGGTGGCGACAGCCTGATCCAATCGACCGACCCCCTCCCGGATTCTGCGATGATCCCCGGACTCAACTGGATCTTCACCGCACTCGGATTCACCGAGCCGCGTGGTGTGGAGCTCCAGGGCTTCCTCGTCATCGCCATCGTCGTCGGTGTGATCTACCACCTCCTCGTGTGGAAGACCCGGTTCGGGTTCGACTTGCGTGCATCGGGGATGAACCCCGGCGCTGCTCGCATGTCGGGTGTGAACCCCAAGCGGATGGTGCTCTACACGATGCTCATCTCGGGTGGTATCGCCGGTCTCGTCGGCATGTCGACGATGCTCGGACGTCTGGGAGCCTTCACCCAGGATTTCCCCCGTCAGTACGGATTCACCGGGATCGCTGTGGCACTACTCGGCCGCAACAACGCCGTTGGCATGGCCCTCGGCGCATTGCTCTTCGGCTTCATGGACCGGTCGGCGCTCATCCTCGACCTGAACTCCATCCCGAAGGAGATCGTCCAGATCATCCAGGGTGTCGTCGTGCTTGCCGTCGTGATCGCCTACGAGCTGGTCAACCGCTGGGTCAAGACCCGTGAGATCAAGGCAGCGAGTGATGCCACTGCGTCGGCAGCGCACGCAGCCGAGGAGGTGACGGCATGACGTCAGACCTCAAACCGCGGACGTCGCCCTTGGATCGTGTGAAGTCGTGGAACAAGCCGACGTTGTACATGGTTGCGGCCGGAGCAGTCGTCCTGCTCCTGTCGATCATCCAGCTCATCGAGGGCACGAGTCAGCTCACCGCCGCAGGAACCTGGGGTGCTTCCTTACGGTTGACCGCCCCGATCCTGCTCGCGGGTCTTGGTGGCCTCTATTCCGAGCGTGCCGGTGTGGTCAACATCGGGCTCGAGGGCATGATGATCGCCGGTACTTGGTTCGGTGCCTGGGCCGGCTGGGAGTTCGGACCGTGGTGGGGTGTCCTGCTCGGGGTCGTCGGTGGGGCTGTCTTCGGGTTGCTGCATGCGGTGGCGACCGTGACGTTCGCCGTGGATCAGATCGTGTCCGGTGTGGCGATCAACATCCTCGCTCCCGCCCTCATGCGTTTCATGTCGTCGGTCATCTATACGCCGGAGACGGGTGGAGGCGTCACGCAGTCGCCACGGATCCAGTCGTTCATCCAGACGTTCGACGTGCCGCTCCTCGGTGATTGGTTCACATCACTCGCGGACAAGGGCTGGTTCTTCATCTCCGACCTGGCCGGTGTGCTCGCCGGCTTCACGACGAACCTCTCGTGGCTCACCGTGATCACGCTCGCCATCGTGCCGTTGACGTGGTGGCTCCTGTGGCGCACGGCGTGGGGTCTGCGCCTTCGGTCGGTCGGTGAGAACCCATGGGCAGCCGAATCGCTCGGTGTCCCCGTGCTGCGGATGAAGTACTACGGCGTGGTCATCTCGGGTGCCCTCGCCGGACTCGGCGGTGCCTACCTCGTCGTCGTCCAGACGGGGATCTACCGAGAAGCGATGACA
>JAUIIM010000153.1 GCA_030431785.1 Acidimicrobiia bacterium | reverse complement strand
CTCGGGCTGGCACTGGACGACGAGACGGTTCGGCGGTATCGGGTCGATGTGGGTGTCTCGGGCGTCGCGTCGCCAGGAGGTGATTGATCCATGGAGTATGTGGCACTCGGGAACACCGGTCTCGAAGTGAGCATCGCGGGGCTTGGTGCTGGCGGGTACAGCGCGCTCGGCCTCCGGCGTGGCAAGACGGAGGCCGAAGCCGCGGGTCTGGTGTGCGACGCATTCGACCTCGGCGTCACCTTGTTCGACACTGCTGCCGCCTACCCGACCGAATCGGTCGTGGGAAAGGCGGTGCGACCGTTCCGCGATCAGGTCGTACTGTCGACGAAGGGGCACGCGGTCGAAGGTGAATCCCTCCGCACGAGCCGGGAGCTCGAGGAGCAGGTCTACGCCAGCCTTCGGATGCTCGAAACCGAGTGGATCGACGTGTACCTCCTGCACGCGGTCGCCGCTGACGACTACGACAGGGTGCGCGCATGTGCGCTGCCGGTCCTGGATCGGTTGCGACATGCGGGCGTGATCCGAGCCATCGGCATCACAGAGGCATACGACTCCGATCCGGCCCACGCAATGATCCGCAAGGCAGCATCAGACGATGCGTGGGATGTGCTCATGGCCGGATACAACCTCGCCAATCAGGGGGTGCGTCCGATCGTCCCCGAGGGGCGAACCTTTGGGATGATCGGTATGTGTGCAGTACGCGATCCCGATCGACTGCGCGATTCTGTCAGCTCGTCGCTGGGCGACCTGGTCGATACGGGCGAGCCGGATGAACTGACGGATCTGGCCTATCGCTTCGCACGCTCCGCGACCTTCATCGACACCGTCGTGTTCGGGACCTCTGATCGCGATCACCTCGTCGCCAACATCCGATCGCTGACGCTGCCTGCGTTGGGATCGAGCTTGCTCGCTCGCCTTGAGGAAGATGCGGGTGCGGCCCCTCAGTAGCCGAGGTCAGTGTCGACGAGACCGACCAACGTTTCGCCGCGGAGGAAGCGGCGAACGTTCTGTTCCACGAGCGGTGCGAGCAGCTGGGCATCCCACGCATCCGGGTTGGCGACATGTGGCGTGATCAGCACGGAGTCGAAATTCCACAACGGGTGTCCTGCCGGTAGCGGTTCCGGGTCGGTCACGTCCAGGGCTGCGCCTGCGATCGTGTTCCCCTCGAGTGCGGCAACCAGCGCGTCCGTGTCGACGAGCGAACCGCGGGAGATGTTGATGAGATACGCCGAGTCCTTCATCACTTCGAGTTCTGCACTGCCCATGAGTTGGGCTGTCTCGGGGGTCGCCGGTGCAGCGACCACGACATAGTCCGCTTCGCCGATGATCTCGTCCTGGTCCGCCGGTACCACGGTTCGGGAGGCGCCGGGCACCGGCGTGCCGCTTCGGGTCGATGCGAGCACGTTGACGTCGAACGGGTCGAGGTAGGTGATGAGCGAGCGCCCGATGCGCCCACAGCCGATGATCGCCACGGTGGCTCCGTGCAGGCGAGAAAGGCTCGGGGTGCTCCATGCGCTCCGGCGACTCAACGGGTGGATCTGGCGCGCACAGGACAGGATCATCGCAAGCGTGTGCTCGGCAACGTTGTCTGCATACGCAGGCGATGCGTTGGTGATCGGGCAGGTCATGTCGGCGACGCCCGCCGTCAGGTAGCGCTCGACGCCCGCCGAGGGGAGTTGGACCCAGGCGAGGTCGTCGTGGAGCATCATCTTGAGATCGGCGAGGTCCCCGCCGGACCAAACGAGAACTTCGGCGTCCTCGGGCCTACCGACCGGCGTCCCTCCACCGCGCACTACCGCATCGACCAGCTCCGACGATTCGCGCGTACCGACGTAGACGAGTAGCTCCTGCATGTCCGTGTACGGCTCCATCGGACACATGCTAGGCATGCTCCGACGAATCATTTCATTAGAGAAACTAATGATTTACGATAGCCCGCATGACACGAATGTCGGTACCAGCTGCACGGGCCGCGGCCCAACTCGGGCGGACGGTCAATCTCGCGTTGAAGAAGGCCGAGCTGACGCCGCCCGGGTACCGCATGCTCGCGTATCTGGCGACGGGGGAGTCCGCTGCGAAGATCCTGGCTGCCAAGTTGGCCATCAGCCGCCCAACGGTGACGGCGACGCTCGACTGGCTTGAGCCTCGGGGATATGTACGACGAGCCCCGCACCCCGACGATCGCCGCAAGGTCCAAATTCTGATCACCGCGGATGGGCTCGCCGCGCTCGAGGAGGCGGACAGGCTGATCGTCGAACGGCTCGAGGAGGTACTGATCGCCGTGGACGACGAGGATGCCAAGCACATCGTCGACAGCCTCGAAACGATGGGTGGCGCGTTGAACGTGTACCGGGCTCGCGGGATCAATCCGGACCAACCGCCGGAGTCGATCGGGTCACGATGAGGCTTCCCTTCCGACGCGCCGGCGGTATGTCCATCGGCAAGTCGCTCAGCAACCCGAACGTCAGGAAGTTCATCGTCGGGCAAGGCTCGTCCATGCTCGGTGGCTGGATGCAGGCAACCGCAGTTGCGTGGCTCGTGCTCGATCTGACGTCGAGCCCGATGGCACTCGGCTACTACTCACTCATCCGTTTCGCTCCGATGATGGTGTTCGGTGCGTACGGCGGGCTGCTTGCGGACCGGTTCTCAAGGCTCAAGCTCATGCGGGCGACGCAGGTGATCCTGCTCTGCGGGTCGCTCGTTCTCGTGGTCTTGACGCTCCTTCCGGAAGTCCCGATCCTTTGGGTGTACGGGGTCGCATTCGTGACCGGCTGCGTGAACGCGGTCGACAATCCACTGCGTCGTGCGTTCATCCGCGAGCTCGCCACCGATGAAGAACTGCCGAATGCCATTGCGCTGAACTCGACGGTCGCGACCGTGATGCGCACTGCCGGTCCGGCGATCGGCGGATTGACCATCGCACTCCTCGGCGTGACGTGGAACTT
>JAUIIM010000041.1 GCA_030431785.1 Acidimicrobiia bacterium | reverse complement strand
ACGACAAGACCGGGCACCCGCATGTTGGCGAGCAGGATGCCGTCTGAGTCGAGGATCTCATTCCGTAGCGGCTTGAACCATGTGTGCTCGAACACGAGCGCTGCTGCCGACGACCCTGGTTCGAGCGCTGCTGCGAACTCCTCTGCGTCCTCGTCCGAGAGCAGGTCGAGGGTCTCGCCGACGAACGCCTTGAGGGCGGCCGCATCGAGGTTCTCGTCGATCTGCTCGAATTCGATGAACTCGACGTCGCCGTCTTCGTCTTTGATGATCAGCAGCGCGTCGACGATCGAGATCGTCTCGGATTCGACGAGCTTCTCGATCTCCGGCACGATTCCGCCGGTGAAGCGGTTGCCCGGAAACCCGAGCACCAGTACCTCGATGGGTCCCAACATGGATTCTCCCAAATAGTCGGATGGGCTGTGCATCGCCAGCCTACACATGGTCCGATCGGCTGGTCACGCCGATCGGATCGTGGCGAGGAACACATCGCCGTACCGCTCAAGCTTCGTCGCACCGACCCCGGGGATCGCGAGGAACGCCGACTCCGTGGTTGGTCGGTCGACACACATGGCCCGCAGCGACGCATCGTTGAACACCACGTACGGCGGGACGCCCTGCTCGGATGCGACCGATCGCCGCAATGCGCGGAGCTGCTCGAACAGATCCTGATCATCAGGGGCGAGGTCGATCGCCACGGTGGCTGCCCTCGGTGTGGACCCCCGAACGTGAGGGTCGAATCCGAGATCGGTGCAGTTGTCGCAACTGCGTTCGCACGCGTCGATCCGTTCCCCGAAGTACCACGCCAAACCGAGATGGCGACACCTCGACATCTCGGAGAAGTCGTACATCCGTCGAACCCGCCGCTTCGCCCCGTCGCGGTCGTCGTTGTCCGACATCATCCGCTCCAGGTTGATCACGTCAGCCCACGAATAGAACAGGAAGCAGTCGGCATCGAGACCGTCCCTGCCAGCACGCCCGATCTCCTGGTAGTACCCCTCGATCGATTTCGGCATGTCGCGATGGATGACATACCGAACGTTCGACTTGTCGATGCCCATTCCGAACGCAACGGTGGCACAGACCACGTCCACGTCCTCCGAGATGAAGGCGTCCTGGATCCTCGTGCGGTCTTCCGGGTCGAGTCCGGCGTGGTACGCCTCTGCGGCCACGCCGATCGACCGCAGATACTGTGCAGTCGATTCTGTGCTCTTGCGTGACAACGCATATACGATGCCCGACTCACCCTTGCGGTCGAGGCAGATGCGTCCGATCGTCTCTTTCGTACGTATCCGGGTCGGCCCATCCCCTCCCTTCTTCAGCGCGTGGAGGCGGAGGTTGGACCGGAAGAACGACGTCTTCACGATCTCCGGCGCCTCGAGGTGGAGTTGCGCGGTGATGTCGTCCTGCACGCGTTCGGTTGCGGTAGCCGTGAGGGCGAGCACAGGTGTCCGCCAGCGGCTCTTCAGGTTGGCAAACTGTCGATAGGCCGGGCGAAAGTCATGACCCCATTGACTGATGCAGTGGGCTTCGTCGACTGCGACAAGCCGAAGGTCGACCTGATCGAGCACCGGACCCAACGATGCGACGAGACCCTCCGGGGCTGCGTACACGAGGCGGTACTCGCCGGCGATCAGTCGACGGATCCTGTCTCGCCGCTCTTCCTGGTCGATGCTCGAGTTGATGAACGTGGCCTCGATCCCGAGCGCCGTCGCCGCATCGACCTGGTCCTTCATCAGGGCGATGAGCGGGGAAATCACGAGGGTCGTACCCCCGAGCGCGAGGGAGGCGAACTGGTACGTCAACGACTTCCCGGACCCTGTCGGCATGACGGCGACACAGTCGGATTGTCCGAGGACTGCCTCGATCACCGTCTGCTGCCCCGGACGGAACAATTCGTATCCGAACGTCGATCGGAGTACGTCGTGCAGCTGGTCCTCGGTCAGTTCCACCGGTTCGCGATCAGGCAGCAGACGAGCCTGGGTCCCATCACTGGGCACCCGTGGATCCGGCGCGACGAGGTCCTGCTCAAGCGCTGCCCAGTAGTCATCGCCCGCAGGTGCCTCGGAGTCGCTCATCGATGACGCTGCGCTGTCCGCCACTCGGTCAGGGCGGTGAACCCACCCACGAGATCCGTGGCTCCGTCGACTCCGAGAGCTTGCAACCGGACCGCCGCGAGCGACGAGCTGTACCCCTCATTGCACACCAGCACGACACGCTGACCGGGTGCCACGTCGACGATCCGATGGTCACTCGATGGTGCGATCCGCCACTCGAGGACGGTGAGGTCGATCACGAGGGCGCCTTCAAGCGGTCCCTGTCGATCCCGGAGTGCGGAGTCCCGGATGTCGACCAACAGGGCACCTTCCGCGATCACGGTGTCGAACTCGGACGGATACACCCGGTCGAGCGATGCTTGCGCCTCTTCGAGCATGGCATCGATCGTGACCGCTGTCTTTGGTCGTTGCATGGTGCGACGGTACCGCACCAGCGGCAGCATTCTGCCAAGAAGTCCGGCACGCTGCGGTTCCCGAGGGTACGCTGTGGACAATCAGCGATCGGGAGGACGCATGGTTCAGGAGTTCCGGGACTTCATCGCCAAGGGCAACATGATCGACATCGCCGTCGGCTTCATCATGGGTGCCGCCTTCACCGCGGTGGTCAACGCTCTGGTGGAGAATGTGCTGATGCCGATCATCGCCATCCCGTTCGGGGAGCCGAGCTTCGACGCCATCATCTGGACCGTCAACGGATCCGAGATCCTGATCGGGTCCTTCCTGACGGCGCTCGTTGCATTCCTGCTCGTCGCCCTCGCTGTGTTCCTGTTCATCGTGAAGCCGTACAACGCGTACCGCGATCGCACTGCGTCCGATGAGCCCGAGGAAGAGGCAGGTCCGACCGAGCTCGAACTGCTGACGCAGATCAGGGACGAGCTCCGCCGCTCCTGAGACAGAGGGACAAAGGGACAAAGGGACCAAGGGACAAAAGGACAAAAGGACAAAGGGACTAGGGGGCTAAGGGAGGTTCATGCGATGGCGCGTTGGAGGCCGACGATCATGGCCCGAATCTTTCGCAGGTCTCCACGGACAGCGGACGCCGATACTTCGTCGAGGTACCCGATCCGCCACGCAAGGTAGAGCTGGGTGTCAAGTTCGTACGCAGAACCCAATGAGATCCTGAGGAAACGCTCAAAGTCCTTTGCACTCTCTCGTCCGGAGCCCTCGGCGATGTTCGACGGAATTGAAACCGCCGACCGGCGTATCTGCGCCACAAGCCCGTAGCGCTCCTCGCGGGGAAAGTGGCTGGTGAGCTCGTAGCTCCGCACGGCAAGACTGCAGCTGTCGATCCAGACCTGGAGTTGCGTGTAGTCATGCACGCGGACATTCTGAATCCAACGCGCCAAGGATGGAAGACTTCCCTTCTTCCCTTCTTCCCTTCTTCGAACCCTGCACTTCGTACTGTGTACTCCGTACTTCGTACTTGCTGCTAGCTACTTGCCACTCCCTAGGCACGCATCAAGCGCCTTCTTGGCAGCGTCCGCCTTGGCACACGCCTCCTCGGCCTTCTTGCGCGCATCGGATGCTGCCTTCTCGGCCTTGGCCAGTCGGGCTTCGGCATCCTTGATCGCCTGCTCCCTAGCCGGCTTGAGCGGCGCAGCATCCTTCAGCTTCTGCTTCGCATCACGGACGAAATCGTCGGTCGGGCCCTGCTCCCAGCGGTCCTGCACATCTTGTGCATCGATCTGATCAGTCTGATAGTCCGTCCACACCTGTTCGGACCAGAGGTCATGAGCGAAGAGATCTGAACGGTCAATCCGTGTCTCGGGTTTCCCGGACTCCTCGATCCAGGCATCCTCACCGCAAAGCGGCGGATACTCCTCACACAGCTGCTCGAGTGCCTCTCGTGCATCGTCGACGGCTTCGTGAGCGTCACCGACTTCTTGGTCCGCAGCCTTCGAGGCCGCTGCTGCCTCGTCACATGCCTTCTTCGCAGCGTCATATGCCTGCTGTTGTGGGTCGCAGTTGCCGCCACCGGCTGCACCGGCACCGATCGCAGCTCCAGCAAGACCCCCGGCAGCGGCACCAGCGGCGCCCGCTGCGGCGGCGTCACCGGCAGCAGCCCCGGCTGCGGCGGCGCCGACACAGTCGTCGTACGCCTTCTTCGCTGCAGCAGCCTCGTCGCACAGCTTCTTCGCTGCAGCTTCAGCCTTGTCGGCGGCCGCGTTGGCATCGGACTCTGCCTTCTTTGCGTTCTTGACATCCGTTTCGAGGTCTGGTGTCTTCGCCTTCGCTGCCTTGAGCTCGTTGAGCGTCTTGTCGCGGAACTCTTTCGTCGGTCCGTTGTTCCAGTCGTCCTGGGTCTCCTGTGCAGACTCCGGCGTGCCCTTGTACTTGCCCCACGCTTGGGCGTTCCAGGCACGCGTGACGAAGATGTCGTCTCGGGTGATCGTTCGACCCGTTGCGGTGTCCGTCACGGAGGCCTGCTTGCCGCACGCAGGCGGATACTTCTTGCAGTGATCCTTCAGCGCCTTCTCAGCTGCCTCCCGCGCGGTCTTCGCCTTGTCCGCTTCGGCACGCTTGGCCTTCGCTTCTGCCATTGCCTTGTCACACGCACCCTTGGCCTTCTGCCAAGCTGCGTAGAGATCAGCGCATGGATCCTTCTTCTTCATGCCGAACAGGAACCACAGCACCAACCCGAGGATGATGAGGAAGATCCCGAGGAGGATCAGCCACAGGATGGGGTCGAGCCCATCATCGGACAGCTCTTTCCCGACATCGGCAGGGTCATCCGATGGGTCACCAATCGTCGTCGGCGTCGATTCCAGCGTCGTGGTCGTCTCCGGGGCGACGGCGGCTTCACGGTCGGCGAGGAACACCGACATGTCGGTCTTCAAGGTCTCCCAGTCGATGCCGGCGGCGTCAGTGAAATCGAACGATTCCGTCTGCAACGCCGAGTGGACATACACCTGGTTGGTGAAGTCGTATGACTCCGTGTATCCGTCACCGGTCCCCTCCAGCGTCCCCTTCAGGTCGTCCGCGTCTGCGTCGTACTCGAGGAAGCCGCTCGACACCTGATAGGTGTCGAACTGGATGAGATCGACCTTGAACACGTCGATCGGTTCGTCGGCGACCGGATTCGGGTCGATCACCACGCCGAAGTTGTTGTCGTAGTCGGGGGTCCCCTCCGACCCGTTGCTGAACCCGATCCCGATCGGCGTTGTCGGGTACATCGGCATCAGTTGGTCCTGGAGTAGCGGTGGAGGCCATTGCATCGCCACGGTCGGGTACTCGGGGAACGTCGAGAACCCGGAGTTCTCCGGCTGATACGGGTTCATGTAGTCGGTATGGAAGGCTCCGATACGCCACCCATCGGAAGCCATGACGTCTGTGCGCGGGATCAGCTGAATCAGGGTGTCGGGATACACGATCGTCGTGGCGAACGTACCTTGGGGCTGGAATTGCGAGCCGTTGTTCACGAGGAGCTGTGTGGGTTGCCACTCACCGTTCACACACCGCGTGACATGCGCCTGTGACAGACCGTCGAACGAATCATTCGGGGCGAAGTCCTGTGCCTCCCACGTCGGGAACCCCGGTACGGCGTCACCGCTGAAGAACTCGAGAACGCCGCCGAGACACCAGCCGTCCGGCAGCGGGGATGCGAGGCGCGCCCCTCGAACCGTCCACGGAACGTTCATCGGAGGCTCGGCGCCTCCGGCCGGTGGAATCACGAGCGCACCGTCCATGGCGAGCGGTTGCCCGGTTGTCCACATCTCGACGACCTCTTCGGGCGTGAACGGTGCGCCGGTGATACCGATCATGAACTCGGCCCATTCCAACGGACCCGGTTGACTCACCGGTGTCCAGCCTTGCGGAACGACAGGGTCAATCACGTCGACCACCCCAGCGGGGCCGGGGAACTGTGCGATATCTACACCCATCGGATCCTGCTCGAAGAACTGATAAGGGGCACCCGGGTTCGTCTGGACCTGGAACGTGTCCGTGATCCGGATCATGTTCTGGACATCTGGCGGTTGGAGACTGTCGCCACCGAACGGGTTGAGGATCGGATTGTCCGGGACGGGCTCCGAAACCACGACGCGATCACCGTCCACTTGCGCATCACGGAACGCCTGCACCAGCTGGTTGATCGCTGGGGTGTCGCCGGTTTGTCCGTTGGCGATGCCAACCGCGGCGAAGGTCCCGATGACCAACCCCATGACGGTCAGGAGAATGCGGGTCCGCATCCGAAGTCCTTCCTTCGATGTGCTGTATTCGTCCTGGCCTCCGCCGACTCTACGCAGAATCTCTCGCCCGTGCGAGGACGTTGGCTCAGGCGCGGGGTACCGTCCCCAGCATGGGAAGGAGCAAGCGTGACGAATCCATCTGATCCGACCAACATGCCGGACGGTCGCGACCTCATCCGGGGCATGGGTTGGGAGACACTTCCGTATTCCTGTCTCGGCTTGGTTCGCCAGACCGGTCAGACGAGCGGGAACCGCATCTGGTCCTGGCTCGTCGTCGTTCCTTGGACCTCCGACGGGAAACCGTGGATCGACGGAACCGAGGTCGTCCCCGCATCGACCAAGACCGCGGCTCAAGAACGCGAAGACATCATCCGAAAGATGAGAGAGCTGCTCGATGATCGCTATGGCGAGGCTGTCGCACATCGCGCGGTCGACGACCTGATCGCCGAGATATTGGATGAGAAATGACGAACCAGAACACGGACAACCGAGGACGGATCACCGACAAGGGGATTGCGCGCTATGCGGTGCTCATCGCCGGGCTGGCGCTCGCGCTGGCAGCATGCTCGCCCACGGTGCTTTCACTCGATGTCGGGACCTGCTTCGACGACTGGGATGACATCACGACGCAGCAAGAAGTCACCGAACTACCCACCGTCGACTGCGCCGAGCCACACGACAACGAGGTCTACTCCAAGTTCCAGATGAACGATGGATCGTTTCCCGGCACCGACCGCGCCACGGACATCGCCATCGAGGAATGCGAAGCGAGCTTCGAACCGTACGTCGGAACTCCCTATCTCGACTCCAGCCTCGATTTCGGTTGGCTGATCCCAACCCAGGAATCATGGGACGAGGCGAACGATCGTGAGATCATCTGCTTCCTCTACGACCTCCAGCTCAACGAGCTCACCGGCTCGATGAAGGGTTCAGGGATCTAGGGCCTCGCTGCGCTCAGACACCAGACAAACGACGAAAGACGAAAGACCGGCGACGAGATGTCGTTGGTCTTTCGTCATTTGTCATTCGTCGGCTGCTACCGGGGCTCTGCTCCGACGACTGGCTAGTTCATTGAACACGCCCGAGGCGGCGACAGCGATCGTCAGCGCCACCAGCGGGACGGTGTAGGAGCCGAGCGCGTCACGAGTTGCTCCGACCAGCCACGGCGTGACCCCACCGACTACTGCGGCGACCGCCCACTGCTTTCCCATCACGGATCCGAAATCGATGCCGGAGTACCACCCGTTCATGATCACGGCTCGGAGCGGCAGCGCAAAGCCGAAGAAGAGCCCGAAGAAGACGAAGTGGGCGACCATCACGAGCATCGGGCTCCCCACGATCGCGAGCAACATTGAACCGACCAACCCGACGATTGCAGCGTTGTAGACGGTCGTCGGAGCAAGCTGCTCAGCGATCCGCGGCGCAAAGTGTCGCCCCGGGAAGGTCAGGAGGCCCGACACCCCAGCGAGCAAGGCGACAAACTCGATGTCGAACCCTTGCTCCTCGAACACCGCAACACGGTGGAACAGCATCGAGTTCATCGACGCAAACATCAGGACCACAGACGCGGTGATCAGCCCGAGCCGGTGGTCCCTCCAGAACCGCAACCACGACACGTGCGGTACCGGAGCGCTGTCGACATGTGACGGTTTCACGTCGGGATAGAACACGAGGGTCGCCAGCAGACCCACGACGAGCACGGCGACGCCGAGACCCGCCGCGGTCGGGCGCCATCCGTACGTCTCGACCGACCATCCGGCGATCGGCAGGAAAACGGGTCCGGCGATACCACCGATGACCGACAGCAATGCGATTGCCCGGTTGCGGACATCCTCCCCAACCCACAGACTCACGGCGACGTAGGCCGGTTCGTAGAGCGTCATCGCCTGAGCAGGACCGAGCAGGAACCAGAATGCGATCAGCACGACGACTGCTGACGTCGTCACGGAGAACAAGGTCATCGCCGCAAACCCGAACACCGCACCGAGCGCCATCAGACCCCGGACGGAGTGATGATCCGACCAGCGTCCGACGCGGGGAGCAAGTAGACCGGCAACGACACCAGCACCTCCGAATCCGGCAGAGAGCAGGCCGATCGAGAACTCGCCACCCGCCGCCTCCTCCGTCAGGAGGACACTGAGCGCATAGAGCTCGACCCCGAACGCGACGAACACGAACGTGGCAAGAGCCACGACGGAACCGCGCGGATAGTGATCGGGAGACATGGCGACAGACTACGGCCTCCGGCCTATGGCTTACGGAAACGATGATCATGGATCATCGATCATGGATTGTCGGATGGTCGGATGGTCGGTACATCGGAAGGCGTGGGCACCCGATCGTCGATGATCGATCATGGATCGGGACGCCAATGCGCCGACGCACCCAAACGCCCATTCTCGGATTGTCGGATTGTCGGTACGTCGGAGGGCGTGGGCACCTGATTGTGGATCATGGATCGCGACGCCTATGCGCCGACGCGCCCGAACGCCCATTCTCGGAGGCCGCAGGCCTACGCCCCCAGATACTCGCCGAGTTGTTCAACCGAGACTTGGTAGTCGACGACCTCATAGGTAGGTCGGAATCCGATGAGGGTGTTGATCCCGAGCATCGGCGCGTTCGAGACGGCGTTCTCCGTGACGATCCGGATCGCATCGGGATACCGATCGAGGCTGCGCAACACGGCTTCCGCCTTGATCCACTTCCCGAGCGCATGGCCACGGTGATCACGATCGACGACGGTCAGCGTCGTCTGAAGCGTTTCCGAGTTGCCCCCGATCACGACGATCTCGCTGAACGCGACGAGCGAACCGCTCGTCCGATGCTGTGCCAAGACTGTGACCCGTTCCACATGATCCGCGGCCTGCTCCAGACGCTGGCGAACGGTCTCGGCGGTTTCCGCCTGCGGTTCGTACTCCAGATCCCCCAACGGCATGTCCTGATCCGCCATCATGAACAACCTGGCGATCCCCGCATAGTGCTCCTCCGGGATGATGTCCTCGTAGATGAGCACGTCGTAGTCGGGAGCTCGGTGTGGACCTTCATCCCTCCACGATGCGAGCATCGAGCGGTCAATCTCTCGAACGTCAGCGACGTTCACATGCTCGGTGAGTGCAGCATCAGCACCGATACGCCCGGCAAATGCCTTCGCCGCCGGCACCGTACTGGTTCCGCCTGCCTCGATCGTGGTGCGTCCGGACTCGACGGCGACATCGTGGATCTTCCGGACCAGCAACCGTCCGATACCCCGACGACGATGGTCCGGATGGACTCCGAGTTGCGCCCACACGAGGTTGGGATTGGTCCCGTCCTTCCACACCGCCGTCGTGACCATGGCGACATCCCCACCGTCGTCGCCGGGGAGTACGAAGTGACGGAAGGTGATGTTCGGTTCATCGTTCTTGGCGACGTACTCGGCGGCCGTCGCGTCGACCAGGAACGGCAGACGTTCCTTGCGATACACGTTGTGGATGCGCACGATCCGTTCGGCGTCGGCAGGCGAATCGAACGGGAAGATCTCGACGAGTTCCATTGGTTCTTCCATGGCCGGGCGCACACTAGCCGGTGGTACGCCGTGACAACCGGCGCATCGCCCGCTACTAGGGTTCCCGTCGATCCGATGGAGGTACCGCAGTGACACCAGAACAGCCGCTCTCGATCTCGCCCGACGATCCGGTGTTCGATCCGGACGACTTCGACTTCACTGCTTCTCCGTCCAGCGACTTCTGGCGGTTCGCCAACGGAGGCTGGCTCGATGCGAACCCCGTGCCTCCGGAGTACGGGTCATGGGGTGCGTTCCACGAACTCCACGAGCGCAATGAGAAGATCGTCCACGACCTGATCGTCGAAGCGGCTGCGGCGGACGACCCCGAGCACGGGTCGGCGACGCAGAAGGTCGGCGACTTCTACACCGCCGGGATGGATACCGAGAGCATCGAAGCGGCCGGTATCGAGCCGATCCAGCAATGGCTCGACGCCATCGACAGCATCACCGATCTCGACGGTCTCCGCAGTGCATTCGTAGAGCTCCAACGCATCGGAGCACACGTCGGTTGGGGTTTCCATGTCGAACCCGACCGCGGTGACGCAACGCGCAACCTCCTGTACATCGGTCAAGGTGGCCTCGGACTCCCCGACCGTGACTACTACGTCCGCGACGACGACACCTCTCTCGAACTCGCGGCTGCCTATCGGGAACACATCGCAGCGATGTTCTCCCTCTTCGGCCGGTCCGACGACGAAGCAGTCAGAGCCGCGAAGACCATCTGGGCTCTCGAGTCACGACTCGCCAACGCCTCCAACACGGCGGTGGAACAGCGAGACGTCGAGGCGACCACGAATCGGTTCGATCGGGATGCGCTCGCCGCACTTGCGCCATCCGTCGGGCTGTCGGATTGGGTGAATCGCATCGGTGCGTCCCAGGAGCGATCCGTCAACATCGACAAGCCCGGCTTCTTCGAGGAGCTCGATGCGATGTACACGGAGGTCCCGATCGAGGATTGGAAGACCTACGCGACCTGGCACCTCCTCATCGCGACCGCCTCCTCGCTCCCGGCGAGGTTCGAGGACGAGGCATTCTCGTTCTGGGGCGTCAAGGTCGGCGGGCAGAAGGAACAGAAGCCGCGATGGAAACGGGTCGTCGCCGCTGCCGGCGGAAGCATCGGGCACCTGATCGCACAGCTCTATGTCCGTGACAACTTCCCGCCCGAGGCAAAGGCTGCCGTCGAGGACATGGTCGACCGCCTGCTGGTGGAGATGGGCAACACCATCGACGCAGTGGACTGGATGACCGAGGCGACCAAGACGCAGGCCCACGAGAAGCTCAAGGGCTTCGGCTACAAGATCGGCTATCCGGACGTGTGGCGCGACTACTCGACACTCGAGATCCGCCCGGACGCTTGGCTCGCCAACCGGATCGCTGCCCGTCGGTTCGAGTTCGATCGCAACATCGCGATGCTCGGCAAGCCGCTCGACCCCCACGAGTGGCTCCTCCCGCCCCATGTGGTCAACGCCTACTACTGGCCTGAGCGAAACGAGATCGTGTTCCCTGCCGGCATCCTCCAACCCCCCTTCTACGACTTCGGGGCCGACGATGCCGTGAACTTCGGAGGTATCGGCGTGGTGATCGGCCACGAGATCACACACGGTTTCGACGACAAGGGAAGTCTGTACGACGCAACCGGCCACCTCCGCAACTGGTGGACCGAAGAGGATCGCACCGAGTTCGAGAAGCGGGCCAAGGCGCTGTCCGACCAGTTCAGTGAGTTCGAGGTCGAGGACGGATTGTTCGTCAATGGCGATCTCACGCTCGGGGAGAACATCGCCGATCTCGCCGGACTGACGATCGCCTTCGCCGCCCTCCAGAAGAAGCTCGACGAGGTGGGACGGGACGACGTCGGTGGGTTGACCCCAGAGCAGCGCTTCTACCTTTCCTACGCACGGGTCTGGCGCACGAATTCCACTCCGGAGTACCTGCGCCTCATCGTGAATTCCGATCCGCACTCACCTGCGATGTTCCGGGTCCGTGGTCCCCTTGCGAACCTCGACACGTTCGCCGAGGCATTTGCGATCGCTGATGGCTCCCCGACGGTCCGACCCGTTGGCACCCGCACAAGGGTTTGGTGAGGCGACGCTGAGTACTGAGCACTCCGCGCTGGGTTCTCAGATTTTCAGCTGTAGTACGGGTTCTCGCCCTGGGCGTGGTCGGTGACGTCGACGACCTTGTGGATCTCGGGGACGAGCTCGACGAGTGTCCGTTCGATCCCCTGGGTGAGCGTGACATTCGCCATCCCGCAGCCCTGGCAGCCACCGGCGAGACGGATGTAGACGACGCCGTCCTCCACCTTGACGACCTGCGCCTGACCGCCGTGCGAATCGATCGACGGATTGATCGCCTCGTCGACGACCTGCACGACTCTTTCGGCGAGTGGTCCGGACAGGTCACCGGGTTCCATACCGATGCTGATCGCAGGGCTCGGGGTGTTGGGATTGTCGACCGTGAGCCCGGGCTTGAGCAAGTTTCGGGACTTCGTGAGCACGGCGCCCTTGAGGTTTGCCTCATCGTGCGCCGAGACGATGACCGGCAGACGTCCATCATCGAACACGATGTCGTCCTCAGCCACGGCGTCCGTGCGCATGAATGCCGTGCTGTACGTGAACTCACCATCGGCGATACCGGAAATCGCAACGACGAGCCCGAGAGCGTCGGCATCGGCTTCACGGGACCGAACATCGAGGAGCATCGGGAGAACGGCGTCATCCACCGTCAGGACTGGAGTCTGGGTAGTCGTCATAGGCCTGAAGAGTAGTGACCGCTGACAGCTCCCAACCCGCACCGGACAGAAGGTAGAAGGTAGAATGTAGAAGGTAGAAGGTACCTCTACGTTCTACCTCGTACCTTCTACTTGCTATGGCGCCCTGCTCATCGCGAATTGGATGCCGTCGATCCGGCCGGTGCGGAAACCCGCTTCGCAATAGGCAAGGTAGTAGTGCCACATCCGCCGGAAGCGTTCGTCGAACCCGAGTTCCATCCGAACGATGTCGGGCCAGGCGGTCTCGAACGACTCCCTCCACCGGCGAAGCGTCTCCGCATAGCTCGGTCCGTGCATCGCCATCGAGACCCACCCGAGGCCCGCATCGGATACGAGCGATTGCAGGACCGCGACCGATGGGAGGGCACCATCGGGAAAGATGTAGGCCTTGATGAACTCGTTGCGATCGAGAAGCGATGCATAGAAGCGTTCGTCGATCGTGATCGCCTGCATCGCTGCTCTTCCCCCCGGGGTCAACGAACGTTCGATCGTCTCGAAGAGCGGTGCCCACAACGTGTCAGGTACCGATTCGATCATCTCGATCGAGACGACCTTGTCGTAGATTCCTTGCTCGTCGCGGAAGTCACGGATGGCGATCGAAGCCCGGTCGGCGACGCCAAGGTTTCCGAGACGCTTGCGTGCGTAGGTGGCTTGCTCCTCCGACAGCGTGATACCGACGTACTCGATGTCGTGATTGGTCATCGCATGCTCGGCGAATCCGCCCCATCCACACCCGATCTCGAGGACACGATCGCCATCCCTGAGCTCCAGCGCCTCACACAACCTCGCGTACTTCCTGTGCTGTGCGACGTCCAACGCCTCACCGAGGTCCTCGAACAAGGCCGACGAGTAACTCATCGTCGGATCCAGCCACTGCCGGTAGAAGTCGTTGCCGAGGTTGTAGTGGTCGCCGATGACTCTGATCGCCTCCTCACCGCGGTCACCGGCTCGGCGCGCCCATGAGGCTCGCCAACGCCGGAATCGAGATTCGTGTTCGGTCACTCGTCGATCGAGATTGCGGACGGCGAGTTCGAGCAGCGCGGCAAGGTCCGAGGTCGTCCAGGCGCCGGCGATGTATGCCTCAGCGAACCCGACCGAACCCTCCCTCCACAAGTCCCTCAGCACTTTGCCGGGCTCACGGATCTGTATGTCGGCGCGGGGCGTGTCACCGGCAACCCCGAACTCCCGCCCGGATCCGTTGGGCCAATGCACCGACAGGTGGCCGACCTCGATGCGGGAGAAGAGGAACGAAAGGATCCGTCGAGCAATCATCGTCATTCCGCTGGTAGGTAGGGGACCGTCTGCATCTTCGGGGATACGGAGACCATACCGCGCACGGATGGCGCTCTCTACTCGGCTGCAGCGGTCACCGGGATGGTGAACACGTCCCCGGTCGGCTCACTCCATTCGATGCGCCACGACACGATGACGCTCGAGGGAAGATTGGAGTCGGTGACGTGGTTCCCGATATGCACGAGCTCTTGGACACCCGACTGCATGAGTCCGGGCGGTGACGGCGGCTGACTCTGTCCGAACCGAGGTCCGATCTGGTAGCGAGGGATGAGAAGCCCCGGTTGTTCATCCGGTGACACCTCGTCGTTCACATACGTGACGAAGAACTCGACTTTGGCGACTGCATCGGGTCCCTCCATGTGCCACGCCACCGTGCCCCATTCCTCGGTCGCAACCAAGCGGTCCACAACGATGGCGCGGGTGGCGTCAAGCGGGATGCGGTGACCGACGAACTCGATCGGGAAGCCAGCGAAGGCCGGAGCCTCCTCCCCACCGACGATCTGGAGACCGATGTCCACGGGGACCTCAAGAGTGCGCGTCGAGACTCCTTCCCCCACGACGACGTCTCTATCTGCCGTTCCTCCGAATCCCACGAGCCGAAGACCGGGAGCGAGCGCCGCGATCGAGTTGAAGTCCGACTCGGTCGTCCCACCGGCAGTCACCGTCGCATACGACGCGATCGTCATCGGTGCGACCTCGCTGCGATTCAGGTCGGAGCGCACGATCTCTGAGAAGACAACGTAGGTAGTTCCGAGGCTGTCGAACCGTGTGACCTCACGCATCGCCGTGTCCCCGAGGACGACGTAGTCGGGGAGGAATCCCGGCTCCGTCCGATCGACATCCGGGAGCGAGGAACTCGTCGTGGTCGTGGACGAGGGGTCGGCAGTCACATCGCCCTCGGGAGCGAGATACCAGCCGAGCGTTCCTCCAGCTACGACGGCGAGTGCCACCGCTCCGAACAGCAGCGGACCACCGCCTCCCCCACCGGAGCCGCGACGGCGGCTGCGGTCTTCCTCGTACGGCGAACGCAGCAATTCCTCCCAGAGGGCTTCATCCATCGCGCCCCTCCAGTGCTACGTCGATCCGTCCGTCGACCAAGAGCCACATCGTGCCGTTCAGCGTCATCTCATACACGTCTCGTGGCGGTCCGTCATACGTCAGATTCCATCGCGGACCACCCTCGGCTTCACGCACGGACGCAACCACTCCTTCGCCGATCGCCAGCACGTCCACCCCGCCATCAAGGTCAGGGTCGCTGAACGACAGCTCGACACGGACGATGGTCTCCTCACCCTGGTCGGACACTTGGATGATCGAGGCCTCGACGCCGGGCACGATCTCTATCCCTGACTGGGATGCCCCGAGAGTGAACGGGATATCGACCGGAATCAACAAGCGGTATCCGTCGATCCATGCCGCCTGGATGCGGGATGCGGTCACGCCTTCGGGCACCTGGAAACGGGCTGCACGAGCGTTCGGGTTCGCCACGGTCCCGGCCACCTCGGTGTCGTCGACCAGCAGCGTCCACGCCTCGGGGAACACCAACACGGCCTCTTCCGGTGGGACGTCCTGGAACCCCTGGAACGGAACGAAGGACTGTCCGTTCGGCAGACCTTCCACCGGGGTGACGTGGTGCAACTCGTACTCCAGTGAGACTTGACGACCGCTCACCAGCACCTCACCCGGAACGAGCACTGCCGGACCGACGATCACCTCTGAAGCATCCACGTAGATCGGATGATCGGACGACGGGGCCTGCGCCTCCGTCGTGGTCGTCGACGAGGCATCCGCAGACTCCGCGGGCGCGGTCGGACCCGCGAACAAGAAGTAGGCGACAACGGTCGACAGGACCGCAGCGCCAATCACCATGCCTCCGGCTAGCGCTCTGGAACCCATTCGGGCGAGACCCTAGCAGACAGCACACGACGCGACAGTCCGACAACCCGACAACCCGACAACCGATCTCCGACAGTCCGATCTCCGAGCTTCGCACCGACCGACAATCCGCCACCCGAGCTGGCACCGTTGCTGGCCCACGGCTCACGGCTCATGGCTCAGAGCCTGATCTCCGACAATCCGACAATCCGACAATCCGATCTCCGAGCTGAGCACCGTTGCTGGCTCACGGCTCACGGCTCACGGCTCACGGCTCAAGCCCAATTCTGTCCCGCGGTGGGCCTACTGTGTCATCGATGAACACCGCACCACGCATCATGCCGCATGTAATAGCGGCGGGACCTCGCCGACGTCATTGGGCACGGGTTGTCAGATTCTCCAG
>JAUIIM010000152.1 GCA_030431785.1 Acidimicrobiia bacterium | reverse complement strand
AAGCGCCGTCGCAAAGCCAGCCGCTGCGATCGAGAGCACGAGTACATACTTGAGTGCTCGATCGACCAGTGCGAACATCTCCGTGCGTTTCCCCTCGGCGAATAGCCTCGCGAGCGTCGGATACGCGGCGACGGCGGCGGCCTGACCAATGATGCCGATCGGTACGAACATCGTCCGACGGGCGAACTGGAGTTCCGTCGCCGCGCCGTCGGACACCGTTGCGCCGAACACGGACATGAACGTCTCGTCGAGCGCGACGATCGACTGGCCGAGCATGAGTGGAAGTGCGATCGTCAGATAGGTGATCACTGCTCCGTGGCGCCACGGAGCAGTCCATGCGATCTTCAACCCGACACGGTGGGCCCCCCACACCTGGAGGCCGAGGTTCCCGATGAAGGCACCGACGAGGGCGCCCCAGATGAATCCCTCCGGCGACGGGTCGCCGGTGGAGACCGCCCATCCGACCCCACCGACGATGATCGCGACGTTGTACACGATCGGTGCGATCGTAGGGATGACGAACGCACCCTTCGTGTACTGCACCGCGGTGAACAGGGC
This sequence comes from Acidimicrobiia bacterium, assembly GCA_030431785.1. GTDB lineage: Bacteria > Actinomycetota > Acidimicrobiia > Spongiisociales > UBA5794 > UBA5794. The sequence goes on along the minus strand of JAUIIM010000152.1, from coordinate 2,405 downwards.
ACCGACCACGAACGCGAACTGTGCGGGGAGCACGATGCGGGTGAGGCGGATCGTGTTCTCGACCTGTGCGGCATCGAAGTCGGGATACAGCGTGTCGATCAGCCACGGGGTGAGGAACCACCCGAGGGCGATCAGCGCGGAGATGCCGAGCGCCAGCCAACGGGTGATGGCAGTGAAGGCGGTCCATGCTCCTTCCTCGTCGTCATCCGCGAGGTACTTCGCCATGATCGGGATGAACGTGATCGCGAGGAACCCGCCGGCGAGTAGGTAGTTGGCGAAGTCAGGGATGCGGAAGGCCGCAACGTATTCATCGGTGGCACCGTCCGCACCGAGCATCGAGGCGAAGACGATGTCGCGGATGATCCCGAGCAGTCTCGACAGGAGAACACCGCCGCCGACGAGCACCGCCGCCGCACCGACTTCGCCGCGCCGCAGTTTGGCGAGGAACGTTTGCATGCGGGTCACGGTACCGCGGTGGCAGCGCCACGCCCATCATCTTGCGGCGGTAGCCAGGAGCCAGTAGCCGGTAGCCAGGAGCTGCGGGCGCAGCCCGCGTCAGGCCAGATCTCTCCGTTTGAGCAACAGCGACGACAGCAGTGCGCCGAGGACCAGGTAGACGATCGTGGTCGTGATGATCGGTGCGGCGTCGAACGACATCGTGTTCAGGCTCGAGTCAATCGTGATCCGCAGATCTTCAGCCACGAGTCCGAGCGTTCGGATGCCGAGGCGCGACGGCGAAAGGACGGAGAGCCCGGGCAGGGCGGTGACGACGCCGTTCTCGAACACGAGCAGGTATGCAAGGGCGAAGATCACGGCGCGATCCGTGATGAAGCCCAACGGGACGATCAGCGCCGAGTATGCGCCGGTCGAGATGACCATGCCCGTGGCCAGTCCGATGACGATCGTCGCATCGAAGCCCGGACCCGCGGCGAGCGCAAGCGCAAGAGCGACGACACCGATTGCCCCGAGCACCGCCGAGACTGCCCACGACGCAAGCACCTTCGTCGTCGCGATCGCGCTGCGCGGAATCGGGCGGAGCACGATCACCGACAGGGTTTGATCCCGTCGCTCGGCACCGAGGGCAGCAGATGCGATGACGATCGCGACGATCGGAAGGACCAGCGCGAAGTACGCACCGAGTGTGATGTCGACGAATGTGCGAAGGGCAGCATCTTCCGTCCTGCCGGACGAGCCGAGGAGGAAGAGGATCGCAGGGGCGAGTTGCAGTGCTGCGAGCGCGATGGTCCTTCGACCCTGGAGGAGGAGACGAACCGATCCGGTGAAGAGTGCTACGGCCGGCATCATCGTCGCTCCACCAGGTATCGGAACACCGACTCGAGGGACTCATCCTCAGGCTGGAACCCGAGCAGTCGTGCACCAACGGTCTTCGCTGCCGGAGCGACGGCCTTCCCGAGACCGGCGACATCGGACGTGCGGACCACCAGCTGGTTCCCGGCGACTTCGGCTGCATCGACGGTGCCCGAGCTGAACAGCGCAGCACCAAGGTCCCGGCCGCGGTCGGAGGTGATTCGCACGACGTACGGGATGTTGTTCATCGCGGCGCGGATCGCCTGCACAGAACCGGCCGCTGCGAGCCGTCCGTCCACGATCGCGATCACACGTGAGGAAACCCGCTCCACCTCTTCGAGCACGTGCGAAGACACCAACACGGTCTTGCCGGACTTCCCCAGATCGCTGAACAACTCGATGAGGCGGTTTCGCTGTATCGGGTCGGTGCCGTTCAGTGGTTCATCGAGCACGAGGATGTCGGGGTCAGGCACAAGCGCCGCTGCGACCTTGATGCGCTGGCGCATCCCCTTCGAATAGCCCCCCACATCCCTGTCCGCCGCTTCTTCCATCTGTACCTGTTCGATGGCGTGTCCGACCCGGGAGCGATCGGCTCCGGAAAGGCGCGCTGCGTACTCGACGAACTGACGTCCGGTCATCGTCTGGTACACCGCATCCTCGTCAGGCACGATCGCAAGGTGGCGGTAGACATCGGGGTTTCGTCGTGGGTCGTGGCCCATCACGGAGATCGTCCCGTTCGACACATCCGACAGTCCGGTGATCATCCTGATGAGCGTGGTCTTGCCGGCGCCGTTCGGGCCGAGGATTCCGGTGACGCCCGGGCCGAAGGAACACGAAACGTTGGACACTGCCACCTTCTGACCGAACCACTTCGAGACGTCGTCCACCTCAATCGTCGGCGTGGCGACGAAGGCCGGGTCGCGTACGGAATCGGTGGGCGTGGTCACAGGAGCCTCCGATACCGACGCAGTACGAACCACACACTGACTCCAGCGATCACGATGAGCGATCCGAGCGCCCACCACGGCCCGAACCCTGCGGCGTCGATCAACGTCGTGTTCGCCTCGGAGTCGGAGAAGATCCAGAACGCGACCGCA
>JAUIIM010000040.1 GCA_030431785.1 Acidimicrobiia bacterium | reverse complement strand
AGGTCGTCGAGGCCGTCCCCGTCGACGTCCCCCAGGCCGCGCACCCAGGCGCCGTAGCGATCCCGGGACGCCGCGTCGGAGGCGACGAGCTTCTGCTCGCTGGCCTCGTCCAGACCGGAGGCGCTGCCGTAGTAGATGTAGGCGGACCCGGCCTCGCTGTCGTCCAGGGAGGCGCCCACGACGACGTCGTCGTAGCCGTCCCCGTCCAGGTCTCCCGCGCCCGCGACGGAGACGCCGTACATGTCCCCGGCGGCGGCGTCGGAGGCGGTGAGCTTCTGCTCGGAGCTCGCGTCGAGGCCGCTGGCGCTGCCGTAGTAGATGTAGGCGCTGCCGCTGTCGCTGCCGTCGTCGTCGTCGTAGGGGTTGCCGACGAGATTGAGGCCATTGTACGTCACGTCGACGGTTCCGTCCTCGTTCTCGTCACGCACCGCAGCAACCGAGGGAACGGTGACCGGTTCGAGTCCGGCCTCGTCGATTGCCGACGGGACGACCTTCTGGATGGCTTCCTCGATGGCCTCCGAGCGGACGTAGTCGGCGCCGGCGGTCCGTTCGACTACGGCCAGCGGTGCCTTCCCGGGGCGGAACCCCTTGATCTTCATGCTCTTCGAGATCTTCGAAGCCGCCCTCTTCTTTGCGGCGTCAAGCTCGTTGCTCTCGATCCAGACGGTGAGCGTGCGCTCGAATCGTCCTGATTCGTTGACCTCGGTTCTCACGGAAACTCCTCGATGATGTCGGATAGCGCGCCGCCACACGCAGTGGGTGTCGGCGCGATTGGGGTGACCGACGGGATTTGAACCCGCGACCCCCGGGACCACAACCCGGTGCTCTAACCAGACTGAGCTACGGCCACCATGTGCTCGTCGGCGGGATTACCACCCGTCAACCGAAGCGCAGGCAAGTGTAGGGCGATTCAGAGCACAGGGGGCAGGTGGAGATCTGAGATCTTGGATCTTGGATCGGCGATCCGGCGACGGAGTCGCCGTTGCACCCCCGGCACGACTCGAACGTGCAACCTGCGGATTAGAAGTCCGCTGCTCTATCCCGTTGAGCTACGGGGGCCCAACCGATGGGGATGCCATCGTCGAGCGGGTGACGGGAGTCGAACCCGCGTGACCAGCTTGGAAGGCTGGGGCTCTGCCATTGAGCTACACCCGCGCTGCGCCGTCAGGTTACCGCGGCGAGACGGTCAGTCGTCCAGTTCTCGATCGTCGCACCAACGGGCGATCAAATCGAGCCAAGGGTGTCCCGGCTCGCTGCGTTCGATCGCCGCAATGAGCCATCGGTGTTGCTCTTCGGTCATCCGGTAGAGGCAGCGCACCATGTCGGCGTCATCTTTCGGGCGGTGCCGTTTCGCTTTGTAGAGGAGCTGCACCTCCGGTGTGCAATAGCGAACGCCGTCCAGCGCCTCCAGCGTCAACTCCTCGCGAGGAAGTTGGATGCTGTTGTCGCGTCGGAACTTCCATGTCGTGGCGTCGCCGTCAGCGAGCAGAACTTCCACGCCCCAGAGATGCTCCTCACTTGCTCTCCCCCAGACCCCGAACACCTGGTCATCGAGGTACTCACCGCGCCGCCACGGAATCAACGTCGAGGCAGACACGAAGAACAGCTCCCACCCTTCGAACACATCGAAGAGCGCTTCCCGATCTTCGCGGCGCATCTCGAGATCCAGATCGGCGTGCTCGCGTGCCTGATATCCGAGGAAGAGGTCGATCGCGACACCGCCCGCGACCCACCAATCGACATCGACGGCTGCGAAACGTTCGGCGACCTCCGAGACGGACAGCGGAGACCAAGGGGCGTTCGGATCAGCGTGCATCGCCTCATTCTGCCCTCGCGGTCGTCCGAACCGCGAGCTCGTCGATGGTGCCTAGGCTCGGAACATGGACAGTGCCGGATGGGATGCCCGATATGAAGCGTCGGAACTGGTCTGGTCCCGCGGACCGAACCAGTTCCTCCCTCCTCTGGTAGAGGGCTCAAAGGTCGGCTCAGCGCTCGATCTTGCGTGTGGCGAAGGTCGGAATGCAATCTGGCTGGCCTCGCAAGGATGGCAGGTCACCGCGGTCGACTTCTCCGCTGCCGGGATCGAGAAGGGCAAGACCCTCACTCCCGACGACCTCCAGAACCGGATCGAGTGGGTGGTCGCCGACCTCGTCGATTGGGAGCCGGGCCACACGTTCGACCTGATCGCGGTCTTCTATCTCCACCTCCCCACTGCAGTGTTCTCATCGGTCCTGGAACGCTGTGTGTCATGGCTGGCACCGGGTGGACGACTGGTCGCCGTCGGCCATGCGGTACGAAACGTGGCCGAAGGGGTGGGCGGGCCGCAGGCACCGGAGATCCTCTGGGACGACGACCTGTTCAGGCCTGCCCTTGCCGATCTCGTTGTCACCGAGTGCGCCGAGCGCCTCCGGCCGGTCGACGGCGAACCACGAGCCGCGATCGACTTCGTGGTCAATGCCCATCGACCGGACAACGAGTGATGAGGTTCGTGGTCGACGTCGGCGTCGCGCTGTGGATCATCGAGAACAACGTCGTTGTCGATCCCGAACACCAGCTCCTGGCGCCAGCTTCGATCCGCTCGCACGTCTTGGACACTCTCTACCGTTCGGTGCAATCGGGAGAACTGTCAGAAGAGGAAGGGCTCCGACGCAACCGGGCTTTCGGGCAGCTCAAGATGCGCCTCCTCGGTGACGCAGTTCTGCGTCGCAAAGCGTGGGCGATAGCAGACGAGCTCGGATGGGCTTCGACGACGACCGCCGAATACGTCGCTCTCACGCAACTCCAGGCCGACGCGTTCGTCACCCTCGACGAGGGTCTACGCACAGAGGTGGCACGCTTGGTCCGAACCGCTTCCGTCGACGACCTCCGCTGAACGAAAACGGCCCCCGCACGAATGCGGGGGCTCGTTCTCCGTCGGGCTGGTCAGATTTGAACTGACGACCCCCTGCTCCCAAAGCAGGTGCGCTTCCAAGCTGCGCCACAGCCCGATGGGTCTCGGACGATACCGCGTCCGAGTGCACAGTGGACCCCCAACTTGTCACACCCGAAATGGACAATGCGGTATGACACCAGAAGTGCCGCACGAATTGCTCCGCCGAGCCGCACATTGGGAGCATCTGCATCGCTGGGAGCGCTAGCAACTCGGCCTCGCCCTCCGCCGTCTGGGCCTCACCTACGGTGAGATCCGAACCATCGTCCCCGTGGCGAAAGGAACGCTCTCCAACTGGTCACAGGAAGTCGAACTCACCGCAGAGCAGAAGGCCGCAATCGTTGAACGGGCGGGCCCGGGAAGCCGGCGGGGAGTCCCTGTCGACACGCAGTGGCGCCGGCAGGCCGAGATCAAGGCGATTCGCGCAGAAGCTAGGGAGTTCGCCGTGTCGCACCTCGACGACGCCCACTTTGTCGCCGGAGTCGTTCTCTACTGGGGCGAGGGAGCGAAGACACGCAACTACATGGATCTCTCGAACGGTGATCCCGGCGCGCTGCGTTGCTTCGTGAACTGGGTTCGCACCTACCTGGATGCTCAAGCTGAGTTCGTCCTTGCTCTCCATCTGCACGACGGAAACGACGAAGATGCCGCCAAGCAATACTGGAGGCGTGAAACGGGTCTGGCAGATGCGTCGTTCACGAAGACTTTCATCAAACCAACTGGTACTGGCCATCGCAAGAACCAACTCGAGTACGGCGTATGCCGAGTGCGCACTCGGAACGCCTCCAACCACTGGCACAAAGTCATGGTGTGGATAGATGTCGTCGCGCAACATTACGGCTCACTACAAAGCGTCGCTGGCTAGCATCGTTGCTGGGTCGCTAGCTCAACTGGCAGAGCAATTGACTCTTAATCAATAGGTTCAGGGTTCAAGTCCCTGGCGACCCACCAGAGGCCCCCGCACCATCCGGGGGCTTCGACATTTGTCGCTGCGCTCACGTGCGACAATCGATGCGACACGCGGGTGTGGCGGAATTGGCAGACGCGCCAGATTTAGGATCTGGTATCGAGAGATGTGGGAGTTCGAGTCTCCCCACCCGCACCAACGACCACACCGCCGCTGGTCGATCCTTCATGCAACCTCGCGGGTACTCACCGACTCGGCTCGATCCACGATCTCCGAGAGCATGCCCCGAAAGATCGGACCGTGGAACGGCAGCAGGGCGAACCAGTACATCCGCCCCAAGAGCCCTCTCGGGAGGAAGAACGCCGTTTGCGTGAGCATCGCCCCCTCAGGGGTGTCCGTCGCCGTCCACAGCAACCATGCCTCACCCGGGAGCTTCATCTCGGCGACGAGCTCGAGACGTTCGCCCGGCACCACGTCAGTAACACGCCAGAAGTCAACAGCATCGCCTTCATGGAGGTCCGTGGGGTGACGTCGACCACGCCGCAGTCCCACGCCGCCCACAAGCGTGTCGATGATGCCACGGATCCTCCACGCCCACCGATACCCGAAGTACCCGGTGTCGCCCCCGACTCGACTGAACACATCGAAGAGATCGCTGGCGCTTGCGTCCGCGAAACGCTCCTGCCGATCCTCGAAGACGGTCCCGCCGCTCCAGCTCGGATCCTGTGGCATGGGTCGAGCCGGGCGGTTCTCCGCATCGGTCCAACGTGTCGGAGCGCGGAGGCCATCGGCGGTCTCCGCGGCCAAACCTACGGCCTCGGCGAACGGGAGCGGATCCACTTCGAAACGACGCGAAACCTCGTCGTCACGCACAACGACCTCGTTCCGCAGCGAGTCGACGAGGGGTCGGGCGACACCGACGGGCAGAGGGGTGACCAAACCGATCCACAGACTCGACAACCCAGGTGAGAGCACCGGCACCGGGACGATGACTCTCCGTGGGAGACCCGCAGCGCGGGCGTACGTCTGCATCATCTCTTGGTAGGTCAGCACATCAGGACCCCCGATCTCCACGATGCCGTGACCAGTGGTGTTCTCTTCACAGGCACCGACGAGGTAAGCGAGAACGTCGCGGATGGCGATCGGCTGACATCGGGTCCGGACCCACTTCGGTGTCGTCATCACCGGCAGGACCTCTGTGAGGTGGCGGAGCATCTCGAATGACACGGATCCGGACCCGATGATGACCGCCGCCCGGAACTCGGTCAGCGGCACGCCGGCCGACGCAAGCGTCTCGCCCACGTCGTGACGGCTCGCCAGATGGGAGGACAGCTCCTCGGTGTCGGAACCGAGACCTCCGAGATAGACGATCCTCCCCACGCCTGCGACTTCGGCCGCCAATGCGGATCGGCGTGCGGCTTCGTGGTCGAGGGTCTCGAAGTCGTCGGCGGACCCCATCGAGTGGACGAGGTAGTAGGCGAGGTCGCAGCCTTCCAGAGAGTCAGCGAGGTCCTCGGACACGAGAAGGTCACCTTGTCGGACGGTGACCTGCTCGCGCCACGGCCGATCATCCAGCTTGGCCGGGTTCCGAACGATGCACACGACCTCGATCCCCTCGGACAGGAGACGCGGCACCAAGCGACCTCCCACATATCCGGTTGCGCCCGTGACAGCGACACGCATCTCAGTCCATCCTCTTTCGTCAAGGAGGAGTTCGTTGCCGGACGGCAGGATGGATGACCGCAACTGCAGTGCATCGGTCAACGGTCAGTGGGAACCGATGCGCTGCGTCAGTCGAGGTTCTCCGTGAGGAGCCTGAGTGCGATCGCACGGTGGGAGATCTTGTTCTTGTCCGCTGCGGGGATCTCTGCGAGGGTCCTGCCGTCGACCTCGAACACCGGGTCGTACCCGAATCCACCGTCCCCGCGTCGACCGGTGGTGATGGAGCCTTCGAGCACACCCTCCACGACCAGCTCGGCCCCCGACGGCGTGACGAGTGCAATCGCAGTCTTGAACCTGGCCGACCGGTCTGGCCGGGGGACCCCGTCGAGTTCTTCGAGCAGCTTGTCGACGTTGTCGTCGTAGGTAGCTCCCGGACCGGCATAGCGAGCGGTCTTGACACCGGGGGCTCCGGAGAGAGCATCGACCTCGAGGCCAGTGTCATCGGCGACCGCCGCATGGCCGGTCGCAGCACACACGGCATGCGCTTTCAACAATGCGTTGTCCGCGAGTGAGTCCTCCGTCTCCTCCACATCGGGCCATCCATGGCCGGGGATGACGGCGATCGGAGGATCGAGCGCAGCGAGCACCGATTCCATCTCGGCGACCTTGTCGGCGTTCTTGGATGCAACGACCACACCATGAGGACGCTTCATGCACGTGTCCTGTTTTGCATGTCCACGAGCGTCTCAATCCCGGACGTCGCGTAGTCGAGCATGGTGTCGAGCAGGGAGCGGTCGAACGGCTCACCCTCCGCTGTGCCCTGGACCTCGATGATGCCGCCTGAACCGGTCATGACCACGTTCGCATCCACATCGGCAGCCGCATCCTCGATGTACTCGAGGTCGAGGAGTACGGTCCCATCGACGACTCCGACGGAGATCGCACCGATGTTTGCGACGATCGGTGAACGCTCCAACTTCCCTTCGGCGACCCACACGTCGAACGCATCGGCGAGGGCGATCCATCCGCCTGTGATCGAGGCGGTCCTCGTACCGCCATTGGCTTGGAGTACGTCGCAATCGACGGTGGCTGTCACCTCTCCGAGGGTCTCCATGTCGACGGCGGCTCGCAGCGACCTGCCGATGAGGCGCTGAATCTCCTTCGTCCGACCGCCGGAGATGCTGCGTCGATTGATCCGATCCGACGACGATCCGGGAAGCATCGAGTACTCAGCCGTCACCCAGCCCTTCCCCGAGCCCTTCATCCAACGAGGCACATCGGCATCGAGCGACACGGTGCACAGGACTCGGGTGCGCCCCATCTCGATGAGGACGGAACCCGGAGTCATCTCGGTGAACCCCCGAGTGATCTTGACATCCCGGAGTTGATCCACTCCCCGACCCTCGCGCTCGTACTGCCCCATGTGGCCAATCCCTTCTCAGACGTCGAACTCGCTACCTGGTGCAGCGTACGTGACCGGCCCCTCGAACCGTTCGCTGGCCTCGGCGATCGCTTCGTCGACGTCGACGAGGTGTGAGACGTGGGTCAAGACGAGCCGTCCCGCACCACCCCACGCTGCAATCCTCCCGGCCTCTCCGGCTGTCAGATGGAACTCGTATGTCTGGGCCGTCCGTTCCCCGATCATCGTCGCCTCACACAGGAACAGGTCGGCGCCGTCTGCGATCTCCATGATCCCGCGTCCCAGACCGCAGTCACCGCTGTAGACGAGCGTGCGTCCATCTGCATCGAGACGCACCGCGTTGTTCGGGACGGCGTGCTTCAGCCCGGTGAACGACAGCTGGATCTCCCCGACTTGGGCGACATCACCGTCGTCGACCTCGATGAAGTCGAAGACATGGAAGAACACATGCTCACCTGTTGCACCGGCGAAATCGGCAAATCTGTCAGTCGCTCCCGTGGGTACGAACACCTTGATCGGCACCGTGCCGGACCGTCCGTAGGCGAGATAGCCGAACAGCCCGAACAGGTCGGAGCAATGGTCGACGTGGACGTGGGAGATCACCACGGCATCGAGAGTGCCCGGATCGACCCGAGCAGCGAGCTCCATGAACGTCCCGGTCCCACAGTCCATCCACATGGACGTCTCGCCGTGTTCGACGAGGTATCCGGATGCTGGATTCGTCCGCGTCGGTGCACCTGCGGCGGATCCGAGGACCGTGAGCCTCACGGTGACCAACCGAGGATACCGAACCCGACGCCGACGAGGACCATCCACGCCACGCTCACGACGATCCCGATGATGGTCGGCATCATGTAGTTCTCCCGGTACCCGCGCCATGAATACGCAAACGATGCGACGGCGATGACCAGCAGGACGACGCCGACCCAGAGCGGGATGACCAGGAACGACGCGAGGATGAGCAGCAGGGCAAACGCCTGCAATGCGATCCCGACCCACGAAAAGAGACGGGCGTATGCGGCTCTGTTGTGTTCCGAGCGTGCCATCGAACGGGAGTTTACGGCTGCACGTCGAGAGAGACCTCGACCGGGACACTTCCCTCGATCCGGAATGCACGCACCGTTGGACGGTTGTTCATCGGACCCGCGATGAAGTGGATCCAGTCAGGGTCGCCGCCACCTTCGATGTCGTGTCGGGACGGGAACGCATCCGAGCCGGGATGGCTGTGGAAGATGCCGCCGATCGTCATGCCGAGACGGTCGGCCAGCGATTGCGCCCCGAAGTGCTCGACCGGATCGATCACGAAGCGATCGGGTGCGTCGATCGCGTTGGTGAGGCAGATGACCAGGGCAGGGCCGGCGGCATCGAAGGCCACGAGCCCACAGCTCTCCGACGGATAGCCCCACGCCGCGTGTTGGAACATGGCGTCGAGCAAGGGCCGCCGGATACCGAGCCGTTCGACCCCGAGGCTCGTGTACGCATCCTCGAGGCTCTCTGACTGCACGACGACGCGAACGCCGTACCGCTTGTAGAAGCCGGGGTTCAGGCCCCCTTCGTCGTCTTGGCGGATCGCTGCGTCGATTCCGTCCGCCGCCAGTCGGGCAACGGCGATCTCTGCTTCCGCCCTGACCTCGAACACACGGACGGTGACCTCGTGGTTCGCGGCGGTCACAGCGACTCTGCTGCGTAGGCGCGCACCCTTTCCGGGAGGGCCGCATCGCCCCCAACGGCGCCATCGGGAAGGGGTCCACGGCCCCAGAGCCAGTAGTTGAGGACATTCCCCGGTGCGGCGATCCTCGATGCTGCTTCACCTGCGTCATCGAAAACCATTACCGGAGCATCCTCGTACGTGCGGCCGGAGGTCGGTGACACTCCGGAGAACGTCACCCAGCGCAAACCCCATCGACGGTCCGGCGTCTCCAGGTCGAAGCGCTCATCCTTCGTGTCGATCGTCCCCCACGCTGGGACCCCCGTCAGGAACTCGGTCAAGCATTCGTCTACCCCATCAGAGCCGAGCCAGTCCTCTGAGGTCGGTGTGGCCCCTGCCGCGATGACTGCATCAGCCGAGTGGATGACGACCTCATGAGCGATACGCCTCACCCACCAAGAAGCGGTTTGGTCTTCGTCGGTCCAGGTGTAGATCGGGCGATCGAGATCGGACGATTCGAACACCTCCACGATCTCGACGAGCGCCGTTTCTAGCGTCTCGACGATCGATGGATCCGTCTGGGCCGCAAGCTCCTTTGAGAACGGAGGCGAACGATCGACGTAGCCGTCGCGCACGAGTTCGGATTTCTGTTCGAGGACCGCTGCTGTGTGACCAACAAGGTTGGCGACACTCCAGCCCGGGCAGGTCGGGACCGGTGCGGTCAGGTCTATCGAGCGCACCTGCGTGAGCATGACATCCCCGTGGTGACGAATTGCAGCGATGTACCGTTCCGGAGTCACCATGCACCGCCTCCGCCGCCGCCACCTCCGCCGCCGCCCCCGCCGGAGAACCCACCCCCACTGCCGGAAGACGAAGGTGGTGTGAAGGCCCCGGAAAGCGCCGACTGGATACCGGAGAACGCGTTCTGTGAGCCGCCACCCGTGTAGCCGTGACTTCCGTACCAATAGATGTTTGAGGTCGTCTCGAGCTCGGGCGGCGCATGCAGCCGCGCCTGTTCGAGGACTTCTTCGGCAACGCCGAGCGCTATGCCGTAAACGAGGTACCGATCCCACAGGTCGAGCGAGATCACGGGAGCCTGGTCGAGTGCGGAGAAGTCTCTCAGATAGCGTCGGAAGGCCTCCCATCGCGCAGCCTCGAGGGCCCCCGCCTTCGTCCGCTTGACTCGCACCCGGCGGAACAGGAGAAACCCGCCGAGGAAGAGCGTGCCAAGCACCATGCCGATGATGATGAGTGTCGCCATCGTCAGTCCACCTGGCCGGTCTCGCAGAAGGCGCGGTAGCAGGAACCAAACGCCTGCCGTGAGTCCGGCCGCCACGAAGACCGTCGCGAGCGCCGCTCCGTTGCCCGACGTGTCGAGGAGACGTTTCCGTTTCACTGAGTCGAGCACACTCGATTGGAAGGCGTCGAACGTCTTTGCGTTCGCCGACGCCTCGTCACGGATGCGGTCTCGGAAATCAGTCAGAGGTGCAGCCTCTCCGTCGAGGGCGCGCTTCACGACCGTGAGCACGTTCTGATCGAAGTCCCGGTGACCCGTCGTGTTCGATCCGAGACGCAGTTCGAGGTCTGAGATCGTCTCTTGCTTCAAGCCACCCCACGTCGAACGATCGACCTGTGTCGGTGAGGCATCGATCGCTCCGACACGGATCAGTTCGAACAGCGTCGCCGTGAAGTCCGTCTCATCCACCTTGCCTTGCGACAGGAGCGCACCGACTTCGGCCGGGTGCAGATCTGTCGGCGGCGAATGCTCGTAGTCGAGGTCGTAGTCGACGCTCGGCTCCTTGCCGTATCGCAGATACATGTAGAGGCCAAAGCCCCCGGCGATGAGCAGGAACACGCCAAGCCCGATCAGCAACCCGATCGACGACGCCCGGCGCGCTGCTTCCGCGTCTTCGGTGAACTGGTTCTCTTCGGCCTGGATCAGTGCGAGGCCGTCCCCGGCGACGTTCCGGGCACCGTCGGTGGAGGTGAGGATGTCGATCGGGAACACCGCACGGATCTCGACCCAGCGTTCGGCACCGATCCCCCTCGCTTCGAGCGTGGGTGTATCGCCGTCCTCTCCGAGCGATACCGACCCGTCGATACCGAATGGATGACCCCAGACATAGGTTTGCGATGGCTGGGTCCCTTCCGGCGGATGGACGACCGCATCGAGTCGGTCGACCCCGACCGCCCACTGGTCTCCCCACACCTGGAGATACACGTCGAGGACATCATCGTATGCGGTCGCGACGCCCTCCATGTGGTAGGTCAACGTGAAGGTGCGGCGCGTGTCGGTGGAATCGTGGTGCCACACGACCCGGACGACGTCGTAGTAGTACTCGACGCCGTAGGTCCCGGGTGGCGACGAGCAGCCGAGAATCGTGCAACCCCCGAGGACGTATGCCCCGGATGCGTCGCTCACCACGATATCGCTGACCGTTTCTCCGGGACGGACACGGATGTCTCGGTACGCCCCGGAGAAGGAGCCGTTGAAGTCGAACGTGATCCGCTCCTCGACGGCCAGTGAGCCATCTTCGAGGACGTCGACCTCGACGGAGGCCTGTGCGATCCAGAAGGATTTGGCCTGTGCGTCCCCCACCCAGCCGAGGAAGATGAACATTCCGACCAGGAAGACGGAGACCGCGGAGAGGAAGACTCGGCGGCCCATACGGACTCAGAACCTCACATCGGGGGCGGAGTCTGCACGACTGTCGGCGTCGAACATGTCACGGGTCTTGAATCCGGTGATCGCGGCCACGAGGTTCGTCGGCACGCGTTGGATGCTCGTGTTGTAGCGAAGAACGGTGTCGTTGTAGATCTGTCGCGACACCGAGATCTTGTTCTCCGTGTCGGACAGGTCCTGTTGGAGCCCGGTGAAGTTGGCCGAGGCCTTCAGCTCCGGATAGTCCTCGGCGACGGCGAACAGCTGGCGCAATGCCGACGTGAGGAAGTTCTCGGCTTGGGCCTGCTCTGCAGGTGTCGATGCCGCCGCCGACATCGCCCTCGCCTGGGTGACCTGCTCGAAGGTCTGGCTCTCGTGCTTGGCATATCCCTTGACGGTTTCGACGAGATTGGGGATGAGGTCGTAGCGACGCTGGAGTTGCACCTCGACCTGAGCCCATGCATTGTCGACTCGATTCCGTTCGCCGACGAGCCGGTTGTACACGATGACGACGAACACGAGCAGGAGAACGGCGACGACACCGATGATGATTCCGAAAGTCATGGGACCAGCCTAGGCAGGTTGGCGATCGCGGGCAGGGAGCGAGCCGTGAGCCTCTCGGAGATCGGAGATCGGACAATCGGAGATCGGACAGGGGCCTTCGAGCCTTGAGCCATGAGCCATGAGCCAGCGGAGATCGGAGAATCGGACAATCGGAGATCGGACAGGGGCCCTCGAGCAAAGAGCCTTGAGCCATGAGCCGTAAGCCAGCGGAGATCGGAGATCGGACAATCGGAGATCGACAACGTTGGGGTTTCCGGATCAAGCGGCGAGGAGCCGGGAGCGAGGAGCAAGGAGCCCAACGACGCGAAAGAACCCGGAGCGTCTTCGGCGATCTTCCGATCTCCGCCGCACGGGACCATTCGTGCGGATCTCCGGGTTCCGGTGGTCCGAGTTGAAGTCGCCACCTACCTCATGTCGAGGAGCACGACCTCGCTGAATCCAGCTGGCCGGCTAGCGCTCGGCCACCTCCGGGGTCCTACAAGAACTATGCATGTTTGGACCACCTCCTTTCTCCGTAGGATCGATCGTAGCACTGTCGCCAAGGGGCGGGAACGATCGTGATCACGAGTACAGGTATCGTGGACGGAGTTTGACGACTCGGAGACGAACGTGACCAAGAGCATCGGCATCCTCACTGCAGGCGGCGACTCGCCAGGGCTCAATGCTGCCATCCGCGCCATCGGGAAGTCGGCGATCCGTCAACACGGGTGGAACGTCATCGGTTTCAAGGACGGATTCCGGGGACTGATGCAGAATCGCATCATCCGCCTCGACAGCGACATGCTGAGCGGCATCCTCACCAAAGGCGGCACGATCCTCGGGACCGGTCGCGACAAGCCACACAAGATGGACGTCGGCGGCTCCGTGATGGACATGACCGACGTGATGGTCGAAAACGCCGCACACCATGAGCTGGACGCACTTGTGTGTCTGGGCGGCGGCGGGACCCACAAGAACGCATACCGACTGGCGAACAAGGGTCTCCCGATCGTGACCGTCCCAAAGACGATCGACAATGACCTCTATGGGACCGACGGCTCACTCGGCTTCGACACGGCCCTCGGGATTGCAACGGAGGCAGTCGATCGGCTGCATTCGACGGCGCACAGCCACCACCGCATCATCGTCGTCGAGATCATGGGGCACAACGCGGGCTGGTTGACGTTGGGAGCCGGTCTCGGCGGTGGGGCCGATGTGATCCTGATCCCCGAGGTCCCCTACTCGATCGGAACGATCTCGAATGCAATCGCGCTGCGGAAGTCTGGTGGCTCGACCTTCTCGATCGTCGCTGTCGCCGAGGGTGCGATCAGTCAGCGACTCGCCAGCGTCGTGCAAGAGATCGAAGAGCGAGGCGGCCCGAGAGATGAGGTGAAGGCAGCGCTCACTGAACGTCGATCGACGGTGGAGATCGCCCGCCAGCTTGAGGATCGAACGGGGCTCGAAGCGAGGGTGACGATCCTCGGACACGTGCAGCGAGGCGGCGCGCCGTCACCGGCCGATCGAATCCTCGCCACCAAGCTCGGAGTTGCAGCGACGGCAGCGATCGCCGACGGCGAGATGGGTGTCATGGTCGCATCCGACGGTGAAGGCACGAAACGCGTGCCGCTCTCCGAGGTGGCAGGAAAGAAGCATCTCGTCCCCCAGGATCACCCGTGGCTCGAGACCGCACGCGCACTCGGTGTTTGTCTGGGGGACTGAGCGCCGGTCAACCGTCGAAATGCCGCCTCAAGGTTCCCGACGCAGAGCCTTCTCCAGGCGCACTTCCCATAGGCCTGAGTCGTTCGGAATCCATTGGCGGTCAGTGGTGAGGCCGTACCCGAGCCTGCGGTAGAACGAACGTGCGCGCCCGTTGGTCTCCTCGACCCACAGCGACGCTCGCACAGCACCAGATCCCGATCCCCAGTCCTCCAGTAGTCGGAACATCTTGTCGCCGATCCCCCGCCCCCGCACGACAGGTGCGATGAACACCGACACCACTACGAGTACCGACCCTTCGGCTTTGAGCAGCCCCACGGCGAGCCCCACCGGTTCACCGTCATCCAGGGCAAGAACAGTGAGTTGTTCTTCGCCCTGTGAACCCTTGTTCGCTCGATCGATCCACACATCGTCCGGAAAGGCAGCGGCCTCATCGTGTCGCGTCACGAAGGCCGTCGGTGTGTCAGCAAGTGCCTCCAAACGGATCGCCTTGACCTTCGCCCATTCGTCGGGACGAATGACACGGACCTCGATCGTCTCGTTCGCGTCCATCCTCGTCTCCCACCTCGGCAACGCGGCCTCTCCACGATTCCTTCGGCACACCGACACGCGTCATCGTATCGTTGGGTTCGCTTGACATGCCACGACGCCGACAGCCGTGGCCGACCGACATCGGAGGCAAGATGAGCATTGGCGTGATCGCCGAGATCAAGCCGGACGAGAAACGAGTCGCTCTTCAACCCGGGGCGGTGAACGACCTCGTCCATCGAGGGCATGCGGTCTATGTACAGGAAGGTGCCGGCAACGGGGCGGGGGCACCCGATCAGGCATTCGTCGATGCGGGTGCCACGATGGTCCCCACCGCGGCAGACGTCTTCGACTCCGCCGAGTTGATCGTCCACGTCAAGGAACCCCAGGCATCCGAGATCGCGATGCTCACTCCTCACCACACGTTGTTCACCTACCTGCATCTGGCCGCCTACCCCGCTGTCGCCGAAGGGCTCATGGCCTCCGGGGCAACAGCAATCGCCTACGAAACGGTGGAGGTGGCCGGTGCCCTCCCGCTCCTCGCCCCGATGAGCCATATCGCAGGACGTCTCTCCACCCAGGTGGGAGCCCACTTCCTGATGGCCCCCAACGGTGGCCGCGGTGTGCTGCTCGGTGGCCATGCCGGGGTGCCGCGAGGCCGCGTCGTCGTCATCGGTGCCGGATCCGCCGGGCTCAACGCCATCGATGTCGCTGTCGGACTCGGGGCGCAGGTGACCGTACTCGACGTAAACATCCATGCGTTGGAAAGGGTCATGGATCATTGGGGTTCGCGGGTGACGACCGACTACTCGACTCGGACCTCCGTGCTCGAACATGTGTCGAACGCGGACCTCGTCGTCGGTGCGGTGCTGGTTGCCGGTGACCGTGCGCCGATCGTCGTCGACAAGACCATGCTCCCTGACATGCAGGACGGCGCCGTGATGGTCGACATCTCGATTGACCAAGGAGGGTGCTTCGAGACGAGCCGCGAAACGACCCACCACGATCCGACGTACGTCGTCGACGGTGTCGTTCACTACGCAGTGGGCAACATCCCTGGGTCGGTTCCGGTGACCGCGTCACGCGCACTGTCGAACGCAACATTGCCGTACGTGCGAGCGTTGGCCGAGGGCACGGCGACCGCGGTGGATCGCTTGCCGGAGCTCGCCGGTGGAGTGAGCGTTGTCGACGGCAAGATCACGAACCAGGCAGTCGCCCACGCGCTCGACACCGAGTGGACCGATCCACGCACGGCCGTCGGCGTCGGCTAGCACCGGCGCACGAACGCGAGTGACGCTCCGTTCACGTGCCACAATCATGAGGTGGCACGCCCGAAACCCGTTCCCGTCCGATGCACCGGCACCCAGCTGGCCGGGCCGCGCCTGATCCGGGCAGGCTTCACCGGCTACTCGTTCGAAGGCACACCTCTGCCTGCCTCCTATCTGGAGCTGTGGTTCGCCGAACCACCCGACCCATGGCCGCCACGGCACCGCACCGGCGGCCGATCTCCGAAGAGGACCTTCACCCCCATCGAAGTCGACCCGATAGCCGGCACCTTCGTCGTCGAGTTCGTACTCCATGGGCGCGGAACCGCCACCGACTGGGCATCATCGGCGACCATCGGATCACAGATCTGGGCGGGACCTGTGCGCGGCGGATACTCCGTCGACCCGGACTCATCGCGCCTCCTACTCGTGGGGGATGACACGGCAATACCGGCGATCGGAACGATCATTGACCGCGCAGGTGGCGACATCCCGATCACCACGATCGTCGAGGTGGTCGATGCCGACGACGAGCGACCGGTTGGCAACCGCGACACCGATCCGATCTGGCTCCATCGAGGCAGCAATCCCGGGATGACAGGGCACCTGACAACGAACCTCCTCGCCACAATGGAGATACCAGAAGACAGCGATTGGTGGGTTGGCGGCGAACGGGAGGCCATTCGTCGCATCCGCGACCTCGCCGTCGACAGATTCGGGACCGACCGATCGCGAATCGACCTCAATGCCCACTGGCGGCTCGACCCGGTCGACCCTCGAGTCAGGAACTGACCGCATGACGACCACGCCATGCTGCTGACCAACGACATACTCGATCGGATCTGGGCCGGCGAAGTTACGGTCGTATTCCGCCGGTGGCAGCGCCCAACGGTCAAGACGGGAGGGACACTTTGCACGCGTCGCGGGATGCTCGACATCGTCTCCGTCGACACAGTCGCCGTGTCGACCATCACGGTGGATGAGACCACTCGCGCCGGGTATGAAACCAAAGCCGCGCTTCTCCGCGCGCTGCGAACGCG
>JAUIIM010000151.1 GCA_030431785.1 Acidimicrobiia bacterium | reverse complement strand
TCCGGATTTCATGGGGATGGTCCCCGGTTCGTTCGCCAGGGCCGCCTCGACGACCACGTCAGGTATCGCATCGAGGTCGACGACAGCGCCCAGTTCATGCGGGATGACAGAGATCTCCTTGGTTTCGTCGTCGAATGCGAAGGACGCGGGCGTCGGAGGGATCTCGAAAATCGGTGCAGTCTTCTCGGCGATGTCGGTGAGCACCGCTTCGTCGAGGTAGGCGGCGACCGTGGCAGGGGAATTCGTGACGATTTCGCTCCGCAGAGCCGATGTCAACGCTGCGGGGGAGAAGCGCATGACGGCCGTGCCGGTGCTGTCCGAGAGAAGGATGACTTCTTCGCTGACCAGGTCTTCGGCGAGTGCGACGGCGTTCTCGACATCGGCGTCGGTGACCTGCGGGGTGATGTCGGTGAGCGGTAGCTCGACCGGTGCCGGATCTTCATCGGCGAGGGCCGCGGCGATCGCCTCGGTCGCTCCCTCCGTATCGATGCGGGTTCCTGCTTGCGGATATTCTGGTGCAGGTGCGCCATCGACGATCACGACCCCGCCGTCGTAGGCAGGCTTGTCGATGGCCGAGGTGTTCCAGTCGCTGAAGACGGCAGCGAGCATGTCTTCGTCGAATGTCGGTGTGACCGTGATGTCGACCGGCTCTGCGAAGCGGCTCCCAATCCACTTGAAGAAGTTCGAGAAGCCGTTCGAGCTCCGCCGTGACCACCACGCTTCGTCGATGACTGCTTCCTGGTCGATCTCAAAACCGATGTTCGCCGGAATCAGTTCCTGCTCGTGCCCGTCGACGACGACGGTGACCGGGGTGGTCGACCGCTCCGCTTCGTACTGGGCGAGGACGGCTGAGGCTTCGTCGGGAGACATGCGAGAGACGTCCACGCCTTCGATCGCGACGTTGTGCGGAAGGTTCTCGTCGGTGACGATCTCATCGTATGCGTACACACCGACCACGATGAGCACGAGTGCGAGCGGCACACCGATGGCGGCGTAGATGAGTTTGTCGCGCACCCGTCCCTCCTGGCCGGCCGGTAGGGCACGATTGTATGAGGTGACCCCGTTTACACAAGGGTCTTCTTGAGGAGGAGTCGTGAGCACGCCGGCGTGAAGGCGTCAGCTGCCCGTCGGCACAGTGGCAGAATGGGGTAGTTGCTCCGATGAAAGGACCCGCGTGTATCTCGTCCGTCGCATCTATGAAGTCGAGCCCGGCTCGGCGAGGAAAGCTGCCACCCTGATCGACAAGATCGGGAAGGCCTACGAGGCCGGTGGGTCTCGGGGCCCGAGCACGGTGTACTTCAACTCCGGGACCACTCCCGGAACCAAGGATCGCGTCGTGATGGAATGGGTAGACGCCACGCTCGAGACGCCGTATCGCGAGGACCGGATCCGGGTGGACGTGAGCGAGTTCGCCGAGCAGCTACGCGAGGTGGCGATTACGTCCACCATCGAGTTCTGGGAGCTGATGACGGACGACAAGGCGCTCTGAGAGGCACGCACGACGCCACGCGTCTGCTGCCGCAATGCTTTTGCAGCCGCTTCAGGAGTGAGGTCAGGCGCCTGCTGCGACGTGCTGCAACGCGTTCACCACCTGATCGACCTCCTCGACCGTGTTGTAGTGGACGAAGCCGATGCGCACGAGTCCGTCGGGTCGCTCGAGTCTGCGCATCACCTCCCAGGCGTAGTAGTCGCCCGACCACACGAAGATCCCCGCCGCTGCCAGCTTCGCCGCGACCTCGGCTGGAGGATGGTTCCGGACGTCGACGGCAAACGTCGGGGTGCGGTCGGTCGGACGATCCGGACCGACCAGCGTGATTCCGTCGATCGCTTCGACTCCGTCGAGGAAGGCACGTGAGAGTTGTTCCTCGTATGCGCTGGTCCGGTGCATCGCATCGACGATCCGTGATCGTCGGTCTTCGCCAGAACCGAGTGAGGCGAGGTAGTCGACCGCAGCGCGCACTCCGGCGAGGGACTCGAAGGACTGTGTTCCCGTCTCCCATCGATCCGGCGATGTGTCCGGTGATGGCCGGAGTTTGAAGGGATGTAAACGGTCGAGCAGTTCGGTCTTGCCGTAGACGATGCCCGTGTGCGGACCGAACCACTTGTACGACGAGCATGCAAGGAAGTCGGCGTCGAGCGCTCGGACATCGACGAGTCGGTGTGGCGTGAAGTGGACTGCGTCGACATATACGAGGGCGCCGTTTCCGTGTGCTCGAGTGATCACCGGGCTGAGGTCGGTCACCGTACCTGTCGCGTTTGATGCCGCCGTCACTGCTACGACGGCGGTGTTCGCATCGATCGATGCTTCGATCGATTCCGGGTCGAGGCGACAACCCGCATCCGGAAGGAAATCGATGAACCGTACCTGCGCACCGACCGTCTCGGCTGCCTGGATCCATGGAGCAACGTTGGCGTCATGGTCGAGACGCGTGACGACGACGTTGTCCGTGCTCGACAGCCCGCGTGTGATCGCCCGGGACATCGCATAGGTCAACGACGTCATGTTCTGTCCGAACACGATCTCACCCGGATCCGACCCGAGCAAGTCGGCCACTGCACTCCGGGCTTCCGCCACGACCTCGACCGAGTCCTGTGAGGCGCTGAAAGGACCGCCGAGGTTGGAGCCGCCGCGTTCGAGCATCGCACCCATCGCCGCGATGACGCTCGCGTGCACCTGTGTCCCACCCGGTCCGTCGAGGTGGGCAACGGTCTGCCCGTCTTGGGACCGGCTGAGTGCGGGGAATCCGGAGCGGACGGCGTCGATGTCGAAGGTCATGACCCGGAGTATGCCAAGGAGGAAGGGATAGAGGGTGGAAGGGATGAAGGGACAAAGGGATGAAGGGATCGAGGGACAAAGGGACAAACGACGAAAGACGGAGGACTGCCGGTCCTGTGTCTTACAGCGAGCGCAGCGAGCGGGTCTTTTGTCCTACAGCGAGCACAAGCGAGCGGGTCCGCCGAGCGAAGCGAGGCAAAAAGGGACAAAGGGATCAAGGGATCGAGGGACAAAGGGATCAAGGGATCGAGGGACAAAGGGACAAACGACGAAAGAC
>JAUIIM010000039.1 GCA_030431785.1 Acidimicrobiia bacterium | reverse complement strand
GGGGTGCGCCATCCGGTGCAGGGTGCGGATGTTGTTCCAGTTGCCGTCGTTCCCGATGACTCCCACGACGGGGAGTTCGTGCCGGATCAGGGAGTCGAACTCCATGCCGTTGAACCCGAACGATCCGTCGCCATAGACGATGCCGACACGCGTGTCCGGCTCGACTGCTTTCGCTGCCATCGCAAACGGTGCCCCCACACCGAGGCACCCGAACGGTCCGGGGTCGAGCAGCCCACCGGGGCGGGAGGTTCGGAGCCACTTCGCTGTCGTGGAGACGATGTCACCACCGTCGGCGGCGACGATGGCATTGGATCCGAAGAACTCTGCGACATCACGTGCGAACCGCTCAGGGTGGATCGGATCGTCATCTGATGCGGCAAGCGCATCGGCCGCCGCCTGTTTCGCTTTCTCGGCCTCGAAGATGTCGCTGGTCCATTGCCGTTCGGACGGAGGGTCGATCCGGTCCATCGCAGCGAGCAGCTGGTTGACCACCGTCCCCGGATCGGCGACGACACCGATCGTGGCGTCGCGGTTCCATCCCACCTTCGTCGGATCCTGGTCGATGTGGACGATGGTCGCGTCGGGATGGATCTTGGAGCCGAATCCGGTGCGGAAATCCCAGTCGACCCCGAGTGACAGGATCAGGTCTGCGCCGCGCATCGCATCCGAACGTGCGCGGTTCCCGAGATAGTCATGACCGACGGGAAGCGATCCTCGCGCCAAGCTGTTCAAGAAGACCGGCGCACCGTACGACGAGGCGAAGGCGTCGAACGACGCCAGGAAGTCCGGCTGTCGGGTCCATCGCAGGCCGGTGCCGCCGAACACGATCGGTTGCTCAGCGTTGCCGAGGAGCTCCACGACCTCATCGAGCGACGCTTCATCGAGACCGGCCGGCCGGTTTGCCTGTGCGCTCTTCGGCCAGACGATCGCTGTTTCCTCCACCATGTCGGCGGACACATCCCACGGGACGTCGAGGAACACGGGCCCGCCGCGATCGGCGAAGGCGTGACGAGACGCGGTCGCCATGTATTCAGCGAGTCGGTTCGTCTGCCATGCCGTCGTCGACCATCGCGTGATCGACTGAAACAACTTCGGATGGTCCATCTCCTGCAGACCACCTTTGAGGTCTTCCTTCGTGAGATGCCGGCCACCGATGAGGATCATCGGCGTGTTGGCGAAGTAGGCGTTGGCCACACCGGTGAGGGCGTCGGTCACACCGGGGCCGGCCGTGACGAGCGCCACACCCAGCTTCCCGGTGAGGCGGGCGTAGGCATCTGCGGCATGGGACGCCGCCTGCTCATGGCGCACGTCGATGACGTTGAACCCCTCCGAGACGAATCCGTCCATGATGGGCATGATGTGCCCCCCGGTCAGCGTGAACACCGTGTCGACGCCCTGCGCCTTCAGCGCCCTCGCCATCACCTGGCCACCCGTGATCTTCGCCATGCAGCAGTCTCCCTTCGATCCCTCCGATCGTAGTTCCCGTGACGTCCCCAGTCTCGGGAACGCTCACACCAAGACGGCGAGTCACTGCCCCTACCATCGGCTCCATGAGCAACACGAGCCCCCACGCCGAGAAACGCCTCGCTGACGACGTCGTCGGGTGGTTGACCACGGTGTCCGAGTCCGGCAAGCCGTCGACCGCACCCGTCTGGTTCCTCTACGAAGCCGACTCGATCCTGCTCTACAGCCGCGACCCTTCCCTTCGAGTCGACAACGTGGCTGCGAACGATCGTGTGACGTTCGCCCTCAACTCGGACCGGCTCGGCCACGATGTGGTTGTCGTGAACGCCCGAGCGGCGATCGAACCCGACGCCCCGGGAGCCGACGAGAACGCCGCGTACTTGGAGAAGTACGAGGCGCACATGGCGAAGAACGGGTGGTCCCCGGAATGGTTTGCGGATCGGTATCCGGCAGCGATCCGGCTCGACATCACGTCGGTCACCGGCCGCTGAGCGGGCATAGATCGCACCGGTGCGTGGTTGTACGGTCGCGCAGCCCTACAGGATGAGTCATGTTCAACAAGCCCAAGAAGCACAAGCCACACAAGGTGACGACCGTCGGCGAGATCGACGAACTCGCCGCATCGGGTCGACCTGTCCTCGTCGACTTCTACCAGAACGGCTGTGCTCCGTGCCAGGTCATGGACGGGATCATGAACGAACTCGCCCGCGAGTACGGCGATTCGGCCCACGTCGTCAAAGCCGACATCACGCGAATGCCGGACGCACAGGCACGGTTCAAGGTCCGGTCCACACCAACGATGGTCCTCCTCGCATCGGCCCCTCCGAAGAAGCGGAAGAAGACGCGCAACGGTCGGGAACAACCGGTCGGTGGCCGTCCGGCGCCGACACAGCGGTGGCGGGCGTCGGGTCTCGTGCAGAAGGACTTCCTCGCACAGATGCTCGAGAGCAACGGAGCGACGCTCACCTAGGTGCCGCACCCTGAGCCATCATCCGCACCTTCCGTACAATCCGATCATCGAACGATCTGGAGGATCCGATGAGCAAGTTGGGAGTCGTCGGCGGCGGACAAATGGGTGGAGGCATCGCCGAGGTCGCCGCAAAGGCGGGCGTTGATGTCGTGGTCGTCGAGGTGAACGACGATCTCGTCGCCAGATCACAGGCTGGGATCACGAAGAGCCTCGACAAGGCAGTTGAGCGGGGGAAGCTGGAGGCCGAGGCACGGGACGATGCCTGGAGTCGCCTCACCTTCTCCACCGATATCGGATCGTTCGCAGATCGGGACGTGGTGATCGAGGCTGTGGTGGAAGACCTCGAGGTGAAACGAGATCTGTTCAGCCGCATCGACGAGGTCGTCGAGTCCGGATCCGCCGTCCTCGCCACCAACACCTCGTCGATTCCGGTCACTCAGATCGCCGTCGCCACGCAACGGCCAGAGTCGGTTGTCGGAATGCACTTCTTCAACCCGGCCACAGTGATGCCGCTCGTCGAGGTGATCGCCACCGTCATGTCGGACGACGACGTCGTCGACCGCGCTGCGGAGTTCGCTGGCGACACCCTTGGCAAGACCGTCGTCCGCGCAAAGGACCGAGCAGGCTTCATCGTCAACAAGCTGCTGTGTCCCTACATCTTCGAGGCGATTCGCATGTACGAGGAGGGCTTTGCGACCCGCGAAGACATCGATGCGGCGATGGTCGGAGGCGCCGGCTATCCCATGGGACCGCTCACGTTGTCAGACCTGATCGGCAATGACACGATGCTCGCGGTCGCCGAATCGTTCCTGGACGAGTACAACGATCCGCGGTACTCCCCGCCACCGCTCCTCCGACGAATGGTCGAAGCGGGCCACCTCGGTCGCAAGACGGGCAAGGGCTTCTACGACTACTAGACGCGAATCTGGGCCGGCGCTTCCGCACCGACCCAGATCCACATCGTCGAGCGGTTGTTACGACATCGTGAGCGTGTTGCTCACCGAGATCATGGCGATCACGGCAGCGTTGATGAACCCTGCGATGTACGGGTTGCCCGTGTAGTTGTAGATCTTCCTGGAGATCACAGCCGCCACGGCCAGGTACACGATGATCGGGAACAGCCAGATGCTGGTGATCCCGGGGAACCAGTCGATCAGGTAACCGGTACTGAAGAAGTGCCAGTACTGAGCGATCACCAACACGATCGGTGCCAACGAGTTCGCCAGCGCAAGGATGGCCGTGTTGACCCATTCCTTGCCGGCGATCGTGAACCGATTGAAGCTGTTGAGCGCAATCGAGTTGGCCACGAAGTACATCAGGAACAATGGCAAGTACTTCAGCGCAAGCCAGATCTTGTCCATGGTGAACGCCTTGATCGTGACGACCCAGACTCGGAAGTCCGTCTTGAAGACGTAGTCCACGAAGAACACGAGTCCGAATGCGGCGACCACGACAACTCCGGCGAGGAGCGCGGACTTTCCGACACTCTTCCAGCCCGGAAGGACGCCATTGGTTCGCAGATCCTGACCCTGCTTCTTGCCGTACAGGTTGTACGCAAGCGCTACGACGATCAGGGCTGCGATGCCGTTGACGGCTGCCCACAATCCGATGTAGTACGGCGGGGACTGCGGCAACCAGTCCGGGCGTGTGTCGTTGGCGATGTCGTACAGCCAGATGTATGTGACACCCGACACGATCGCCAACAATCCGAGTCCGCCCCAGAACCATGCCTTGCCTGCTCCGTCCGAAGGTGCAGCACCGAGCGCCGGACGACCCCGGAGTGATGCGAAGAAGCGCGTGCCTACAAGCGCACGGGCGAACGCGACGAGGAAGATCGCAAAGCCGATCAACCCAAGGATTGTGAACAGGTTGCGGATCTGCCACACCTGCGTCGACGAATCGATCGGATTGGGTGCGCCGAACGCCTCCTCGAAGAAGTCCACCTGATCGGCGGATGCGAGCGACGAGAAGTG
Source organism: Acidimicrobiia bacterium (assembly GCA_030431785.1). Taxonomy (GTDB): domain Bacteria; phylum Actinomycetota; class Acidimicrobiia; order Spongiisociales; family UBA5794; genus UBA5794. The sequence goes on along the minus strand of JAUIIM010000039.1, from coordinate 12,762 downwards.
CGACCACGGATGGATCCGGTTCAGCGAGTAGATGATCCGGAAGGCTTCCGTACCGTCGACGTCCTGTGTGTACACGGTGTCCGCATCGCGCAGATCGTCGAAAGTCGACGGATCCGCACCGAAGTGCAGGAACGATTGGGCGTTCGGTGTGCCGATGTAGTCACGCGGTGGCGTGAGGACGTTGCCCTCCGCATCACGGCTCTTGAAGAAGAACTCGTCATACCGCGTGTGGAGGATGCCGATGTCGCGGTCGCCGTAGATGTTTGCGTACTCACCAGTAGCCGGCGAGCGGTAGACGGCATCGTTCGACACCAACAACGCGGCCGCGATGAGCGGAGTCTCTGCGGTCGAATCCTCGAAGATCGAAAGGTTCGCTGCGAGTGCACCATTCGAGTGGCCGCTGACACCGATCTGCGAGGCGTCGACGTACGGAAGATCGGCGACCAGCTTCACAGCGTCGTACATACCGATTCCCCCGGACCCCGTTCCACCCGCAGCGATCAACGCCTGCGGCAAATAGTCAGAGTTCCCGTGGCCGTACATGTCAATTGACACGACGACATAGCCTCGACGTGACAACTCGATGAAGTTGAGGTCCTGCATCTCACGGTTGTTGTACCAACCGTGGCTCACGACGATCGCAGGTGCAGGTTCTTCCGCTGTCGCCGAGTCCGGCTTGAACAGCAGGGCGCTCATCTGAAGACCGGTCGCTGTCTCCCAGCGCATATCGGTCACCTCGATCGAGCCTCCACCCGTCTGGATGTATGAGGCACCCATCCCAGAGATGAGTACGAGTACAAGCGACATCACCAACCAGAACCGGTTCGTCGTCTTCTTCTCCTTCACCGGCTTCTCAGCAGGTGCGCTGTCCGTGGCAGTGTGCCCTGGATCGTCCGGGGTGCCGGAATCTCCGGGGTCGCCCGTCATGTCATCGGTCATTTGCTTCCTTTCCATCGTCGTCGACACGTCCGTCAAGCCGGTCCGCGCCGTTCCTTCCACCATCAAGAATGTCTCGTGCTTTGCGCACGGCCTCTACATCGGTCTGAGCGCGCGAGGCAGCCATCTCGGCTGCAACCGCCCTTCGGTAGCGCGCCACTTGCCATCGCATCATCTCGGGGCCCCAATCGAGGTACGGCGCGACGAGGTCTGCGACTTCGTCCGCCGTCGGCGCCCCGAGGTCGATCACCTCTCGACTCATCCGGGTCCGGCGCCTGATCACGTCTCCGATCGACAAAGCGCCTTCGAAGACCACCGCGTGCACGATCTCAGCACGGATGTGATCGGGAGCGTGCGTCAACGGTTCCGAAAGCGATGGATCCTCTGCACAAAGATCGCCAATCTCTGCGATCCGGCTCCCGAATCGACGAAGCAGCCGATCAGCGATGTGGTCATCCCAACCGTGCTTTTCGCACAGATCACTGATCATCTCCTGGGGTGACTCGAGGCCGTCCGAACCAGCGATGACAACCCGATCCGTGACGGACGGCAACGTTCGCGCCCGGTCACCCAAGGCGAAGTCGACGGCATCCTCGGCCATGACGCGGTAGGTGGTCAGCTTCCCTCCCGCGATCGCAGAGACACCGGGAGTCACCGACGCCACCGTGTGCTCCCTCGACACCTTGGACGGTGCGTCGCCGTCCTCATTCGTCGGCTGTAACAAGGGCCGCAGTCCCGCCCAGAACGAAAGGACGTCCTCGCGTCGAATCGGCCTATCGAGCAACTCGTTCACCTGATCGAGGAGATACTCGATGTCGGTGTCGTTGGCGAGAGGTCGGTCCCTGGGTTGGTCCCAAGGGGTGTCCGTCGTCCCGATAATCCATGTACTTGCGGCGGGGATGAGGAACAAGACGGAGGTCTCCGTCTGGTGGATGATCGCGGTATCCCCGTCGATGCACGAGCGAGGGACACTGATGTGCACTCCCTTGCTGGCAAGCACTTCAAGCGCCTTGTCTCCGTCTGCTGCGGACTCTGTCTCCTCCGTCCACACTCCGGTGGCAACGATCACGTTGCGTGCCGCGACGACGAACGAGTCGCCACTCACCGTGTCTTCGGCGATGACACCATCGACCCGGCCGTCGAGGTTCCGGGTGACGCCTGTCGCACGGACACGCGTGGCGGCGACGGCCCCGTGCCCTGCGGCCGTCCGCACGAGTGCGGTGACCATGGCTGCGTCGTCGATTGTGGCATCCCAATACTCGATGGCCCCGATGAATGCAGACTTGCGCAGTGATGGGAATCGTCGCAGGAGTCCACGTCGCGAGAGGTGTCGATGCATCGGCACGCTTCGTTTTCCTCGTCGGACCGTCGCCATGAGGTCGTAAAGGGCGATCCCTGCGCCGATGAAGATCCGCTGCCAGAAGCGGTGCTGCAGTGGAAAGATGAACGGCTGGGGGCGGACGAGGTGCGGGGCGATCGTGTGCAGGAGGAGTTCCCGCTCACCCAGCGCTTCCCACACCAGCTTGAAATCGAGCATCTGGAGGTAGCGAAGGCCGCCGTGAACCAGGTTGCTCGAGCGACTCGAAGTCCCCGATGCCCAGTCATCAGCCTCGATGATCCCGACCTTCAGCCCACGCGAGGCTGCGTCGACGGCGATTCCAGCGCCGGTGATCCCCCCGCCGATAACGAGGATGTCCAGGGGCTGACCGGTCTTGGCCGTGGATGCGAGAGCCTCAAGCGCTGCTGATCGATGGCGCGCATCGAGACGGTCACCGGGCATCCCAACCTCCTTGCAACGTCCACATAGGCCATGTTCTACCCGACGCGGACGCCGGTGGCAACTCTTGCAGACATATTGCACGAATGTGCATGACGCTCTACGCTGCAAGGGATGACCGATCAGAGCCCTCCCCCGTTCACCGCACGCGACGACCGTGAAGGTCGCATGCTCACGGCAGCGACGATGTACTACCTCCAAGACGAGAAGATGGACGCCATCGCACGGCGCCTCCACACGTCGCGGTCGACCGTGTCACGGATGCTCAAGGAGGCGAGGGAGCGGGGCCTGGTCGAGATCTCGCTGCGTACACCACCGACCGATGCGACGGGGGCGGCCCGCGCCATCAAAGAGCGCTACGGAATCGAAGTGATCGTGGCCACGGTGCCGGAGGGGGCGAAGGAGGTCGATCGCCTCGATCATGTTGCGCGCACCACGGCCCGTGTCGTGAGCAACTGGTTCGACTCGGAGATGATCATGGGGATCGCTTGGGGCACGACGACATCGACGATCTCGGAACACCTACGACACAAGCCGACAATCGGGAGCACGATCGTGCAGTTGAACGGGGCGGCGAACACGCGCACTTCGGGTTCCGGATACGTCGGCAATCTTCTCGGACGCTTCGGAGACGCGTTCGAGGCGGCGGTCCAGTATTTCCCGGTTCCCGCGTTCTTCGACCGTGCAAGTACCCGCGATGCGATGTGGACCGAACGATCGGTCGAACGCGTGATTGAGATCCAACGGTCGACGGACGTAGCACTCTTTTCGGTCGGGGCGATCGCGGGATCGCTGCCGAGCCATGTCTACGCGGCGGGCTACCTCGAGCCAAAGGACCTGAAGATGCTGCAGAGCGAAGGAGTCGTCGGCGACGTGTGCACGGTGTTCCTGCGAGCCGATGGGTCCTATGACGACCTGGAGCTGAACAAGCGAGCCACCGGCCCAACCCCGGCAGAGTTGATGAGGATCCCACGTCGCCTTTGTGCGGTCGCCGGCTCGGCAAAAGCCGCTCCGCTTCATGCAGCGCTCGAGGCTGGTGCCGTCACCCATCTCGTGACCGACGACATCACCGCTGGACAGCTGCTCGCTATGTCTGAGTAGCGGAGCAGCCGGGCGTCAGTGGCCCGGTGGGTTGCGGATCGTGGAGAACGCCTGGCGACGGGATTCGACGATCTCGAATCCGATCTGTTCGAGCGTGTCCATGAGCCAGAGGTACGCAGGCTTTCCCGGGCGGTAGTCAGCCTCGGCCATCCCTTGGATCCGTCCCTGCTCCTGAAGGCTCTTCACCTTCGAGTGGTTGTTCGACGGCTCCACCGTGTACACGCCGAGCGTCCGCCCACCCGCCTTGTTCAGGATCGAGAACACTGGCACATCCGATGGCCCGTCGGCGATGTACACCATGTTCTTGAGGGGGACCCGCCGCTGGTCCTCGGACATCTGCGCGTTCACGTCGATGTCGGCGTTGCGGTTGATGCCTTTGTTGATCTCGAACACTGCACGCGTCTTGGACGTGTTGTCCACCGTGTAGCCCAACTGGCTGATCGGCGCATCCGCATCGGGGACCTGAAGCTTGCCGAGGTAGCCGGGTGGTGCTGCATCTTCGATGAAGGTGTTCGCCCAGATCCCGTCGACTTTGTCGGCGAACACCGAGCCTTCGATCATCGCACGCAGCCCGGTGGAGACGACGTAGTGCTCAACGGTGATGCCCTCTGCGACGAACTCGGGGATCTCCGCAACGCGGTCACGCGCCGCCGTCATGAAGTCGGGCATGCCCGGCACCGGAACGAGCTCGCCACCGAGCTTCTTGAGGCGCTCGTTCGTGAGACCGTCGAACTCGCCTTCACGAACGTAGGTGAGGAGATGACCGAGGTAGGCGAGGTCCTTCTGGATGATCACACCGTTGCGCTCGTAGTACTCGACGAGCCCGTCGACCTCGGACCAGAACACGCCGGGGTCAACGTCGTATGCGTCGAAGATCGGATCCTGCATGTTCGTGGGAATCAATGTGCGGTCGAAATCCCATACGAACGCAATGATGGTTTGGGTGTACAGCGGTGCTGGCATCTCGTGAGCCTATCGGCTCAACCCGACCTCGTCAGGTTCAGGGCCGCTCGAAACTGGTGAATCGGACCGCATCATCGTCGAGCCACCACCCCTGGAGGGTCGCCGGCGTCCCTCGAAGTTCGGTGTGGGCCTCGCCGAGTTTGGCGAGCTGCACGAGCACGTTCACGCGCCACGACCGCTCGGCCATCGCCCACACGACCTCCATGAGGTCGCCCGGATCGGACTCGTCGTCGACGACGATCTCGATCAAACGCTCACTCGATGCGACGATCGCTCGCGTGGAGCCGACCACCTTCGGCGCATCGACGAGTTCGGCGAGAGCCATCTCCGTGGCGTCTTCGATCCGGGATCGGTACACGTCGAGGACCGCTTCGGTCACCATGTCGACGTTGGTCACCGACTCTTGTACTGCTACTGCCATCTCCGCCTCCGCAGTGAATGACAATATTGTAATTCACTGAGCAGGGATACGCCAGTGCGATACCGACATCGTGGGCATCGGGTCGGTGAGCTGGCTCAGCTCGCCTCGGAAACAGCCTTGAGGTTGGCGAGACCCTTCTCGAAGTCGGGGCCGACCATCTTGTTCATGTTCTTCCCGAACAACCCCATGACCTTCACCATGAACGTTCGCTCCCCCGTCATCCGCCACGTGACCTTCGTCCCCGTGTCGACGGGTTCGAGAGTCAACTCCGTGACGCTCTGGGACTTGAAGGGCTTCACGAACTCCAGGTCGAGCACTACTCGCTGATCGGGCGTGGCGTCGGTGATCGTCATACGCCCTTCCCCGACCTTCTTGTTGCCGGTCCAGTGATAGCCCGAGCCAACTGCCCCTGCCTCACCCGAGAACGTCTTGGTCATCTCCGGATCCAGTTCATCCCATGGAGAGAAGTCACCCCAACGCTCAAGGTTCCCGACGCGCTCGTAGACCTTGGATGGCGGTGCTGCGATCGTCTCGGTGCGTTCGACGACGTACGTGTCACTCATCATCGGCTCCTTTGTCTGCCTACAGCGTAGACACCTCGTACGAACCCGTCTCTTCGTCGAACTCGAGCCCGACGACACCGGCAGCGCTGGCTGCCTTCACGAATTGGAGGAATCCCGAATAGCCATAGCGTTTCTCCGAGAACTTGGCGTCGGCCTTGCGCATCTCGTCCTTGAGGCCGGACAACGGGGCAGGCTCGCCGTTCGACAGCTGATTGACGGTCGATGCAAGCAGCTCGAACGCCGTGGCCTCGCCGCGGCCGGCGTCAGGGAACGCAACCATCGGGTCACCGTCAGAAACACCGGTGTTCAGCTTCACCACGTCGCGCTCGGCGAGATTGCGCATCGCCTCTCCGAACGAGCGGAATCCGTAGTCACCCTCCGAGAACGTCGAGTTCTTCCGCAAGAGGGCACGTTTCAACGTGGATGAGCGGACGGAGTTTCCTTCCGAACGAAGGAGTCCGGCCAGCGTTCGCGTCACGAGTCGATCGAGAGATTCGAGATCACTCTCAGGCTGAGACACATCTTCGCTTCCCCGTCGGATCACCCGCGCCTGTGGAACATCAACACCGTCGAGGTTCTCGTAAAAGAGGAACTCGTCGCACGCCGGGGGAAGCAGCTTGGACGTCGATGCCTTCAGCCCGACGCCGATGACCTTCTTGTTGAGCTCCCGCAGTTTGTGGACCAACGGTGAGAAGTCCGAGTCGCCGGTGCAGATCACGAAGGTGGTGACGTAGTCACGCTCGAACGCGAGCTCGATCGCATCGACGGCCATCTTGATGTCAGCGGCGTTCTTCCGGACGATCCCCTTGCGTTGTGGAATCTCGATGAGCTCGACGTGGTTGCGCACGAGCATCTGACGATCGTCGTCGAACCGAGCCCAGTCTGCGTATGCACGCCGGACCACGACACGCCCCCGCTCGGCGAGCGCTTCGGCGATCGGGCCGAAGTCGAAGACCGAGTTCAGGTCCTCCCTCGCACCGATCGCGAGGTTCTCGTAGTCGATGAACAGCCCGATTCTTTCTTCATCCATGCAACTGAGCGTATCAGTTGGGTGGCACTCTCCGGTCGAGCCACTCGACGAGGATGTCATTCACTCGATCCGGTTGCTCCTGCTGTGTCCAGTGCCCGGACCCTTCGATGTGAGCGATTTCGAGGTCGGGAGCGAGTGGCACCATCCCGTCGGCCATGGCCGGAGGCAGGATGGGATCCGAATCGACCGTGACGAGCAACGCCGGTTGCGTGAGCGGCTTGCCCATGTGGTCCGCCATGTCCATCAGGTTGCGATCGATGTTGCGGTAGAGATTCAACTGACCGGTCAGACCGCTCTCCCCCAGTCGCTCGGCGAAAACGGCGAGATCCCCTTCGGCCGGAAACTCGTCGCTCGCAGCGATCCTGCGATACACGGCCGACAGCCATGCCGATGGATCTTCGGCGAAGGCCGCATCCACGACGCCCGGTTTCTGGAGCTCGAGCACGTACCCGAGCCGGTCGGCGAAACTGTCGGCGATCACCTGCGAAGCAGGGAATCCAGATGGGATGCCGAGGTACGGCACGTTGAGACTGATGACGTGGGTGAAGCGGTCCGGGTGCATAAGCGCTGCCGAGTAGGCGATGATGCTCCCCCAGTCGTGGCCCATCACGACCGCTTGGTCGAGACCCAACCGATCGAGGATGCCGACTGCATCCGCCACCTGCTCGACGAGTCGGTACGCCTCGATGTCTTCGGGACCCGCCGATTGTCCGGTTCCGCGCAGGTCGTAGGCGATTGCTCGGAAACCTGCATCGGATAGCGCTGGGACCTGGCTCCGCCACGAGTATGCGAGCTCAGGGAACCCGTGGATCATGAGGACCGGATATCCCTCGCCTCGGTCGTCGACGGCGAGATCCACCCCGTTCGCTTCGATGATTCGCATGTGTTCTCCCTCTGGTTGCGCCCACGGTACCCGACCGGAGGAGCCCATACGAACGAACCGCCCCGGGGCATCGGGGCGGTTCGTGGTCCGGTCGTCTGACGAGTGTCTCCGACCGGCCCCGTGCGGCTCGGGAAGGGAGAGAGAGTGTGCCGCTCGGGTTTGTGATCTGTTTCACAAGTTAGACGGTCACGGTGTGCGGGAGGGTTCCCGGATTCGCAGATTTCCGGGGTGTTCCCTAGGAGTTTGCGTCGTTGACGATCCGACGCATCAGGATGACGAAACACGCCGCTGCCCCGGCGAGGAAGAGCGCACCGATGGACTCGACCGTGACGGCGGTCGCGATGGCGCCGTTCGTCGGTTCATCGCCGAGACCGAAGATCCCGATCAACGTCACGACGTTGCCGGCGACCCACAGCAACCACCACAGGTCCCCGAGACGAGAGCGACGGACCGACTTCCATGCGTCGCCGATCGGCACGCCACGGTACGGGACCGCCGCAAGGCGTTCGATCTCGCCGACCACCAGCTTCGGGATCACGAGGCTTGCAAAGGGGATGAACCAACCGCCGATCGACCAACCCGGCGACCAGCGACGATCCTCGGGTTCACGAGCGCCGAGCGCCTTCGATGTCCGGAACAACCACACCACGGCGCTGATCGCTCCGAGCAGGAAGGCGAGCGCCTGGAACAGGCTGGTCGCCGCCCACGGAGCGGCTGATTCCGGGTACTCGATCACTCCGTTGGTGAAGAGCGGATCGGTCGCGGCGCGGATGTCGGGGACCAGGATGATCCCCGAGACGGCCATCGCAGCAGAAGCGACCCCAGCAGCCGCAACCGTTGCCTGGGCGAAGAAGCCCGGTCGGACGACCTTGTCCTTCAGATCGCCGACGACCGGCGTCATCTCGGTCGTCACAAACTCCTGCTTGGGGGAATCGATGAGGTCCGGCGGATACCACTTCCCATCGGAAGCCTGCCACCAATCATCAGCACGAGGTCGATCTGCCATTCGGCGATGGTAGAGCACGGCGAACCGATGCCACGGCGACCGTGTCCCTCCCTAGACTTCCGCCACACACCCAGCCCTCGTAGCTCAGGGGATAGAGCACGGGTTTCCTAAACCCGGTGTCGGAGGTTCGAATCCTCCCGAGGGCGCGCGGCGAAACCCTTGCGTGCCAATGGTTCTCAGCTGTGACTTGCGATGCCATGTCGTTGGAGACCATCGCTTGGTCCGCATGCGGTCCGTCGACGCGCTTAGTTGGAACCCATAGAAGGGGCTCAAGTGACCAACGAACCAGCCTTTCGCGACGACGCTCGCCTTGCGATCGAGCCATTCGAAGGAGCTTTGTCAATCCTCTCGAGGGCAGTCGATCTCTCCTATTCCGACCTCACCGCGCTCTCCATCAGCGCACGTGATCTGGTTCAGACTGGTTCGAGCGGGTTCCTGCCGATTGCGGCGGCGCGGGCGATTGGTACAACAGACGCAGTTCACAGCGTCCTTTCAATCGGCAGAGTGGAGCAGGCCGAGATTCTGAACCGATCCTTGAGTGAGCTGGAGCGAGACACGCTCCTAATCCTTGGAGATGACCGTGCGTTTGCCTTCTACGCGGATTGGGTCCGTGTCGAGCAGGCGCGGCTCGCTTTGCAGGTGAATCCGGGCGAGATGACGAAGGACCTAGAGCTGAGGCGTGCCGACCTGGCAGCCCAGCTACTTGATCGCGCTTTGGAACTCGACCTGCGTCTACGGCTAGACGACGACCACGACGAAGACGAGGACGCCCCCGAAGACAAGCGACTTCGACTGCAACCGCTCGAGGTCGTACTAGGCGTATTCAGCAAGGCTCGCTATGGCACCCGCAGGCCAGCATCCTGGCATCAGGGATTCCGCAACGCCGTCGGAATTGACGGCCCAGAGTTCCTTGAGCATCTGGCTCAGAGTGCTCGCGCGATGCTCATCGACTCCTCGATACCGGATGACATCAAGGAAGGGTTCCTCGGTCTCTACAGGCGAGAACTCGAAATCATATACACACAGCGAACGTCGGAGTCTCACAACTCGCCACTGGCGATGAACTCCGTGTTCTCGAATGAGACATACGCCATACGACTTCACGGTGCCGTCGAAAGGTTCCCCGCCGCATTGCTGGGAGCGTTCTCACATCTCTACCGAATGATGACCCTCATCCGGGGCCGTTGGTTGGACGGGGACCTAGGCGAGTGGCTAGAGCTCACCGAGAGGATCAACCTGGAGTTTGAGAGCTCCGTTCGGTAGGTCTGGACCTCTTCGAGTCGCCTGCGCACCGAGCTTTGCTCACAGATCCATGATCCAGGATCCATGATCCCGCACGGCGCATAGCTCAAAGCCCACGGCTCAAGGCGCATGGCGCATGGCTCATGGCTCTTGGCTCCTACCCGCCCACGCGGACAACCGTCTTCCCCATCGCGTGGCCCTCACCCTGGTAGGCGAGCGCCTCGACGATGTCATCGAGCAGCACCACACGCTCGATCGTCGGCTTCAGTTCTCCTGATTCGATGAGATCCATGAGGTAGGCGAGGTCGGCCGTGTTCGCCCGTGCCACGAAGACGGCGTACGAGCCCTTCCGGAACAAACCACCGAGCTTTGCCCGTGCGATGCGAGGCAACGGACCAAGCCACCTTCGCTTCGGACCGCTGATTGCCACGATCGTGCCACCCGGCTTCACGAGCGATCGCTGATCCGCGAGGGATGCCTTGCCGGCGACATCGACGACGAGATCGAAACGCTCACCGAATGTCGTCACGTCGGTCTTCGTGTAGTCGATGACCCGCGTGGCACCGTTCTTCGATGCGGTTTCCACATTCCGGGTACTGCACACGGCAGTGACTTCACCACCCATGATGGTGGCGAGCTGCACGGCGAAGGTTCCCACACTTCCCGATGCTCCGAGGATCAGCACCGACTGGCCCGGCTCGAGCCCACCGTGATCCCGGAGACCCTGGAGCGCCGTGAGTCCGGCGACCGGTGTTGCCGCCGCATCTTCGAAGGACACATCGTCCGGCAAGACGGAAACGGCGGCAGGGTTTGCGAGGGCATACTCAGCGAAAGCCCCCGCCGTCTCGGCGACGACGCGATCGCCGACGGCGATTCCTTCGACCTCCGCACCGACACGCACGATGGTCCCTGCGACGTCAGCGCCCATCTCTGGACGTTTGGGACGGCGGAGTCCGAACTGCGGACGCATGAGATAGGGAGTACCCGTGAGGAGATGAGAATCCAGTTGGTTCACCGAAGCGGCGGCGACCCGGAGCAAGACCCGATCCGCCGGCACCTGCGGCACCTCGGTCGTTTCGACGGCGAGGACATCGTGTGGCTGTCCGTATTCGTGTCGCAAGGCAGCACGCATCGTGGCCGGCACCGCCCCCTCGGTCGCGTCAGGGGTCGTGGCGGATTGTTCTGTGGACATGTGGAGGCTCCCATGGGTGTCGTGCCTTATGTCGTAAGGTTACTGTACGTTGTAAGGCAAAGTCAAGGCGAGAATCGAGAAATTTCGCAAACCCCCGTCATTCAGCAACGGCATCACTACGCTTGCGGTGTACACACCCCATCCGGTGTCCCAGACTGAGTCGAGTTCGAGGCAGTTTCGAGACAGAGGCTGCGGGCTCTCCCAAACATGGAGCCAAGAAAGAATGAGACTGTACGTAGGAAACCTCCCCTGGAGTTCCAGCGAAGAGGACGTCCGACAGATGTTCGCCGAGATCGGCAACGTTGAGTCGTGCAACCTGATCACCGATCGCGAGACGGGCCGCTCACGCGGATTCGCTTTCGTCGACATGAGTGACGAAGACGCAAAGAAGGCAATGGCCGAACTCGATGGCAACGACATCGATGGTCGCCCGCTCCGCGTCAACGAAGCACAGGAACGTCAGCCAAGGCGCGACCGCTACTAGGCGTTCGCCAAAACGAGTCACAGAGAGGGAGCGCTCCGGCGCTCCCTCTCTCGCGTCCGGGGTGGCCCGGACGTCGGTAGGCTGGGTCCGACTCGGGAGGAACCACACATGTCAGTCTCAGATCAGGATTTCGATATGGTCGACGACGTCGAAGCAGACGTCGTAGAGATCAATCAAGGCGGCGCCGGCGTCGTCCAGGCTCGTGACGTATCCGTCACCCAGGGAGGGATCCAGTCGTCGACCTCGGAGACGTTGACGATCAACCAGGGCGGGATCCTCTCAGCGGAGGCTGGCGAGGCGACGATGCAGATGAGCGGTGCGCTCGCACTCACCGCAGAGAACGTCACCCTCGATACGGCCGGCGCCGGTCTCGTTGTCGCAGACAACGTGCAGGCCGACAACACGACCATCGGGATCCTGTTCGCCGGGAACGTCGAGGGGAACCCCGACATCAAGGTCGACGGACGTCAGGCGATCGGTGTCATCGCCGGCGTTGTGGCCGCCCTCATCGTCCTCCGCCGCGTGTTCCGGAAGTAACACGTTCTGTGTCCTGAGTACTGCGTACTGAGTACTCGAAGAAATCTCTTGACCCTCACGTTACGTGAGGGTGTACGTTGCGTGTCATGGAAACACGAACCGTGGGGAACGTCGCCCGCATGTCGGGACTGACGGTCAGGACATTGCATCACTACGACGAGATCGGCCTCCTCCGCCCCTCCACCCGAGGTGACAACGGATACCGGCTGTACATGGACGAGGATCTTGAGCGGCTGCGCCGCATCCTCGTGTACCGAGAGCTTGGGCTCCCGCTCGACGAGATCGCAACGATCCTGGATACGAACCGCGACCCGACAGAGGCGCTCATGGAAGAGCGACTCAGGATCGCGGATCGGATCCATCGGCTCCGAGCCGTCGCCGACATGATCGACGCCACGATCGAGCACCAACGAACAGGAGACAAGATGACACCAGAAGAACAGCTAGAGGTGTTCGGCGACTTCGACCCCGCCGAACACGAAGAGGAAGCCCGCGAGCGTTGGGGTGATACCGATGCCTACAAAGAGTCGGCACGCCGCACCTCCGGGTACACCAAGGCAGACTGGGAGAAGATCAAGGCCGAGGCTGAATCCATCAACCAGGAGTTCCTGGGTCTGATGGGCGCAG
>JAUIIM010000002.1 GCA_030431785.1 Acidimicrobiia bacterium | reverse complement strand
CGGATGGTCGTGCGTGACGTCGTGGACCGCGTGATCGAGTATCGAAGCCGCTTTGCGCATGACGACGCAACTCCTGATTCCGCTGCGGATGACAGCGGTGATGATGATGGCTCCCATGATGTCGTCATCCGGCTGATCGAAGGGACGGGCGGGGGATAGGGGCGGTCGGGGATACCGCCGTCGATCGCCGTATGCGCCCTGAGAGTCGGGCATGCGGATCGCGGCCGTGCAATCGGCTGTGCGATCTACACTCCCCTTCGATGCGAACACTCGTTTTGAACGCTTCGAACGAGCCGCTGTCCGTCGTATCTGCCCGGCGGGCATTGGTGTTGCTGCTCCGCGAGCGAGCCGACATGGTGGAGCGATCGGAAACCGCGTGGCACTCCGAGGAGGCGTCGTTCGACGTACCGGCTGTGGTCCGGCTCCGCCGCTACATCTCCGTGCCCTATCGCCGTGCGGTCCCGCTCTCTCGACGTGCTGTCTTCATCCGTGACGCCGACACCTGCCAGTACTGCGGACAGGCAGCGGAAAACATCGATCACGTGATCCCCAAGGTCCAGGGCGGACAGCACCGATGGGACAACGTCGTGGCGGCGTGTCGTCGTTGCAACAGTAGAAAAGGTGGACGTACCCCCGTGGAGGCAGGACTGCGGTTGCGTCGGCCGCCTTCAGCACCCGGTCGATTCGACTGGGTGCACGTCGCAGCAGGTGGTGCGGCGCATCACTCGTGGATGCCGTACCTCGGTTGAGACAGCGCTGCTCGTCAGCCTCGGATCACGAGCACGGGACACGGCGATCGCCGTACGAGTTTGGCTCCCGTCGAGCCGAGAAGACCCTGGAACGCTCCGTGTCCATGGGATCCCACGACGATCACGTCGGCGGAGACCTCTTTGGCGAGCGCGATGATGTCATCGGCGGGGTCATCGCCCTCTCGGACGATCGATTCGGCCGTCGCGCCGCGTTCACGGATCGCATCGACGATCGGCTTGCACAGTTCTACACGCTTGTTGCCGAGGTATTGCTCGATGACGGCATCGTCGCCAGGCCATCCGCGAGGTTCGTTGGAGCCGTCCGGTGGCGGGGACACATACTCGGCATCGATGTCGACCGTCGGGGTGGATGATTCCCCGGTGACGGCGCGGAGGTCCTTGATCAGCGTTCGAGGGATCCGGATGATCGTTGCGACAGTGGTCGACCCTTCCGGGCCCGCGAGCGCGCCTGCGAACTCGGCTGCCTTTGCGGGATCGATCGTCCCGTCGGTGGCGACGAGTACATGCATTGGTTTCCTCCGCTATCGGTTGCGGAGCACAGGCTAAACGGTTACGTCGTGCGCTCGCGCAATTCTCTCGAGCGTGGGGACGTCGATGTCGGCATCTGCGGCGTGAGCAAGGGCTCTCGCAAGCCGCTTGGGAGCGGATCGTCCCGTGGTCCCGTGGTCAGGATCGCCTTCGAATGCCTCGATCATCTTGTGATAGGCCGCCTCATGGTCGACAGGGGAGCCGACCAGGTAGTCCTGGATGGCAAGGACCTCGTCGCCGACTGCCGTCGCCAGGTCGCGGTGGCCGTCCCAGAGTTCCGCAACTGTCCCACCCGTCTCGAGGCCGGCGATGTTCGCGACCAGAATGTATAGGTTCTTGGCGACGAGCTCGTCGACGATCTGCTCGCTGCTGGTGATCGTCGCTGCGACCCCGATGGCCTCGAGTGCCGTGACGAGAAGTGGAGCGCCCGGACCTGCGACGGGGGTGGGGATGATGGCCTTTGTGTCGATGCCCGGCTTCTTCTCGAACCAGACGACTGCGATGGTCGGATCAGAGATGGCGTGCCGGTTCCAATCACGTGGGAGGAGCTCGTTCTGGATAAGGCCGACCGAGCTCCGCCATGCCGCCGGCATCTCGTGCAGGACCGAATCGAGGTCGTCTTCGCCGACGGTGACGAGAACCAGCTCAGGGTCGTGAACGAGTTCCGCCGTGTCGGGAATCGAGCGTTCCCGGGTGACCGGGACCACCGTGTGGCCCGCACGTAGTAGGGCTTTGGCGAACACGCCGCCCATCTCGCCGACACCGACAAGGACAACTGGATTGGTGGGAAGAGTCATGGGTGGCAGCGTACCGATGTCGAGGTCGTCTCTATGCACCAGGCTCGTCGGCGCCCTGTGATGCCGACGATTCTGCTGAGAGCCGGTCCAGGAGGGCAGCCGTCGAGGCCGACGATGCGACGGAACCTTCGGCGAGCATTCCTTCCTCGGTGAGCTTGAAGAGGAACAGGAGTGCCGGCACGGCGATCGCACCGGCGAGCACGAAGGCTCCAATCAGCGCGATCAGGGCTGCGTCCGATGCCGCCGCTTGGTCGATCGTGAGATATCCGGGGAGCACGTCCGGGTACTGGCCGACGGCCCACCCCCACAAGATCGCGACCGTTGCGAACGTGGCCGTGACGCGGGCGGTACCGTGTGCGTGCCGCGAGAGGAGCGCCAGCGTCGAGAGCCCGGCGATCACAGAGATCCCGATCACGACGGCATCCGGAAGACTGGTGAGGCCGTCGAAGAGATCCGGGGCGTCGGCTCGGAGTACCCAGATGCCGATGAACGTGCTTGCTCCAGCGATCGTCCCAGCCACCAGCGCACGTCGTCGGAAATAGGTGACGAGATCTTGGTCGTGCCCTCGCTCCGCCTCCCGGGCGAGGAGGACTGCGGCGAGAAAGGCACACATGACGACTGCCATCACACCCCCGAGGATGGACGTCGGGTTGAGCCAGGACGTGATCGGGTCACCGTCTCCGACGACCGAGGGGACGCGTCCGGAAGCGACGCCACCGGCGATCGTGCCGAGGAAGAACGGAGTAATCAAGGATGCACCGGCGAACATCGCACCCCAGAAGCGGGCTTGCTCAGTGTTCCTGGCCCACTTCCGGAACGCGAATCCACTGCCGCGGAGGATGATGCCGAGTGCGGCGAGCGTGAGTGGGATGTACATCGTGACGGCGATCGCCGTGAACGCCCTCGGGAATCCCGTCCACAGGTACACGAGGATGAAGATCAGCCAAACGTGGTTGGCCTCCCAGACGGGACCGATCGACCGTTCGATCAGGCGGCGCGGGGCGGCTCCGCGTTCCGCCGGTCCTGCGACGAGGTCCCACATGCCACCGCCGAAGTCCGCGCCGCCGAACACGCCGTAGGCGGAAACGCCCACCCAGATGATGATGAGCACGACCTCAGCGAGACTCATGGGCTCCGCCTTCGGGTGGGCCGTACGGGGTGGTGACAGTGTCACCGGATTGGAACTGGCGTGCGATTCGGGTGAGGACGATCAGCGTCGCCGCACCGAGCCCGAGGTACACGATCGTCAGGATCAACAGGCTCCATACGATGCCTCCGGCGGGCGTCACGGCATCGACGGTGCGCAACACGTCCTGCGCCACCCACGGCTGTCGTCCGAGTTCGGTGGTGATCCAACCGGTCTCCATGGCGATCACGGCGACCACTCCGGCGATGGCCGACGCACGCCAGAACCATCGATTTGGTGGCAGATCACGCCTTCGCCACCATGTCCATGCGTACCACGCGGCCAGGGCGAGGAGGGCCATGCCGCATGCGACCATGATCTGGAACGTCCAGTGGACGATGTTGGTGGCGCGTTCTGACGGTCGGTCCTCGACGGGGATCGAGTCGAGTCCCGGCAATTCACCGTCGAGCGAGAACGTGCCGAGCAACGAGCCGATGCCGGGGATCTCGATGGCGCCGACGACCTCGCCATCCCGCAACACGCCTCCGATGGTCAGGGGAGCGTTCGTCGTGGTTTCCGGTAAGAGTTCGATCGAAGCGAACTTCGCGGGTTGCGACTCGATCAGGCGACGGGCAGCGATGTCGCCCACCACGATCTGCAGCGGTGCCGCAACGGCGGCCACGGTGAATGCGATCGTGAATCCGAGGCGGATGATCCGCTCCCTGCGACCCTTCAGCCACGCCCAGGCGTAGACGCCCGCAACGAGGAATCCGGCAACCATGTAGGCCGCCAACAACATGTGGAGGTACTGAACGGTGGTTCCGGCGTTGAACATCGCGGCGAGTGGTTCGACATCGGTGACGCTGCCGTCCGCAAGGAGCGTGAACCCGGCGGGATTGTTCATCCAGGCGTTCACGGACACGATGAACAACGACCCCGTGATTCCCGCGATCACGATGGGGTAGAGCGTCAGGTAGTGGATCCTGGCCGAGAGTCGATTCCACCCGTACAGATAGATCCCGATGAAGATCGCCTCGGTGAAGAAGGAGACACCTTCGAGGGCGAAGGGCAGTCCGATCACCTCTCCGAACGGCCCCATCAGGCCCGGCCAGAGGATGCCCATCTCGAAGCTGAGGATGGTGCCGCTGACCGCACCGACAGCGAAGAGCACGGCCATGGTCTTGCCCCACCGTTGCGCCAGCCGAAGGGCGTCGGGATCGCTGTGCTTGTAGCCGCGTCGATGAGCGAGCAGCGTGATGAGGGGGAACCCGATGCCGAGGGCGGCGAAGATGATATGGAACCCGAGGGTCACTGCCATCTGGTTGCGTGCGGCGAGGAAGTCGAGCTCGGAGGCAGCAGCAGCGAGAGTTGCGATCACGGCCGTTCGATTCTCGTCCGACGCTTCATATCGGAACGGTAGTACCGGCGCCGAGCACCGAGTACCGAGCCCCGCGACTCATGTCTTCGCTGCGACCCGCTGATACTTGCGGACGGAAAGAGGGACGAAGACGATCAGGATGATCACGACCCAGATGAGGGTGTAGGCGATCGGGTTCTGTAGTGACCACACCGTCGGTTCGGGTGTCCCCGCTGGGATGTTCCCGAACAGTTCCCGGGCTGCCTGCGTGACTGCGGACACGGGGTTCCATTCGGCGAACACCCGCAGCGGCGTCGGAAGGTTGTCGCTCGGTACGAACGTGTTGGCGATGAATGTGAGGGGGAAGATCACCATGAAGGATGCGTTGTTGATCACCTCGACGCTGGGGACCGACAGCCCTACCAGCGCCATCACCCATGACAAGGCGTAGGCGAACAGGAGGAGGAGCCCGAATCCGAGGAGGGCGCTGACGATTCCGTCATGGATGCGCCAGCCGACGACGAGTCCGGTCAGCGCCATGATGATGAGGCTCAACACGTTGTAGATCACGTCGGATGCGGTGCGTCCGAAGACCACAGCCGATTGGGACATGGGGAGTGAACGGAACCGGTTGATGATCCCCTTCTGCATGTCCTCGGCGAGTCCGGCACCGGTGAAGGTCGCCCCGAAGATGACGGTCTGGGCGAAGATCCCGCCGATCAGGAACTCGCGGTACGACCCTCCCGGTACGTCGATCGAGCTTCCGAAGACGTACGCAAACAGCAGCACGAACATGATCGGCGAGATCAGGACGAACACCAGGACCTCGGGGACCCGTTTGATCCGGATGACGTTGCGCTGGGCGATCACGTTCCCGTCAGAGAATGCTCGCTTGATCCGCTCCATCACGCAGCCCCCTCTGTCTCGGCGGTCGGTTCCTCGGTCTTGTGTCCGGTGAGGCTGAGGAAGACGTCGTCGAGGGTGGGACGCCGTAGTCCCACGTCATGGATGGGGATCGATGCGGCATCCACCCTGCGCAGCGCCTCGGTGAGGGCACCGGCTCCTCCGGTCACCGGGACGACGATGGTCCTCGTGCGGGCCTCGACATGGACCTCGCCGACCGCCAACGAGCTGAGTGTCGAGACCGTGCGATCGATGTCGTCGTTGGAAGCGACGACCACCTCGACGCGCTCGCCGCCGACCTGGGTCTTGAGGGCGTCCGGTGTGCCGTAGGCGATCTCGGACCCGTGGTCGATCACGAGGATCTCATCGGCGAGGTGATCCGCTTCCTCGAGGTACTGGGTCGTGAGCAGAAGCGTGGTGCCGTCCGCGACCAGGTCGTTGATGACGCCCCAGAGGTCGAGCCTGCTCCGAGGGTCGAGCCCGGTGGTCGGTTCGTCGAGGAACAGCACCGGGGGTGAGGCGACGAGTGCAGCGGCGAGGTCGAGCCGTCTGCGCATCCCGCCCGAGTAGCCCTTCACCGGGCGGTCACCCGCTTCGATGAGGTCGAAGTCGGCGAGGAGTTCCCTCGCACGGTCGGCGGCGGCAGCCTTGCCCATGTGGTAGAGCCTCCCGACCATGCGGAGGTTCTCGAATCCGGTGAGGTGTTCGTCGACGGCCGCATACTGGCCGGACAGCCCGATGTTCCGTCGGACCAGTTCCGCTCCGGTCAGCACGTCGGCTCCGGCAACTCGTGCCGTCCCGGCATCCGGTTCGAGGAGCGTCGCAAGGATCGACACCGCGGTCGTCTTCCCCGCCCCGTTCGGCCCGAGGACGCCAAGGATCGAGCCCTCTTCCACGGCGAGGTCCAGACCGTCGAGAGCGACGATCTCCTTGTAGGTCTTGCGGAGCCCCTCCGCTTCGATGATGGCCATGGACGGGACGCTACCGGCACCGTGCGACAGAAAGTCGCAGGCGGCGTGTCCGTCGACGATTCGGTGCCCGACGTCCTCGGGGAGGGGTCGGGGTCGTTGTGGCGGCTTTGTGTTGACAAATGGCGCGAAGTGGGGCATAGTGGGGCGTCGTGGGAGGAGACTTCCACGATGGAGAGATGGATGATGGAGACACCGAACGATGTTCCTCGGCGAGTACAGCCATTCGCTGGACGACAAAGGCCGCATAGTGATGCCGGCCAAGTTCCGCAATGGGCTCGAACGCGGTCTCGTTGTGACCAAGGGTCAGGAGCGGTGTCTCTATGTCTTCCCGATGGACGTGTGGGATCAGGAATCCGAACGCGTCCGTCGTCTTCCTCGAACCGACAAGCGAGCGAGGAACTACTCCCGCTCGTTCTTTGCGTCGGCGTCCGACCAGAACATGGACAAGGCCGGACGGTGCCAGATCCCCGAGCCGCTGCGTGTGTATGCGGGACTCGGCAAGGACGTCACCGTCGTCGGGGTGTCCGATCGGGTCGAGATCTGGGACACCGACACGTGGAACACGGTGGCCGCGGAGGCCGACGAGTACTACGCGGGCATCGAGGACGCCCTGTCGGAGGAAGGCATATGACATGGTCGATCGCTTCACGAAACGACGTAGCTCGGGCTGGCTCATGGTCAGTCCCCCGGATGCCAATTGGGAGGCCCCTTACTCCGCCCGCTTCCAAGTTGGCGCCAGCGCTCCGGGGGGCTGACCATGGTTCAGCCCGCATCGTCGTATCACCAGCCGGTGATGGTCGCCGAGACCGTGGAGTGGCTGTCGACAGCCGCTCACGGATGGATCGTGGACGGGACATTCGGCGGGGGAGGGCATAGCCGTGCACTTCTTGCCGCATATCCCGATGCTCATCTCATCGGTCTCGATCGTGATCCGGACGCGCTCGACCAATCGTTCGACCACGACCGCCTCTCGGTCGTGGCTGCGAACCACCGCGACATCGGAAAGGTGCTGGACGGAGACATCGGCGAGCTCCCGGAACCCGGCCCGCCTGGGCAGGTGGACGGGATCCTCCTCGATCTCGGCGTCTCGTCCCACCAACTCGATGTCGCGGACCGGGGTTTCTCCTATCACCACGACGGACCGCTCGACATGCGAATGGGGCCCGACGCGGACCGCAACGCAGCGACCATCGTCAACGAAGCCCCACGCGACGAACTCGTACGCATCCTCCGTGAATACGGCGAAGAGCGCTTTGCGGCTCGGATCGCTGATGCGATCGTCCGCGAGCGGCCGCTCTCCTCGACCACGGAGCTGGCGCGGTGCGTGGCCGAAGCTGTTCCGGCAGCTGCCCGGCGTGGTCGCCATCCGGCGCGCCGTACGTTCCAAGCTCTCCGTATCGCCGTCAACGACGAACTCGGGTCGCTCGCCGCGACGCTCGACGAGTGTCAGGCTCGTCTTGCTCCCGGTGGGAGGCTTGTCGTGATGTCCTACCACTCCCTCGAGGACCGCATGGTCAAACAGTCGTTCGACGTTGCGACGCAGGGATGCATCTGTCCTCCGGACCTCCCCGCGTGCGCATGCGGGAGGGAGCCCGCGTTCTCGGTACCTACACGAAGAGCGATCAAAGCGTCGCCGGATGAAGTGGGTCGCAATCCGCGTGCTCGCTCCGCGGTGTTGCGTGTGCTCGAGCGGGTGGCATCGTGACGACGCGCACGCTCGTTCGACCTTTCGCAGGACGCAGGACCCGTGTCGCAACCGCCGAACGCGGGCCGCGCATCTTCCCGCTCGCCCTCTTCGTGCTCGCGGTCATCGGGCTGTTCTTCCTCATGATCTATCTACGGATCGCCTTGGACGAGACGGCGTTCGAGCTGGAGTCGATCGAGCGACGCATCGAGCAGGCTGAGTCGGTCCAGCTCGACCTCAGGCTCGAACAGGCCAGGCTCCAGGATCCGCTGCGTATCGCAACCGAAGCGGAGCGCCTCGGACTCACCTACCCGGACCAACGCGTTCCCGTCGTGGTCGAAGGTCTGGGTGGCACTGCGATCCCAGCCCCGACCGAGTCACCGATGGTCGAGACCCCGACGCAGGCATTCACCGAGACAACGCCCTAGGACGACGAAGGACCGAACATGCAATCGACCATGCCGAGCGCTGACGGCAGGTGGCAGAACCCGGGAACGGTTCGATGAGCCCTGCCCGCATCTGGCGTCCGGGTGACCTCAAACTCCTCATCGTCGGGGTCGCCTTCCTCGTCGTCTGGGGCGTCATCGGCTATCGCCTGTTCGACCTCCAGGGGGCGCAGGCCGTCGAGCTTGCGAGTGTCGGGTTCGAGCAGCGGATCCAAGAGCAATCGATCACCCCGGCCCGTGGGACGATCTTCGATCGCGATGGTGTCGAGCTCGCGCTCGAGATCGACGGGTGGAACGTCGTCGTGGACCCATCAATGCTTGCCGACCCCGTCGAGACCGCCGAGGTCCTCGCCCCGTTTGCCGACGACCCGCTCGACGAGTTCGCAGCCGAGCTCACGGAGGGCTGGAGCTCAGGCGATAGATATGCCGAGGTGGCAATGCGGGTGGACAACGCCACCAAGTCGCAGATCGAGGACGCCATCGCCGACTACAACAACGATGTCGAGCGATCCGAACGCATCACCGGTGTGTTCTATCGCGAGCAGCCCCTGCGCGTCTATCCGGCAGGTTCCGTCGCCGCACAGGTGATCGGTCTGACATCGTACGAGACGGGGAGTGGGATCGAGGGACTCGAGATGACCTTCGATTCCGAGCTGGAAGGTGAACCGGGGCGGCGCATCGTCGAACGTGACCCACAGGGTCGCGTGATCCCGCAGGGACATGTGCTCGTAGAGCCAGCGACACCCGGATCCGACATCATCACGACGATCGATCGTGAGATCCAGTTCGCAGCAGAGCAGGCGCTCACGAAGGCCCTACAACTCACCGACGCAGCGGGTGGTGCGATCGTCGTCCTGGATCCGGAGACCGGTGCAGTGCTTGCCATGGCGTCGGCACCGGGGCTCGATCTCAACGATCGGTCGCAGGCAACCCCTGAGCTTCTCCGGAATCGTGCCGTGTCGGACGTCTACGAACCCGGATCGACGTTGAAACTTCTCACGGTGGCCGCGGCGTTGGAAGAGGGGGTGGTCGAACCGGACACCCACATCGACACACCGCCGGAGGTCGAGATCGGCGAGTTCACGTACGAGGATCACGGCAACAACCCGGAATGGATGACCGTCTCGGACGTCGTCGCCCGTTCGTCGAACGTCGGCACGATCGAGATCCAACGTCGACTCGGTTCCGAGAAGCACTACGAGTACCTCACCGAGTTCGGGCTCGGGCAGAAGACCGGTCTCGATGTGACGGGGGAACGTCATGGGATCCTGGCACCGACGTCGCAGTGGAACATCACCTCGGGGTCGTCGATCGCCATCGGCTACGCCGTGCACACCACCCCGCTCCAGATGGCCGCGGTCTATGCGGCCGTGGCCAACGACGGGCTATGGATCGAGCCCTATCTCGTCTCGGAAATCGTGCAACCGGATGGCAGTCGGATCGTCACCAACCCCCGGGAGCGTCGCGTCCTGTCCGATGAGACTGCACAGACGGTGCGCGGCATGCTCGGCCGGGTCATCGACATCGGAACCGGCTCTCGGGCCTCTTTGACCGACTACACCGCAGGCGGGAAGACCGGTACCACGAACAAGTTCGATGTCGAAGCTGGTGAGTACTCCAACGACACCTATGCCTCCTTCATCGGGATGGCACCGCTCGACGATCCGAAGGTCGTGGTCGCCGTCGTCCTCGACACCCCGAAGGGACAGCTTGCGGACGGTACGAGTCTGAGTCTGGGTGGCGCATCGGCCGCACCGGTATTCGCCGAGGTAGCTCAGAATGCCCTGCACCAGCTCGGTGTCGCACCGGACAAGGAATGACATGGAGACGATCCAGACATCGCTCTCCACGCTCGCTTCGAACCTTCCGGGGATCATCGACGTCGACGACGCTCTCGTCGAGGTGTCCGATGTGACGCACGACTCGCGTGCCGTGAACGAGTCGACGATCTTCGTGGCGGTGCGTGGCAGTCGCGTCGACGGCCATGACTTCCTGGCGGAGGTCGCTACCCGGGGTGCTCCCGCCGTGATGGTCGATGTCCGGTCGGATGTCGACGTGCCACAGATCGTCGTGAGCGACACCAGGGCTGCGATGGGGCATCTCGCACGTGCAGTGCACGGGTTCCCGGACACGACGATGTCGATGATCGGCGTGACGGGGACCAATGGCAAGACCACGGTCTGCTCGATGCTCGAAGCCGTATTCCGCGAGGTCGGGATCTCCGTCGCGGTGATCGGAACGCTCGGCGCACGGATTCGCGGAACCTCGATCCCGCTCGCTCGCACGACTCCTGAAAGTACGGATCTCCAACGACTTCTGGCACGGATGCGTGATGAAGGCGTCACCGTCGTCGTCATGGAGGTCTCGTCGCATGCTCTTGCCCTTCACCGTGTCGCCGGCGTCGGTTTTGACATCGCCGCGTATACGAACCTGAGCCAGGACCATCTGGACTTCCACGGATCGATGGACGAATACTTCGCCGAGAAGTCCAAGCTGTTCTCCCCGTCCATGGCCGCAAGCGCGGTGATCAACGTCGGCGATCCATACGGTGCGACCCTGGTCCCTGCACTCGATATCCCCGTCACGACGATTGCGATCGACGGCACCGCGAACGCCGACCATGTCGACCTCGTATGTCGCCTCGTCGAACACGCAGCCTCGTTCACGGAGATCGAGATCGAGGGGGTGTCGATGCGGGTGCCGCTTCCCGGTGACTTCAACGCCGTGAACGCCGCTGTGGCCTATGGCGTCGCAAAGAGGAGTGGGATCTCCCCGCAGCAGTTTGCAACCGGTATCGCCACGCTCGGAACGGTCCGGGGACGCATGGAGCTCGTCGCCACTGTCGATGGTGCGTCGATCTACGTCGACTATGCCCACACACCGGACGCCGTGGCCACGGTGACTGCCGCAGCGAGGGGAATGACCGAGGGCCGCGTGATCGCGGTCGTCGGTGCCGGGGGGGACAGGGACCGTGACAAGAGACGGACGATGGGGGCCGAGGCGGCGAACAACAGCGACGTCGTGATCGTGACGACCGACAATCCGAGGTCCGAGGACCCCCGCTCCATCGCCGACGAGGTCGCTGCTGGTGCCTCCGAATCCGACCGGTCTGTCGTCGAGCTCGTGCTCGATCGCCGCACGGCGATCAGGCGAGCGATACAGATCGCCGAGCCGGGCGATGCGGTGTTGATCCTCGGCAAGGGTCACGAGCAGGGTCAGGAAGTCAACGGTGAGATCGTGCCGTTCGACGATGCGACTGAGGTGCGTGTGGCAGCCGATCGGCGATCGGCGGGTGAGCGATGACCGACCGATTCGACTGGTCGCTGCAATCGATCGCCGACCATCTCGATGGCACCCTGATCGGTGAGGGGAGCATCCGCGTCACCTCCGTATCGACGGACAGTCGCTCGGTGGGTGCCGGTGTGCTCTTCGTCGCCATCGAGGGTGAACGTCTCGATGGGAACCGGTTTGCGGCTCAGGCAGTGGAGGACGGAGCCGCTGCTGCCATCGTGCACCACGGCAAATCCGATGCCGTGCCACGGATCGAGGTGGAGGACACCGGAGCCGCGTTGCTCAGGCTTGCTGCACGGCGACGCGATGAGCTGACCATGCCTGTCGTGGCGATCACCGGCTCGACAGGGAAGACGACGACCAAGGACCTCGTTGCGTCGGCGATCCCGGGCTCCGCCGCATCGCGACGCAGCTACAACAACGAGATCGGGGTCCCGCTGACCGTTCTCGACACACCCTCGGACGCATCGGTGCTCGTCCTCGAAGTCGGGAGCAGAGGGCCCGGTCACATCCGATGGCTCGAAGATGCGATACGCCCGGATGTAGCCGTCATCACGAATCTCGGTGTCGTCCACATGGAGACGTTCGGTTCTCCTCAGGGTCTGGCCGATGCCAAGTATGAACTCGTCGAACTCCTCGGCCCGGATGGCGTCGCTGTCCTTCCGACGGCTCATCTCGATCTCCATCGACACCCGAAGGAGCGGACGGTGACCTTCGGGGAGGAAGAGGATGCAGACATCATCGTCGGCAGGCCCCGTCTCGACGATGCGGGAAGGCCGAGCTTCGAAGTGACCGTCGCGGATTGGAATCGCGACCTCCATCTTGCGGTTGCCGGTCTCCATCAATCCCTCAACGCTGGAGCAGCGATCGGCGTCGCTGTGGCGCTGGAGCAGGACCTCGACGGGTTTGCGATCGGGCTCGAAGGTGCGATCGGGTCGGATTGGCGCATGGACATCCGATCCGGCGACGTGACCATCGTCAACGACGCCTACAACGCAAACCCGCAGTCCGTCGAGGCAGCCCTGCGCACCTTGGCCCAGATGGATGGACGCCACATCGCCGTCCTCGGCCCCATGGCCGAGCTCGGTCCGTTGTGTGAGCTCGAGCATCGACGCATCGGAGCGCTGGCCGCCGACCTCGACTACGAAGAGGTGATCGTGGTAGGCGTCGACCACGGATACGCTCTCGGCGCTCCGGAACTGGTTCGGAAAGTCCCGGGAATCGCGTCCGCCGCAGATAGCCTTGCACGCATCGTGCGACCCGGCGACATCGTTCTCGTCAAGGCTTCCCGGTCAGCCGGTCTTGAAACGCTCGCCCTCGACCTCATCAGGGAGCATGCAAAGTGATCGCCCTCCTCATGTCCGCCACCGTCGCCTTCGTCGTCGTGATCCTGCTCACCCCGCTCGCGATCGGTGCGCTCCGACGTCGAAGCATCGGCCAGTTCATCCAGACGGAACTCGAGGGCCATCTCCACAAACAAGGTGTCCCGACCATGGGCGGAGTCGTCATCGTCCTCGGAGTCACCATCGGCTACTTCCTCTCGCACTTCCGCATCTTCAGTTTCGACTCGGGCTTCGGGTTCTTTCCGATCGAGGTGGAGCCGAAAGCGCTCCTTGCGCTGTTTGCGATCCTGGGGATGGCACTGGTCGGGTTCCTCGACGACTTCGTGAAGTTCGCCAGGAAACGCAACGAAGGACTTTCGAAGCGTTGGAAGTTCCTTGGACAGCTGACCATCGCCGCGGTCTTTGCGTGGGGGGCTGTCCGGGCCGGGGTGAGCACGGAGCTGTCGTTCGTGCGACCGCTCGGTATCGATCTCGGTCCGATCCTCTTCTTCCTCCTCGTCCTCTTCATGCTCACTGCGACGGCGAACGGCGTGAACCTGACGGACGGTCTTGACGGACTCGTCGCGGGATCGAGTGCGTTGGTGTTCGGCGCCTATGTGCTCATCGCCTACTGGCAGTCGAGGAATGCAGGGTTCTACGACATCGACGGCGTCGTCGACATCGCCGTGCTCGCCGCCGCCGCACTCGGCGCTGTACTTGCGTTCCTGTGGTGGAACGCCGCACCCGCACAGATCATCATGGGCGACACTGGCTCCCACGCCATCGGTGGGGCGATCGCTGCATTCGCACTCCTCACGAACACGCAACTTCTTCTGATCATCCTCGGGGGTCTCTATGTGATGGAGACCGTCTCGGTGATCATGCAGGTGATTTCCTTCCGCGGCTTCGGGAGGCGGATATTCCGGATGACCCCGATCCACCACCACTTCGAGCTGAAGGGGTGGCCGGAGACGACGGTGATCATCCGTTTCTGGATCCTCGCCGGGATCATGGTGGCGATCGGTGTCGGGATCTTCTATGCGGATTGGGTCGCCGGACCCGGGCAGATCGTCCAATGACCACCGTCCTTGTCCTCGGCACGGGTGTCAGCGGAGTCGCCGCCGCACGCGCCGCCCTTCGCCGCGGGATGGACGTGAAGATGTTCGATGAGCGACCCGATGCAGTGCTGCCCTCCGACCTGTCCAACGTCCCGCTCGGGACAGGGGAGTGGGACGCCACTTCGTTGGCGGATGTCGATCGTGTCGTGACCAGTCCCGGGTTCGCGCCTGTCTCGCCGCCTCTCGTGTCAGCAGCGCACGCTGGTGTCCCTGTCATCACCGAAGCTGGCTTCGGGTTGGAAGGTACAACGTCCAAGCTCGTCGCCGTGACCGGGACGAACGGAAAGTCGACCGTCGTCTCCGAGACGGCGCGCATGCTTGATTCTTCCGGCGTGTCGGCCATTGCAGCCGGGAACATCGGTGCCCCACTGTCCGACATCGAAGATTGGCCCGAGGTGGTGGTTGCCGAGCTTTCTTCCTTCCAGCTGACCTACATGCGGGTCCAACCGGCGGCCGCGACGATTCTGAACATCGCCCCTGACCACCTCGACTGGCATGCCTCGATGGAGGAGTACATCGAGGCGAAGGCGTCGATCGGCGCACGCCAAGACCCCGACGACCTGTTTGCGGCGAACGCCGATGACGAGAGGCTCATGGATATCGCTCGGCACCTGCCAGCGCGCACCGTCGAGTGCTCGGGCAGCCGGCTTCCGGCCGGTGGGAACGGTGTCGACGACGGCTTCATCGTGCTCGGCGACGAACGGGTCGAAGCCCCTGCGGTCGATGCGTCGTACATGTTCGACCTCGTGGTCGCCGCCACCCTCGCAGGTCACGTCGGCGCCACGATGGACGGCATCGCATCCAGCTTGGCTTCCTTCGAGTTCGGAGAACACCGTCGATCGGAGGTCGGCAACATCGCCGGCGTCCGTTGGGTGAACGACTCGAAGGCGACGAACCCGCACGCAACCGTGGCGGCTGCATCAGGAATGTCCTCCGTGCGTCTCCTCGCAGGCGGCAGGAACAAGGGATTGGATCTGTCAGCGATCGGCGGTGTCGACTCCGTCGTCCATGTTTATGCGTTCGGCGAGGCGGCTGACGAGATCGCCCGGTCGGCGACGCGACCCGTGAGTGTGCATCCGACGATGGCAGACGCTGTCGAAGCCGCACGCCGCGATGCGAAGACCGGCGACACGGTGTTGCTGTCCCCGGGGTGCACCAGTTTCGACGAGTTCACCTCCTACGCTGAACGCGGCGAACGATTTGAAGCCCTCGTCGAGGCGCTTTCGCGGGGAGCGGTGCGATGACAGACGTAGTAGACCGGCAGAGGGGGGTGCGCAGTCCTCGTCATCCGAGGACCGTTGCTGCGGTGCGCTCCGCCGGATCGCGGAGGGCGATCTTCCTGCTGGTGATCGTTGCGATGCTGCTGACCGTCGGTCTCGGGGCCATGTTGAGTGCCTCGTCGGTCGTCTCCCTCAAGGCGGATTCGGGACAGTTCGCCCTCTTCACGAAGCAGGTCATGTGGGTCGCGCTGGGCGTGGCCGCGCTCGTCGTCACCTCGCTGGTGCCCTATCGCGTCTGGCAGAAGTACGCCCCGCTCATGTTCATGCTCACGCTCGTAGGTCTCGTGGTGACCGTCGCTGTCGGTTCGACGCGCGGTGGTGCAACTCGGTGGATCGTCGTCGGTCCGGTCACGGTCCAGGTCGCCGAGTTTGCGAAATTCTCCACACTGGCGTTGCTCGCAGCGGTGCTGACGAAGAAGGGAGTGCTGCTCCGCTCTCTGGGGCACGTCCTGGCGCCGGTTGCGGCGATCCTCGGGTCGGTGAGTCTCCTGCTGCTTGCTCAGCCGGACTTCGGCAACGTGATGCTGATCGTCGCACCTGCGTTCGTCATGTTGTTCGCCTCGGCGGTTCCTGTTCGGTTCGTCCTCGGTCTCGCCGGCCTCGGTGGCGCGGCGATGGCAGCGATGGCGATGGCGGCCCCGTATCGCAAGGCCCGTCTGCTGAGCTTCCTCGATCCGTTTGCCGACGCGCAGAACAGCGGGCTCCAGGCGGTGCAGTCGATGGTCGCCCTCGGAACGGGCGGCCTGTTCGGTGTGGGGCTCGGTCAGAGCCGCGCCCGGTGGTCCTGGTTGCCCAACGCCCATACGGACTTCATCTTTGCGATCATCGGTGAGGAGACCGGTTTTGCAGGTGCGACCGTCGTGATCATGCTGTTCGCACTGCTCGCCGTGGTCGGGGTATCCATCGCGTATCGGGCTCCCGACATGTTCGGTCGCCTGTTCGCCATCGGCATCGTCTCGTGGTTCACGATCCAAGCGATCGTCAACATCGGCGGCGTCGTTGCGATCCTGCCGATCACCGGCGTCCCGCTGCCATTCATCTCGTCTGGAGGCAACGCGATGCTCGTGAACCTTGCCGCGGTCGGCGTCCTTGTGAACATCGCACGGTCCTCGAGGAGTCGGGTCGTGGAACCGGCGAACGCATCCTGAGCATGGGGATCGGAATCGCGGCAGCGGGCTCAGGGGGACACATCTATCCGGCGATTGCCGTCGCCGACGCATTCGTCGACGCTGGCATCGATCGGTCGTCCATCGTCTTCTTCGGGGGTGACCGCATGGAGAAGACGGTGATCCCCGATGCCGGGTACCGCCTCGTGTCGGTCAACATCCATGGCATCCGTCGATCACTCTCCATGGACAACGTCCGTCTTCCGGCCAAGGTGAGGTCGGCACAACGGTCCATCGCCGCAGAAATCGAAGAGGCGGGCGTCGAGGCCATGGTCGTCTTCGGTGGATACGTCTCGGGTCCGGCTGCGCTTGCGGCAAGGAAGATGTCGATCCCACTCGTCCTCCATGAGGCGAACGCAGTGCCCGGTCTTGCGAATCGGATGATCGCCGGTCGTGCGGATTCCGTGTTGGTCGCCTTCGAGCAGTCCACCGAACGTCTGCGCCGTGGGGAGGTGGTCGGGAACCCGTTGCGCCGATCGTTCACCGACTTCGACCGCGCGGCGCTGCGCATGCCCGCGAGGGAGAAGTACGGGATCGCCCCTGACGCAGAGGTGCTCGCCATCATCGGCGGCAGCCTTGGTGCGGCAGCGCTCAACGAGATCGGAGAGCGGCTCGGTCGTGACCCGGATCGACGGTTCACACTTCTCCATCTCTGTGGCCAAGCGCACGCCGAGTCCCTCGCCGATGCGAGTGACGGGGTCGCCGACTGGGTCATCGTCCCGTTCGAGGAGGACATGGTCGATGTGTATGCCGCTGCGGACCTCGTCCTGTCGCGGTCGGGAGCCATGACGATTGCCGAGATCGATGCCACAGCGACGCCTGCGGTCGTCGTTCCGCTCCCGGCAGGGCGTGGGTATCAGGCGCGCAACGCCGGGGGTCTCGAAGACGCAGGTGCCGTCGAGGTCATCGAGCAGGAGCAGACCGACCGAATCGTCGACACCGTCAACCGGTTGATGCATGACGCAGAGGCGAGAGGGTTGATGATGGCGTCGTTCCGGCCATCCGTCCACCGAACCGCGGCGGACACGGTCGCCAATCGAGTACTGGAGTTGATCGATGAACGCGCATGATTCCATCCCACATCGCATCCACATCATCGGCGCAGGCGGAGCAGGGATGTCCGGGCTGGCGAAGCTGCTGTCCCAGCAGGGTCACGCCGTGACAGGCTCTGATCTCAAGCCGGGGCGCATGCTCGATGGTCTCGCCGAGGTGGGTGTCGAGACCTGGGTAGGGCACCGTGTCGAGCGGATCCCCGACGTCGACCTCGTGGTCGCCTCGTCGGCGGTCCCCGAGACGGACCCGGAGTGGCGTGCGGCGGTCGACGCCGGTGCCATGACATGGCGGCGTCCGACGCTCCTCGCCGCGATGACCAAGGAAGTCCCGACGATCGGGCTCGCCGGCACGCACGGCAAGACGACGTCGAGTGCGTTGCTCGTCACGGCACTGTTGGGTACCGGGGGAGATCCGACGTTCCTCGTCGGCGGAACGATGATCGGACCCAACACCGGTTCCCATGTTGGTTCGGACCACCGGTTCGTACTCGAGGCGGATGAAGCGTTCGGGACCTTCCGGCATCTGGATCTCGATGCCGTGCTCGTCACCAATATCGAGGCTGACCACCTCGATCACTACGGCACGCTCGCCGGTCTCGAAGATGCCTTTGCGCAGGTGGTGGGTCGTGTGGACGGACCGCGAGTCGCCTGTATCGATGACGCTGGAGTCCGTCGCCTCGCACAGCGGATCGAGGTCACCAGCTACGGGTTCGATACGAATGCCGACTGGAGCATCCGCGAGTTCGAGCATCGCGAGGGGCGAGCCGTCTTCGAACTCAACGGTCCCAACGGAACGTACCCGGTCGATCTCCCCAAGCCGGGTCGCCATCTGGCGTCCAATGCGGCCGGGGTGATCGCGCTCGCCGCTGCCCTGGGAGAGGACCCAGAGGCGATCGCCGAAGCACTCTCTGGCTTCGCCGGGGTCCGCCGACGGTACGAGATCGCCGGCAGTGTGAATGGCGTGACGATCGTCGACGACTACGCCCACCATCCGACCGAGGTCGGGGCGACACTCGGTGCGGCGCGCGAGGGGAGCAGTGGGTCGGTCATCGCTGTGTTCCAGCCGCATCGCTACACGCGCACGGCCGACCTCGCTCCGTTGTTCGGGGAGCCGCTTGCCCTGGCCGATCACGTCTTCGTGACCGATGTGTATTCCGCAGGTGAGCCCCCGATCATCGGTGTCTCGGGTCGAATCGTGGTCGAAGCGGTGGAGGCCGCTGGCGGCGTCGCCTCATATGTGCCGAGGGTCGCCGACCTTCCCGATCGTGTTCTCGCACTTGCCACCGAAGGATCCGTCATCGTGCTGATGGGCGCCGGCGATGTCAACGCGATCGTCCCGGATCTGGTCGGTGAGCTGAGTTCGCCATGACCGGCGCGATCGATCACCCTGCGGTCCGGAGCAATGTGGCGCTTGGACCGATGACCACCTACAAGGTCGGAGGTCCCGCGGAGTTCTTCGTCGAGCCGACGGACCTCGAAGAGTTGCGGTCAGTCCTGGCTTCCACACCGCGTGGTATGTCGATCACCGTGCTCGGACGCGGGAGCAACGTCGTGATCTCCGATGCCGGTGTCGCCGGTCTGGTGATACGTATGGCCGGCGCTTTCACTGCCGTGGATATCGTCGGTGCCGATCTCATCGTCGCCGGCGGCGCGGCTCCTTTGCCCGTCCTGGCTCGATTCGCAGCCCAACACGGTCGTTCCGGGCTCGGGTTCTACGTCGGTATCCCCGGATCTGTCGGAGGTGCCGTCCGCATGAACGCCGGCGGGCATGGTTCCCAGACCAGTGAGGTCCTCATCGAAGCGACCATCCTCGACCTCAGGTCGGGGGAGATGACGCGCCGAAGCGCATCGGCACTCGACCTCTCGTATCGACACTCCAACTTGACGGACGACGACCTCGTCGTCCAGGGACGGTTCCGCACCGGAAGCGCCGAGCCCGAGGACCTCGAAGCCGAGCTCCGTGAGATCACCCGCTGGCGCAAGGAACACCAGCCGGGCGGGACATTCAACGCGGGATCCGTATTCAAGAATCCGGCGGACGAGGCTGCCGGGTCCATCATCGATCGTCTCGGGCTCAAGGGCACGTCCGTGGGACCGGTGACGGTCTCGCCCCTCCACGCCAACTTCCTGACCGCTGAGCGGGGAGCGAAAGCCACCGACATCCATGCCTTCGTTCGTACCATCCAACAACACGTCGCCGAGGAGACGGGCATCATGCTCGAACCCGAGATCCGATTCATCGGCGACTTCAGCGACGACGACGGATCGACGACATGACCGCCATCGAACCAAAACTGGCAGAACGCCGAAAGGGTGTCCAGGAGGACCGCGCCCGCGGGCGTCTCAAAGGTGTCCTCATCACGATCGGGATCGTGCTCGTCGTGGTGGGTGCCGTATGGCTCGTCCGGAGTCCGTTGCTCTCGATCAAATCGGTGGACGTGCAGGGTGCCCAGCAGTCGGATCCGCTGGCGGCCGTGGCGTCCCTCGGCATGGGTGTCGGTACGCCCACGATGGATGTCGCAAGGGATGCGATCGAGGCTGCGATCCTCGAAGACCCGTGGGTCGCCAGTGTCGAGGTTCGCCGTTCATGGCCGGGTGGCTTGGCGATCGATGTCACCGAGCATGTCCCGATGGCGTCGGTTCGTTCCGGCGACGGATGGGTCCAGGTAGCTCTCGACGGGTCCGTGGTGCCGGGTGACGGTCCGGTGGTCGATGCCGCACGGATCATGATCGACACGGGGCCGGTGCGACCCGGCTATGAGATCGTGAACCCGCTGATCCTCGGTGCGATCGAGTTCGCAGATGCGTTACGCGATGACCTCGAAGCAGGGGTATCGATCGCCGAGGAGGACGGGGGACTCGTGGCGACGGTCGACGGGTATCGAGTGATCCTCGGTCGACCGACAGAGTTGGAGGACAAAGCAGTCGTCGTCGCGACGCTACTCGACACCGGGCTCACTCCCGGTGCGGTCATCAATGTCGTGGCACCGCTGCGTCCTGCAGTGAGCAACCCTCAACCTGAAGTTGAGGCTGAAGAATAAGGCCGTTGTCAACCTCGACTACGGCGCTAAGGTTGAGCGATACTTCCCCGGGAGGTTTGCAGATGGAGAACAGGACCCCGAGCACGTACCTTGCAGTGATCAAGGTCGTCGGAGTCGGTGGTGGCGGCGTCAACGCGGTCAACCGAATGATCGAATCAGGCGTCGGAGGCGTCGAGTTCATCGCGGTGAACACGGATGCACAGGCGTTGCTCATGTCTGATGCCGACCTCAAGCTCGATATCGGTCGCGAAGCAACACGAGGACTTGGTGCGGGTGCGAACCCGGAAGTCGGGCGTGAAGCAGCCGAGGACCACCGCGAAGAGATCGAGCAGGCGCTCGAAGGCGCAGACATGGTGTTCATCACCGCTGGTGAAGGCGGAGGAACCGGCACCGGTGCCGCTCCCGTCGTCGCCGAGGTCGCCCGCAGTCTCGAGGCACTCACCGTTGGCGTCGTGACGAGGCCGTTCGGCTTCGAGGGACGGCGTCGGTCGGTGCAGGCCGAACAAGGCATCCAAGCACTGAAGGCAGCCGTCGATACGTTGATCATCATCCCGAACGAGCGTCTCCTTGAGATTGCCGACGAGTCAACGCCCGTCACCGATGCGTTCCGCATGGCCGACGAGGTCCTGACTTCCGGCGTACGAGGGATCACGGAACTGATCACGACACCGGGTCTCATCAACGTCGACTTCGCCGATGTGAAGACCGTGATGTCCGATGCCGGATCCGCCGTGATGGGTATCGGTACTTCGACGGGCGATAGCCGTGCTCAGCAGGCAGCCGAAAAGGCCATCTCGAGTCCGTTGCTCGAAACATCGATGGAGGGTGCACGTGGTGTACTCCTCTCGATCGCCGGGCCCAGGGACATGTCCCTCCAGGAAGTCAACACCGCGGCAACGCTCATCTCCGATCACTCGGACGCAGATGCGAACATCATCTTCGGTTCGGTCATCGACGAGACACTCGGCGACGAGATGCGTGTCACCGTCATCGCGGCCGGGTTCGACCGTGACCGCCGCGGCGGATACACGTCGCCGACGCAGGGAGTGGCCTCGGGCAGGATTTCGAAGCCTTCCATCCTCGACGGCGAGGACGGCGAAGGTGGCGACTCCGACGACACGATGGACATCCCCGGCTTCGTCCAGGGATGATCCTGCTGCCGGGGATCCCCGGCGTGGCGTTCGGTGAGCTCCTCGACGGCGACGGTCGGAGTTCCGCAGACGCACGCCGTCGCATTGCCGAGTCCCTCGACATCGATTCGGAATGGGCGATCGTCGATCAGGTACACGGAAACGTCGTCCTGAAGGTCGATGCGCCGGGCAACCATGGAGAGGCCGATGGGCTGATGACCGCAACCGACGGACTTCCCCTTGCGATCGGCACCGCCGATTGTGTTCCGGTGGCGGTCATCAGCGCCACATCGCGTGGGATCGCACACGCCGGCTGGAGAGGCGTCGCAAACGGCGTCGTTCGTTCGACGGTCAGCAGCCTCCCCGACGAGCCCCGGACCGTTGTCCTCGGTCCGCACATCCGTCGGTGTTGCTACGAAGTCGGCCAGGAGGTGATCGAAGCGTGTGGGGGCTTCGGTTCGACGACCACCGAGGGGCGTTCCAGCGTCGACCTCGCACGTGCGATCCGCAGCCAGGTCCCCGCCGCCACCGAGTTCATCGATCTTGAGATCTGCACGATGTGCGACGACCGTTTTGCGTCGTATCGCAGAGATGCGACGCCGGAGCGGCAAGTGAGCATCGTATGGATCTAGGGCTCGAAGAGGTACGTGAACGAGTCGCGGCGGCGACATCGAGGAGCGCGAGGGACCCCGGCGCCGTGACCCTCGTGGCGGTCTCCAAGGGTCGACCCGATGATGCCGTACGCGTTGCCTACACACTCGGCCAGCGTGTCTTCGGCGAGAACCGACAGCAAGGCTTGGCGGCTCGGATGGAGGCCGGGCTACCCGACGACATCGAATGGCACTTCATCGGACCGCTCCAGCGTCGCAAGGTCCGGAGCGTGACCGAGCACGCCTCCATGGTGCACTCCTTCGATCGTCTCGAACTACTCACGAGATGGCCCGACCGTGGCCCTCAGGCGCTCCTCCAGTTCAACGTCGGTGACGAGCCGCAGAAGGGCGGATTCGCGGTGGACCAGGCGCCTCGCCTCGCCGACGAGGTCATCGGTGCCGGAGTCGAGGTGGCGGGGGTGATGGCGATCCCTCCGATGGTCGACGACCCCGAGCAAGCCCGCCCCTATTTCGTTACCCTACGTCGGGTGTTCGATGCGCTCCGAGGCGACCATCCGTCAATGACGGTGTGTTCGATGGGGATGTCGAACGACTACGAAGTGGCCATCGAAGAGGGATCGACGATGGTCCGTGTCGGCACCGCCATCTTCGGGCCCGTGGAGCGCTAGGTCGGTCGTCGCTGTCCCGAGGTCGCCCAAACCACGCAAACCCGATGGGAACGGCTATCTTTCCCTGAACGCACGGAAGCAACGGAGACCAAGAAGGCACCATGGCGTCACTTTGGAACAAGACCCTTTTCTATCTCGGTCTCGTCGATGAAGAGGAACAGGGTCCCGACTACGTCGAGCCGACGGTCGGTGAAGTTCGGCCGATCGAACCGGCACCACAGCGACCGACACCCCCACCACCCAGTGCGCCGTACCCGGGCGATGCGCCTCGGCAGGTCGTCCCTCCCGCTTCTCCGACCAGCTCCGTACGTCCCCCGGGGCAACTCGCCGGACGACGCGTGGAGCCACCCGCAGCGACCCGCCGGCCCGTCTCGTCCGATCCGACGCATGCCGAGGCCGGCTTGTACGTCCATCCGACGAACGAGCACGCAGAACGATCCACCGCAGCCCACCGCTCAGAGCCTGAGTCCCAAATCATCGTGGCGCGCAACTTCTCAGACGCACAGAGTCTGGCCGACTCGATTCGGGCCGGTCGGAGTGTCGTGCTCGATCTCCGCTCCACGGAGCCAGAGATGGTGCGTCGCATCGTCGACTTTGCGTCCGGCTTGACGTACGCATTGGACGGCAAGATGTCCAAGACCGCACAGGGCGTGATCCTCGTCACACCGACCGGAGTCTCGCTCGGACTCAACGAGCAGGAGCGTCTCGCTCGCCTTGGGCTCTTCGGGGACGATCACTAGCGTGGATGTCGTCTACGGCATCGTCAGGCTGATCACCCTCGGTCTGATCGTCTGGATCGTGCTCGGCTGGATCGTCGTCTTCGGGCGGATGCCGTTCGACCACCCGATCCGGAAGGTGTACGAGTTCCTCAACCGCCTCGTCGAGCCGATGCTTCGCCCTATAAGAGCCGTCGTGCCACCGGTTCGGGTCGGCGGTGCCGCACTCGATCTCTCACCGATCATCCTGATCATCGGGATCCAACTCGTGCCGGTCGTCTTGGATTGGTTCTTCTAGTCGACGTCGTCTAGGCGCAGACCGCTAGCCCGTCGGAGTGATCCTGAATGTCACCTGATGGTCGCCCAGGTCGACCGGATCGCCACCGAGCGACGAGGCCGTCACGTCGTCGGCGAGCACTTCCCCTGCGATCAGATCGATGTGGCGTTCGATCGCCTCGGTGAGTGCTGTGGAATCGGTTGCGTACTCGACGGTGACACGGTCGGTCACGTCGAGTTCGAGATCCCGACGCAATCCCTGGATACGGTTGATCACTTCCCGGGCGAGGCCCTCAGCTACGAGGTCGTCATCGAGTGCACAGTCCAGAGCGACCGAGAGCGATCCTTCGGATGCGACCACGGTTCCCGCTCGGGGGATACGCGTGACGACGACATCGTCGGCGGTGATGGGTTCACCCTCGATCGTGAGCGTTGCCCCGTCGAGCAGTTCGACCACGGCCTGATGGTCGAGCGCATCGATCGCTGTCGCCACCGTCTTGGTCCGTGGGCCGAGACGTGGCCCGAGCTTCTTGAAATCGGCCTTCGCCGTGACGTCGACGAGTCCGGCTTCGTCGGCATGGACTTCCACTGCGTGGACGTTCAATTCCTCTGCGACCAACTCGGCGTGGCTGAGCACGGCGTTCCGTTCCTCCTCGGAACGAGTCACGATCGTGACGGTTCGCAACGGTTGGCGTACCCGTAGCGCTTCTCGTTTGCGGAGCGCCCGACCCATCGTCACGACGGTTCGCACGGTCGCCATCGACTGTTCGAGTGCCCGATCGATCGATGCGGTATCCGCTTCCGGATAGTCGGTGTGGTGGACGCTACGCGGCGCATCGGGTTCCACCGGCGGCACCAGGCCCTGATAGAGCTCTTCGGTGATGAAGGGCAGCACCGGCGCAGCTACCCGAGCGAAGGTCGTCAACACCTCGTACAGCGTCGCGAAGGCAGCAAGTTTGTCGGCGTCGTCGGTGTCCGTGCGATGACTCCAGAACCGCCGCCGTGAGCGTCGGATGTACCAGTTCGTGAGGTACTCGACGAAGCCGATGATCGGCGGGATGACGGAGAACAGGTGATACGACTCCATCTCCTCGTTGACCTGCTCGACGAGTGACTGGAGGACGGACACGATCCATCGGTCGATCTCTGGTCGCTCAGCGAGGGGAGGCGCAGCAGCGAGGTCGGCGGGCGTGATCGTATCTGCGGATGCGTAGGTGGTGAAGAACGAGTACGCATTCCAGAGCGGAAGAAGAACCGTCCGGACCACCTCACGCACGCCGTCCTCGGAGAAGCGGAGCGGCTCACCTCGGACCACAGGGGAGTTGATGAGGTAGGCACGCAGCGCATCGGCACCGAACGCATCGATCACATGGGAGGGATCGGGATAGTTCTTGAGGGATTTCGACATCTTGCGGCCGTCCTCGGCGAGGATCATGCCGGTCACGACGCAGTTCTCGAACGGTGTCGTCCCCCTGATCGCGGTCGAGAGGACGAGGAGGGTGTAGAACCATCCCCGCGTCTGGTCGAGCCCTTCCGCGATGAAGTCGGCGGGGAAGCGCTCCTCGAAGCGTTCTTTGTTCTCGAACGGGTAGTGGATCTGTGCGTAGGGCATCGAACCGCTCTCGAACCAGCAGTCGAGTACCTCGGGTACCCGCGTCATGGTCCCGTCACCGCCTGCGCATGGCCAGGTCACCGCATCCACGAACTGTTTGTGGAGATCGTCGACCAGTACTCCGGAGAGGTCGAGCAGTTCCTGTCGGCTCGCGACACAGACCTGCTCACCACAGCTGTCGCACTCCCACACCGGGATACACGAGCCCCAGTAGCGGTTGCGGCTGATCGCCCAGTCCCGGGCGTTCTCGAGCCAGTTGCCGAAGCGATTTGCACCGATGGCTTCTGGGACCCAATGGATCGTCTCGTTGGCAGCGACCATCTCGTCCCGGAACTGCTCGACGGCGACGAACCACGTCGGGATTGCCTTGTAGATGAGCGGGGTCCCGGTGCGCCAACAGAACGGATACGAGTGGTTGATCGTTGCTCGGTCGAACAGCGTTCCGCGTTCTTTGAGCATGCGGATCAGTGTCTTGTCCGCATCCTTCACGTTCTCGCCCTGGACCTCAGGCACCGCATCCGTGAAGCGAGCCTCCATGTCGATCGGATCCACGAGACTTTCGATCCCAGCAGCCTTGAGGGCGGAGAAGTCCGCCTCGCCGTAGGCCGGTGCCATATGGACGAGTCCGGTTCCTTCATCCACGGTCACTTCGGGGGATGCGATCACGACGAAGGCCCCGTTCGTACGCTCGTCGAGGAAGTAGTCGAACGGCGGTGCGTAGCTGGTCCCGAGCAGTGCGCGTCCAGACGCCGTGTCGACGACGGTGGCGTCATCCCCGAAGACGGTATCGACCCGGTCCTCGGCGACCCAGAACCGACCGTCCCACTCAGGGTGTTCGACGAGGGCGTACGTGAGCTCTTCCCCGACCGCGACTGCGAGGTTGCCCGGAAGCGTCCAAGGGGTCGTCGTCCAGATCAGGAGTTTGTGGCCCTGTTCGACCGGTCCGGTGCCGTCGACGACTTCAAGGGCGACGGTGATCGCCGGGTCGTCCACATCGCGGTAGTCCATGTTCGCTTCGAAGTTCGACAGTGGCGTCGTAGCCCCGAATGAGTAGGGGAGCACCTTGAAATCGCGGTACACGAGTCCGCGTTTCCAGAGTTCACCGAAGACCCACCAGACACTCTCCATGAAGTCCACGTCCATGGTCTTGTAGTCGTCGTCAAAATCGACCCACCGCCCGATCCGGGCGGTGATGTCGTACCAATCCTCGGTCGTCCGATTGACCATGGCCCGGCATGCTTCGTTGAACACGTCCACACCGAGATCTGCGATCTCTCGCGGTCCGGACACGTCGAGCTGCTTCTCGACCTCCATCTCGACCGGAAGGCCGTGGGTGTCCCAACCGAAGCGACGTTCGATGCGGTAGCCACGCATCGTCCAGTAGCGCGGCACGATGTCCTTCACGACACCTTGCAGGATGTGCCCGTAGTGGGGTGATCCGGTGGCGAACGGGGGGCCGTCGTAGAACGTGTACTCCGGGGCGTCGGCGCGGAGGGTCACGGACGTCTTGAATGCGTCGATGTCGTCCCAGAACGCAAGGATGCGGCGGTCGAGCGCTGGGAGTTCGACGGCGGACCCGACGGGTGGAAATGTGCTGTTCGTGCTCACGGCTGTCCTCGCTGGTCACCTGTGTCTTCAGGTGCCGGGACGGGGGAACCGCGGTACCACCCGGCTTGCCGGATACTCCGGCCGCTCGTCTACCCGTGCGAGGGCGAATCGGTGGGTTCTACTGAGGCAGGAACCTGTTCTTCCCACAGCTCGGAGGTGATGGTCGTCGGTACCGTGCGTTCGGGCTCACACCATCTCCCGATTCGCTTGCGCATGGCTACCGACGATCGTGTCCTCGTCGTTGCGTGGTGAAGTCTACCGGTGTGTCACGTCCACAGCGTCCTCCTGCGGTCGCGGCGTCGACGCGCACGCGGAGATGAGCTCGGCGGCCTGATCCGGAACCGCCCCGAATTTGGGCGCGCAAATGCTATCTTTCCGGCTCCACAGGGAGGTGTGATGGGCAGAAAGCTTGCGAAGTCAACCTTGGAACGGCTCAGGAAACGGCTCGAAGACGAGCGTCTGCGCCTCGAAGAGATCATCGACGAGCACGACCGCGCTCGTGAAGAGTCACGCCTCGCTGAAGGATCAGCCGATCGAAACGCCGATCCCGACAATGTCGACGGGGGAGCGATCGCCGTCGAGATGGAGATGGATCTTTCGATGGTCCAGAACGCACGTGACCTACTGTCTCGTGTAAAGCACGCTCAGGACCGCATGGAGAAAGGCCTGTACGGGATATGCGAAGTGACCGGGGACCCGATACCGGTGGCGCGACTGGAGGCACTCCCATACGCGACCACGACGGTGGAGGCCGCAAACCGCGTCTAGGCAACGTCCAGCTCGCACTCGTCGTGGGTGCGGTAGTTGTACTCCTCGATCAACTCACCAAGTGGTGGGCTACTGAGGCATTGGCTGACGGTCCCATTGTCATCATCGACGGCTTCTTCCAGCTCCGCCTGACGTACAACACCGGAGCGGCGTTCTCGATGTTCTCGGGTGGTGGTCCGGTCCTTGCGCTGGTCGCATTCGGTGTCATCGCCATGATCATGTTCGTACTGAACGACTCGTCTCGTGGTGGTGAGGCGGTCGCACTCGGTCTGGTGCTCGGTGGCGCCATCGGGAACCTGATCGACCGAATCGCCCGTGGAGAGGGGTTTCTGGACGGGGCGGTCGTGGACTTCATCGACTTCTCGTTCTTCGCCACGTTCAACGTCGCTGACACCGCGATCACCTGCGGTGTGATCCTCCTGTTGCTCTTGGCATTCCTACCAAGCCGCTCCTGATGACGACGAAACGTCTCATCGTGCCGGAGGAACTGTCCGGTGAACGCGTGGACGTCGTCGTCGCGCGGATGGCGGATGTCTCGAGGAGCACGGTGCGTGCTGCGATCGACGCCGGCGAGGTCATGATCGGCGGCACGGTCGTCAAGCCCTCCGAACGCGTCGAATCCGGTGCAGAGATCGTTGCGGTCATCAAGGCGGCTTTGCCACGGATCGAGCCGGATGACGGGGTTCCGTTCGAGGTACTCCACGAGGACGCATCGTTGTTGGTCGTCGACAAACCTGCCGGGGTGGTGGTCCACAAGGGAGCTGGTGCCACGGGTCCCACACTCGTCAACGGGCTGCTCGCCAGATATCCCGACATCGAAGGCGTTGGCCAGGAGGGTCGGTGGGGGATCGTGCATCGACTCGATCGGGACACCTCCGGCCTCCTCGTCGTCGCTCGGTCAGCGGATGCCTACGGTGCGCTCGTGGGGATGATCAAGCGGCGGTCGATCACTCGACGGTACCTCTCCTTGGTCACCGGGTCGTTCTCGAATGCAACCGGAACGATCGAAGCACCGATCGGTCGCGATCCGCGGAATCGCACCCGCATGACGACGGTCGCCGACGGCCGGGAAGCGACAACGCACTACCGCCGCCTTGCGAGTTGGCCAGAGCTCTCCCGAACGCTGCTTTCGGTGCACCTCGACACGGGACGAACCCATCAGATACGCGTGCACATGCAGGCAATCGAGCACCCAATCGTCGGTGATCGTTCCTACGGTCGTGCCGGAGGGCGGGGTGACCCCGGTCGCCCGTGGCTTCATGCCAGACAACTCGTGTTCTCGCACCCGATCGACGACGTCGAGATCGATGTCACGTCTCCACTCCCAAAGGACCTTTCTGATAGCGTGGGGTCGCTCGGAAGCCCTGACGCTGGGACGGCAAGCGACGTCGACGGGACGCCATTGTGACTGCTCACTACGAACGACTCTCGAATCTGGACGCATCGTTCCTCGCTCTGGAAACGCGCTCCACGCACATGCACGTTGGCGCCGTGGCGCTCTTCGGACCGGGCCCTGCCACCGAAGGCGAGGGTGTCGACATCGACTTGATCCGACGGATGATCGAGGCAAAACTCCACCTCATCCCGCGGTACCGGCAGCGGCTCGCCACCGTACCGCTCGAGCGTCATCCGGTGTGGGTCGACGACGAGCACTTCCACCTCGACTATCACGTCAGGCACACCGCCCTCCCACATCCCGGTACGGATGACCAGCTGAAGGCGCTGGCGGGCCGGTTGATGTCGCAGCAGCTCGATCGTTCGAAGCCGTTGTGGGAGTTCATCGTGGTCGAAGGGCTCGCCGACGGAGGTTTTGCGGTGATCACGAAGATCCACCACTGCATGATCGACGGTGTGTCCGGGATCGATCTCATGGCGGTGATCCTCGACTTCACCGACGAGACCGAGGTCGGTGCTCCCGAACCGTGGACGCCGCGGCCCGCACCGACCGGCAGCGAACTTGCCGTGAAGGAGGTATCGCGGGTGATCTCATCCGTCGTCTCGTCGGTGACCGATCTGCCCTCCGTCGCATCGGGTATCGGTGACGTCGCCACAGATTGGGCCCACCGCGCCAAGGCATCCGCTGCTTCCCTCGGTTCCGGGTGGCTGACGCCCTCGGCGAAGACGGCACTGAACGGCGACGTGGGGCCGGGCCGGACATTCGAATGGGTCGATGTCTCGCTCGAGGACGTGAAGGAGATCAAGAACCGGCATTCCGTGACCGTGAACGACGTCATGCTCGGTGTTGTCGCAGGGGCCGTCCGGAGGTATCTGATCGATGACGCCGACGGGGACGAATCGGCGGTCGAAGGGATCGAGTTCCGTGTCATGGCACCGGTCTCGGTTCGCGCAGCATCGGATCGTGGAACGCTCGGAAATCAGGTAGCGATGTGGCTCATCGAGTTACCGGTCGCCGAACCGGATGCCACCAAACGGCTAGCGGCGGTGTCGGCTGCCACCACGGAACTCAAGGAGACAGACCAGGCGCTGGGAGCCTCAACGTTGGTCTCGGGGGCAACGGGAGCACCCGCGGTACTCGTCTCGCTCGGGGCACGACTGGCTGCTCGTGCCCGACCGTTCAACATGACGGTCACGAATGTTCCGGGCCCGCAGTTCCCCCTCTACCTCGCAGGGTCACCCATGCTCGGTACCTACCCGCTGGTCCCGCTCTGGCAGAGTCATGGGATCGGTGTCGCCATGTTCTCGTTGATGGGGAAGATCCACATCGGTCTCAACA
This sequence comes from Acidimicrobiia bacterium, assembly GCA_030431785.1. GTDB lineage: Bacteria > Actinomycetota > Acidimicrobiia > Spongiisociales > UBA5794 > UBA5794. The sequence continues at coordinate 77,356 of JAUIIM010000002.1, read as the reverse complement.
CCGCACGGGATGTCGTGGTGGATCCACGGCGGTTCGCCGGAGCACTCGTCCATGCGCTCGACGAGTTGGGACAGGCTGAACCGATCGTCACCGAGCCTGAGGCGAAGCCGAAGGTGAAGAAGGCGCCGCCGATGGGCACCCGCTAGCCGAAGAAGGTGCGGGCCGTCGCAAAGAGATCTTCGGGGACACCGCGGATGTCAGCGCATGCCTCCTGGATCGGGACAGGGACGATCTCGGTGCCCCGAACCGCAACCATGACGTTCGACAGATCCTTGGCGGCGAAGTCGGCAGCGGCCACGCCGAGTCGTGTGGCGAGCACTCGGTCGGAGGCCACGGGAGTCCCGCCCCGTTGGATGTGTCCCAGTACCGACACCCGGGTCTCGAAGTTCGTCTGGTCTTCGATCGCAGCAGCGACCTGGTAGGCGACCCCGCCAAGGCGTTCGAACCCGAACGCATCCTTCTTCGCCTCGCCGGTGTCGTAGCCCGGTGGCGGCTCGATCCCTTCGCCGACGACGACGATGGAGTAGCGACGGCCGGAACGGTGGCGCGAGCGGATCGTGTTGACGACCTCATCGATGTCGTACTCGAACTCGGGGACGATGACATAGTCGGCGCCACCGGCGATCCCCGCATGGGTAGCGATCCAGCCTTTCGTGCGGCCCATCACCTCGACGACCACGACTCGGTTGTGTGCTTCTGCCGTCGTGGCCAGCCGGTCGATCGCATCGGTGGCGATCTGTACGGCAGTCTCGAATCCAAAGGTGACGTCGGTTCCTGCGATGTCGTTGTCGATCGTCTTGGGCACGCCGATCACGTGGAGACCCTCGTCGGCCAATCCCATGGCGGAGCGGAGTGTGCCGTCGCCGCCCACGACGACGATGCGGTCGATGCCGTTGCTGTTGAGCGTCTTCTCGCACGACGCAAGTCCGTCGCCGTGCACATAGGGATCCATACGTGAGGTTCCGAGGATTGTGCCTCCACGGCCGAGGATGCCCCGGACGTCGTCGCGGTCGAGCGGGACGACGCGGTCGGTCATGAGCCCTTCCCACCCATCGCGGATACCCACGACATCGAATCCGTGCTCTTCGGCACGGCACACGACGCCACGGATGACGGCGTTGAGGCCGGGGCAATCCCCGCCTCCGGTCAGGACTCCGACAACACCCACGATGTCTCCCTATCACTGCTCGTTCTGGATTCGTGTACGCGACGGGTACGGTCTGCCGAAAGCGTTCCGCGAGTGCCCGTCGGGGTAGTACCTTAGGCGGCGCGGGAGACGACGCGACTTCGCACCGAATTCCGCTCTGGGCGACCGCTGCGAACAACGATGGGAACATGCTTACATGCGTGTGATTCGATGATGGTCCTCAATGGCTGACAGCTTCGCTCACCTCCATGTACACACCGAGTTCTCGATGCTCGACGGTGCCGCCCGCGTTGCAGATCTCGTCGAAGCAGTCGCCGCCGATGGACAACCCGCTGTCGCGATCACGGACCACGGTGTCCTCTACGGTGTCGTCGACTTCGTGAAGGCGGCACGCGATGTCGGCGTGAAGCCGATCATCGGGCTGGAGGCATACCTGACACCGGGGTCGCGCCACGATCGCCTGCCTCGACGCGACGACGTCCGGTACCACACGACGATCCTCGCCGAGAACGAGACCGGCTACCGCAACCTGATGCAGCTTGCCTCCCGCGCCTATCTCGAGGGCTACTACTACAAGCCGCGCGTCGATGCCGAGCTCCTCGCCGAGCACTCCGAAGGACTCATCGCAACGACCGGTTGCCTGGGCGGACATGTTCCACAGCTGCTCGGTGTCGACGAAGCCGCCGACGACGACCAGAAGGGCACCGAGCGCGACTTCGACAAGGCATTGGAAACAGCCGCGATGTACCAGGACATCTTCGGTCGCGACAACTTCTTCATGGAGATCCAGGACCATGGGATCCCGGCGCAGCGCAAGATCATGGCCGACCTTCTCGACATCTCGGGCCGTCTCGACATACCGCTGTTGGCAGCGAACGATTCGCACTACACGTATGCCCACGAGGCGGACGCCCACGATGCGTTGTTGTGCATCCAGACGGGCTCGGTCAAGGCGGACGAGGACCGGTTCAAGTTCCACTCGCAAGAGTTCTACGTCAAGTCTGCCGAACAGATGCGTGCCCTCTTCCCCTCGGACGACTACCCGGGGGCGTGCGAAAACACGCTATGGATTGCAGAGCGAGCCAACGTCGAACTCGATCTCGATCAGGTCCTGCTTCCCCCCTTCGACGTGCCCGAGGGACATGATGAGGATTCCTATCTCCGCGAGCTGGTGATGGCGGGGGCGAGGGAACGGTACGGCTCGCTCGACCAGGAAACCCAGGACAGGATCGACTACGAACTCCGCGTGATCTCCGACATGGGCTTCTCCTCCTACTTCCTGATCGTTTGGGACCTGATCGCCTATGCGGCCGCCAACGGCATCCGTACCGGACCCGGCCGGGGGAGTGCTGCCGGTTCGATCGTCGCATACTGTCTCCGGATCACCGACCTGGATCCGCTCGCCTATGGCTTGATCTTCGAACGCTTCTTGAACCCGGGCCGCAAGGAGATGCCCGATATCGACATGGACTTCGATGAGCGGTACCGGGGGGACATGATCAAGTACACCGCGGAGAAGTACGGATCCGATCATGTCGCCCAGATCATCACGTTCTCCACGATCAAGGGGAAACAGGCCATACGTGATGCCGCCCGCGTCCTCGACTACCCCTATTCAGCGGGCGACCAGCTGGCAAAGGCGATGCCGCCGGCCATCCTCGGCAAAGAGGCCACGATCGGCCAGTGCCTCACGCCGCCGGGGCCGGACACACCACAGGACGTACGCGACCACTACACGGCCGCGGCAGGTCTGCGGGATCTGATCGAGACGATGGACGGTGCGCGCGAGATCCTCGAAACCGCGCGAGGTCTCGAAGGGCTGCGACGTCAGGACTCCATCCATGCTGCTGCGGTGGTGATCTCGCCGGAACCGCTCACGCACATCGTGCCCATCCAGAGAAAGGGTGAGGACGGCGAAGTCGTGACCCAGTACGAGATGCACGGGGTCGAGGCGCTCGGGCTGCTCAAGATGGACTTCCTCGGCCTCCGGAATCTCGCGACCATCGAACGTGCGCTCGAGCTTATCGAACGGAATACGGGCTCCCGTCCGGACATCGACTCGATCCCACTCGACGACGAGAAGGTGTTCGAGATGTTCCGCGCCGGCGACACCGTCGGCGTCTTCCAGTTCGAGGGCGGACCGATGCGCGCCCTGATGCGCAATCTCCAACCCGACGTGTTCGAACACCTCATCGCACTCAACGCCCTGTACCGCCCGGGAGCGCTCGGTGCGAACATGCACCTCACGTATGCGGACCGGAAGAACGGCAAGGAAGAAGTCGAGTACCTCCATCCGGACCTTGCGCAGGTGCTCGACGACACCTACGGCGTCATGGTCTACCAGGAACAGGTCATGCAGGCCGCCCAGGTGATCGCCGGGTTCTCGCTGCCGGAGGCGGACAACCTGCGGAAGGCGATGGGGAAGAAGATCCCTGCGCTGATGGCCGAGCAGCGGGAGCTGTTCGTCGCAGGTGCCGTGGTCCAGGGATACGACGAGCAGCTCGGAAAGGACCTGTTCGGATTCATCGAGCACTTCGCCGGATACGGGTTCAACAAGTCGCACTCAGCCGCGTATGCGCTGGTGGCGTACCAGACCGCGTGGCTCAAGGTGCACTATCCGACCGAGTACATGGCAGCGCTGTTGACGGCGGTCAAGCGAGACAAGGACAAGACGGCGGCCTACCTGCATGAGTGTCGCATGATGGGGATCTCGGTCGAAGTGCCCGGTGTCAACGTGTCCGAGCGGGATTTCCTCGCACACGACGGGAAGATCATCTTCGGTCTGTCGGCTGTCCGCAACGTAGGGGAGAAGGTCACGGACCTCATCGTCGCCGAGCGGATGGAGAACGGCCCATACAAGGACTTCTTCGACTTCATCGACCGTGTCGACGTCCAGGTGTTGAACAAGCGGACCATCGAATCCATGATCAAGGCAGGCGCTTTCGACAATCTCGGCCACCCTCGACGCGGGTTGTTCGAGATCGCCCCTCTGGTGATCGACGCCAACGTGGATCGGCGACGTGCAGAGGAAGCCGGCCAGTTCAGCCTCTTCGGCGGTGCCTCGTCCGACGTCGGAGAGGTCCAGCCGGAGATCCCTGACCACGAGTGGAAGAAGAAGATCAAGCTCGGGTTCGAGAAGGAGATGCTCGGTCTCTACATATCCGACCATCCGCTTCTCGGAGTGGAGAACGCCATGGCGTCCCTCACCAACACCGAGATCCCGGAGTTGTGGGAAAAGGAAGACCGAGCGCAAGCGACCATCGGTGGTGTCGTCGGGGCGTTGAATCGTCGCTTCACACGAGGCGGTGATCCGATGGTGTACTTCACCGTGGAAGGTCTGTCGGGTTCCGTCGAAGCCGTCGCGTTCCCCAAGACCGTCGCCGAGTACGGCCCCATGATCCGACAGGATGCGGTCCTGATCCTGCGGGGCAGGGTCGACCACCGCGGGGACGACGTCAAGTTCATCGTGCAAGGGGTCAGCGAACCGGAACTGTCGACGGATGCGAGCGTCCGTGTCAAGGTCGCGGCATCGAGAATGTCGGCAACGGTCGCACAAAAGCTGCGTGATGTCCTTTCGAACCATCCGGGACCGTCGCCGGTCTACGTCCACATGACGAGCGAACAGGGAGTGCGGGTAGTCCGGGTCAGCTCAGAGTACGCGGTCAGTCCTCGGTCGGCGTTGTTCGCCGAGCTCCGTGAGCTGTTCGGTCCGACCTCAGTGATGTAGCTCCGTCAGGAGATCCCGCCCATCGACCAGTGCGGCGAGTTGATCGAGTCCCGTGGGCGGTGGTACCGCCCACTCGATGCGATGCACAGGAACCCCGTGGCGAGTCTCGAGCTCTCGTGCAGCGTCGCGTTGACGTCTCGACTCTGCGGCCCACGACGCAAGGTTGGTGACCAGCAGCGGGTTCGTCCCCTCCGGTACGTCGACCGGACCGAGCCACGTGGAAGGCAGCATCCTGTTGAAGATGATCGCGGTCGGTTCGATGTTGACGGTCGCAAGCTCGTCGAAGAACCGTCTCGTCTCGTGCAACGGTGCAGGGTCTGCCGTGGTCACGACATGGACCTGTGCCCGCCCGAGATGGCGTTCGATGGCCTTCGACCGGTTCGCTAGTTGGTCGTAGGTCGTACGAAGGTCGAGAAGGAAATCCGCTACATCTGAGAGCATCGGGCCACCGAGGACCGTGTCAGCGATCCTCAGTATCGGTCGTGCGGTGAGGCGGAACAGAACACTGCGCCCGGGTAGATGCGACCCGGTGAGCCATTTCAGGAGACGTCCCGAGACCAGGTCTCTGGTGCCCTTTGGAGCGCGGAAGAAGTCGATGCCTCCGCCGGAGGGCGGTGTGTCGAGGACGAGGACGTCGTAGTGGCCCGATTCGACGATGGATGCCATCCGCTCGCCGGCGGCATACGCCTGGGCAGCGGGGAAGCGATCTGCGATGGCACGGAAGTACGGGTTGACCAACAGACGGGCGGCGACGTCAGGATCGGCGTAGCGGTGGATGATGTCCTCCCACGAGGCAGTGACGTCGAGCATCGCCGCATCGAGCCCCGGTTCCTCGGGTACCGGGGCTGGATCGTTGCGGAGTTCTCCGACGCCCAACGCATCGGCCAGACGCTTCGCCGGATCGATGGTGATGACCATCGTCCGCGCTCCGGTTCGTGCGTACTGGATCGCAAGGGCTGCGGCGATCGTCGTCTTGCCGACACCGCCGGCCCCGGTGACGATGACCACATGGGTCATCGTTCCACCTCGTCGGCGAGCTTCTCGGCGATCTCGCGTGGGGTGTGGACGCCGATGAAGAAGGGGAACTCGTAGGAGGCCACCATCGCGGTGCGCCAGGTCTGCTGATGGGCACGGATCTGGACTTGATGTACGGCGGCCTCGCGGAGTGGGCCGGCGGGTGCGGAACGGGCAAGCTCGTCGTCCACACCGTTGTCGACAACGACCCGGTTGAGCACCATCGCTGGCTCGGGTCCCACACCTTCGGCCCTGATGAGCGAGCGCGCCTCTTCGGCCTCGTTGACGGCAAGTTCTTCCGGGTGGGCGACAAGGACGATGGCCGTGGTCTCCGGATCGCTGATCGTGTCGGAAAGCCGCCCGGCCTGGCGTCGGACGTTGCCCGTCGGTACGAGGTCCGTGATGGCGGCAGGGGCACGCAGGTAGGACTGGAACTGTCCGAGGGACGGGCAGTCCACGAGGACGGCATCCCATTCACCACCCCACACCTCGTACACGGGCTTGCCGATGCTGATGATCTCCCGCACACCGGGGGCGGTGTCGACGAGCACCGACAATGCTGATGTCACGGCTCCCGTCGGTGCGTTCGACGGCACGCGCAGCTGCGTCTTGAGGTACTCGTCGAGCGCTGCGGCGCGCTCCATCCGTAGCGCAAAGACGCCGGGCCTGACCTTGCGAGCTTCGTAGTCGAGCACTCCGGTACCGAGATGCTCGTGGAGTCCGAGTCCGTCACCGAGGTCGACGGCGAGAACGCGTTCGCCGCGTCGGGCCCGGGCAAGTGCGAGTCCCGCCGTCACGGCTGACTTGCCGGTACCACCCTTGCCTGAGACGAGGACAAGCTTCGATGTGAGCATGGAGAGAGCGTAGGCGGAGCAGTGCCTCGCCGTTGCGGCTGAGCCTTGGGTGTTCTTCCTTGCCTACGCTTCGGAGACGCGAACTCCGGAGTTGACGATGGCCACACTCGATATGGACGACTTCCTCGAGCGATTCGCCCGCCGTGCGAAAGCTGTCAAGGAACGGGGCATCCCACCCCTCGAAGGTGAAGCACGCAAGCAGTTCATCGAGGCAGCGGAACAGGACTATCTCGACTACACGTTGGTCTCGTCGGCCGCGTGGGAAGTCGACGGAACCGAGCTCGTCCTCAGGATCCCTCTGTCACGCTGAGGGATCGCCAAGACCGGCGGCCGCCCGCTTGGCCGCAGCCCGCCGTTCGGTCTCCAGACGGCCCAGGTCGTAGTTGTCGTAGTCGACGAACGACATCGCATCGGCAATCCGCTGGTGTCCTGCGACCTCGCGGATCTGGCGATGCATCTCTTGGCAGACGCGTCGGTAGTCGGGGTGTCCACCCTGCTGCGTGCGGAGCTCGATCAGGTGGAACGCTTCTCGAGCGTTGAGATTCATGATGAAGCGGATGTTCTGGGCGAACGGGACGACATACTGGGCAAGGTCGCTCGACGCTGCCGCGCTGATCGCCTCGTAGAGATCGGCGGACGCCGCCATCGCCTCGTCCCACGTGTCGGTCGCCCCGATGTCATCGATCGACGGTGGGGTCACGTATCCGTGGGCGGGGGAGAGCGGTTGCCATTCGATCGTCATCATCCGGTGCCGTTGGAGATCCCGAAAGATGCCGTAGTCGCACAGGATGTCGAAGCGATAGAAGGTCTGTTCCATGCCACGTCCGGGCTTGTGTCGACGGTTCGTCCGATTCCCGACGTAGGCATCGAAGATTTCATCGATTTCCGTCTCGGACATTTTTGCGACGGCATCGCGGATGACGGCGTCCGACGCGCTGCAATAGCGATACAACGCAGCAGCAGCGACCTTGCGTTCGCCTTCCGGGTCGAACTCGACCAGTTGCACGGTCGGTGCCGATGGCTGGTCCATCTCGATGGATGCAGCGAGTTCGCGCATCGACCGGTCGATGTCGCCGAGGTAGTGCGACCAGACCCCGCCGCGATCCGGCACGTCCACTCGCTTCATGAACGAAGGGATCAGCTTGCGGAGTTCGGCGAGCATGAGATCGCCGAACCAGCGGACCTCGGCGAGCGGATGGGCTCGCATCCGTAGCAGCAAGGCTTCGTACGCCTGCCCGGAGGCGAAGATCCCGACATTCGAGAGTGTCGAGGCTGGGAGTAGGCCCCGTGCGTCGTCACAGGCACGTGCTCGGATGGTCGACCGCCATACGAACGCAGAGTCGCCGTCGTGCTTCGGGTACAGCTTCTCGTAGTAGGCGACGAGTCGAGCCACGACATCCGAGTACGTCGCAAACATCCGATCCATGTGTTGCGTGTAGGTGGCTCGTGCGTCGTCGGTGAGTTCCGCGGGGGTGTGATACCGGTATCGGCCACCAAGGGGCTGGTCGTAGAAGATGTACCTGGTCGATTGCTCGAGGTACGAAGCGAGGCGACCCCACTCCAGGACCTTCGTCAGGATGTTCGATGCCTGCTCGACGGCGAGGTGGGCACCGCCCAGCTGGGCGACCGAGTCGTCCCCGTACTGGGTGAACACGGTGTCATACAGCCGCTCTGCCCGATCCCGCCCCAACGGATCACCCGCCCCGGTGTGGGCGGCGATGGCTGCGATCCCGGTTTCACCGTCTTCGATGAACTCGTCGAGGAAGAGCCGTCGGACGGACTTGGGCGACCGGCTGTATCGGGCGAAGAGCGCCCCCTTGACGACCTCGGGGAGGCCGGTGATGCCGAACACGGGCTGGTCGAGGTTCGTGAAGTAGCGGTTGAGGATCGCGGCCTCGGCGTCGGTGAACGATTCGACGTGGAACGGGTTCATCGGTGGAGTCTCGGACACGCATCGCACGATAGCGGGCACCGCGTCCCAGCAGGCAGCGTCAAAAATTGGATGATCGGATTGTCGGATTGTCGGATGGTCGGACATCCATCCACGATCCATGATCCATGATCCATGATCCACGATCCCTTCGTCCCTTCGTCCCTTCGTCCCTTTGTCCCTTGCTCCCTTTGTCCCTTCGTCCCTTGTCCTTTGTCCCTTCGTCCCTTTTGTCCCTTTGTCCCTTGCTCCCGTGATCCTCGTCCTATCCTGCCCGCATGACCGCCATCCGGTTCGTTCTCGGTGCACTGATCGCGGCGTTCGCCGTCGTGGTGGCGCTCCCGGCGATCGCCCTGTTCGACCTGGTCCTCGGTGGTTCCGGGCTCGGTTTGTGTCCGGACGGACTCGGCACGTGTAGCACGTCGCCCTTTGCGATTCTGGAACTCGGGCTGATCCTCGTCGCCGTCGCCACCGCTCTCGGGTTTGCGATCGCTGGCTGTGTCCGGCTGCTTCAGCGCATGGAGCGCAGTCGCGTCAGGTAGCCTCGTTTGCGATGACCAACGACTTCAGTGACGCTCCAGACGAGATCGAGCTTCCCCTTCGGGATCGCCTTCCTGAGTACCTCGCGGTGTTCGGTGCCGGGGTTGGAGCAGGGATCGTCATCGGCTTCGTCATCTCCCTGATCTGGGATGTCGCTGTGGGAGCAGCGGTCGGGTACACGATCGTCACGATCGGCATCGTCATGTTGCTTGCCGGTGGTGCGACCGGCGGCGGCTACACCAGTCTCGGTATCGGTGCGGCCGGAGCGATGTTCGGTTCGCGGAGGACTGACGAGGCGGACGAAGACCTCGGGGAGTCGTGGACGGGCCGGCAGCGTCGATCGCCCCAGGACCGACTCCGCGAGGGACTACGGCCCGAGGCCAACCCACGGGCGTTCTGGCAGGTCATCGGCGGGTTCGCCTTCATTGCGTTCGGCGTCGCTGTCGCCGCCATGTTCGGCTAATCGATCAGATCGTCGATCGCACCGGCCACGACGAATAGCCCTTCGGAAGAGGCCAGTGTGACGTCATCGGCACATAGCTCGGCTTCGATCGCCAACCTACGGCTCCGGCGTTCTCGCACGACGGCGCGCAGTTCGAGACGTTCCGATGCCGGAACCTTTCTCCGGTAGGAGATGTCCAGCCGTGCGGTGAACACGAACACCCCCTCGGTGAGCATCGCTGCCCATGCGGAGATCTCGTCGAGGGTCGTGGCGACAACTCCGCCGTGGACGACACCCTCGAAACCGCAGAAACGCTCAGGGATCTCCACAACCGTCGTCACGCGGTCGCCGTCGCGTTCGAACCCGTCCAGCTGCAGCCCGTGCAGGTTGTCCAGCCCGCACCCGAAACAGCTCGCGTAGGAGCCACGAAGCCGGTCGATGGTGGTGGACTCGACGATCATGAGCCCACGATACCGGCGGTACCATCGCTCGGTATGGCTGCATCGAAAGAGATCATCCCGGAGTTCACGACAGAAGAGAAGCGCAACGCTCGCGTGATCTACAACCGCCTCGTGAAGTTGTATCCGGAGATGGGGACTGCCCTTGCCTACGACGACGCATGGCAACTCCTCGTTGCGACCGTGATGTCGGCGCAGACGACGGACGAGAACGTCAACGCCGTCACTCCCGTCCTCTTCGAGCGCTACCCGACCCCGGAAGACCTCGCTGGTGCGAACCCGGAGGACGTCGAAGAAATCATCTTCTCCACGGGCTTCTACCGTCAGAAGACCAAGTCGATCATCGCCCTCGCAGGTGATCTCGTTGACCGATACGGCGGTGAGGTCCCGATGGACCGGGACGAACTGGTGACGTTGCGGGGGGTGGGCCGGAAGACGGCCAACGTGGTCCTCGCGGAGATGTGGAACGAGCCGGCGATCGCCGTCGACACCCACGTCAAACGGGTCTCGAACCGTCTGGGGCTCACCGAGCACACTGATCCCGTGAAGATCGAGTTCGATCTCATGGGCCTGCTTCGCAAGGATCAGTGGGGTGGCGCATCGATGCGCATGATCCAGTTCGGACGCGACACCTGCGATGCGCGTACCCCACGATGCTGGGACTGTGCGTTGCGGGACCGCTGCCCTTTCGAGCCGAAGACCCGGCGACCGACCTCGTGACCTTCGCATCGATACGTGCGGCGTTCCGTCGCAATGTGCGCGATGGGGCGATCGCTGCTCTCGCATGGCCTGCCCTCGGGACACTTGCGATCGACCCCGTGGTGACGATCGTCGACACGGCATGGGTCGGACGGCTCGGAACCGAAGCATTGGCAGCGCTTGCCATCGCAGGAGCCGTGTTCGCCGCGGTGTTCTCGGTCTTCAACTTCATCCAGATGACGCTGACACCGCTGATCGCTGCCGAGTACGGAAGGAACGAGCTCGGGCGTGCGGGAGCGATCGCAGTCGGGGGTCTCGGTGTGTCCGCAGTGATCGGCGTGGTGCTGGCTGCGGTGTTCGTCCTCGCCGCACCGGTGATCGCGAGTTGGTTCGGCGCAGCTCCGGAGGTGATCGACGACGCCACGATCTACCTGCGCATCCGGTTCCTCGCCCTCCCGGTGATGTTGGTGACCACGGCCGGACATGGCATCTATCGCGGCTATCACAACACGCGGACTCCGCTCGTCGTCGCTGTCGGCATGAATGCGATCAATCTCGTGCTCGACCCGATCCTCATCTTCGGCTTCGGGCTCGGGATCGCCGGGGCAGCCTGGGCCACCGTGTTCGCACAGGCGACTGCCGCCGTCTGGTTCCTGTGGTTGATCCTCGTCCGTGACCGCCCAACGCTTGGCATCGGACGTGGATCCGTGACGTGGGACAGCGTCCGGGCGGGGAGTGTGGTCGCCAAGGGATGGCCCATGATGATCCGATCGATCGCTCTGCTCACGGCGATCACCGCCACCACGTGGTTTGCGAGCCAGTTGGGGGCGGTCGACACGGCCGCGCATCAGGTCGCGCTCCAAGTCTGGCTGTTTCTCGCGTTCGTCCTCGATTCGTTCGCCGTGGCAGCGACGGCGATGGTGGGTTCGGACCTCGGAGCCGAGGACCCTTCCGCAGCGCGGGATGTGTCGAACCGGTTGCTGGCACTCGGGCTGATGACAGGTGTCGGGCTGTCGGTCCTGACGGTTGCTGCGGCACCCCTGATTCCCCGGCTCTTCTCGCTCGAACCCGAGGTCACCGACGCCCTGTGGTCGATCTATCCGTTCGTTGTGATCCTGCAGCCGCTCACCGCCCTCGTGTACGTCTGGGACGGCGTTGCCATCGGTGCCGCGGTGTTCCGCTATCTGGCAGGGTTCATGGTGCTGGCGAGTGTCGCAACGGTTGCCTCGTTGCTGGTGATCGGCGATTCGCTCGTCGGGGTTTGGACGGCGCTCGGGGTGTTGACGGTGGTGAGGCTCGTCACTCTCGCGTGGTGGTATCTCAACGGGGTTCTGGCCGCCGGACGAGATCCATCCCCCTCGTCTCCGGCAGTCTGAGGTTCAGGAAGATCGAGATGAGCAGTCCGAGCGAGAGCGCCGCAACCGTCGTGGCGAGCCCATATCGGTCGATCATCATCCCGCCCACCGTGAAGCCCGCAATCGAACCCACGATGCCGGAGTTCGTGATCCATCCACCGGCGGTCGACCTGAGTCGGGTTGGGAAGAGCTCGGCCTTCTGTGCTGCGAACGACGGCGTGAGCATCGTGGCCCCCAATGTTGCGAGGAAGATCGAGATGGCGAGGAACCAGCCCGAATCGAGCAGGTAGAACCCGACGCCTCCGACGAGTCCTATCGCCAAGGCGATGGCGGTGGTCGGTCGGCGTCCGATGCGGTCGGCCAGGCGCCCGCCGACGAGGAGCCCAACAGTGCCGACTCCGGAGAACACGATCAAGAGGAAGCGTGCCGCCCCGGTGTCCCATGCGAGGTCGTTGATCAGGCGCTCGAGGACAAAATCGAACGCCGGGCTGGAGAACGCAGCGACGAAGAACGCGACACCGGCCAACGGCCAGAAGTGCTTGCCGAGTCCCATGGAGAGTGCCTTCAGGAACGGGAACGGAGGAGCCGGCACGAATGCCTTCGATTCAGGGAGGAATCGTGCGAGCAGCGGAACGATGAGGAGGCCGAGCGATGCGATCCCGAACAGGATGCGCCACGCCTCGTCGCTTCCTTCGGCGATCGGCAGCAAGACGAGGCCGAGGCCGACGCCGAGAGACCCGGCAAGACCGTAGATGCCGAGAGCGATGGCCCGGTTGCCTGCGGGGGTCTCCTCGGCGATGAGCACGATGGAAATCGCTGCGATCGCAACGACGGCGATTCGCACGAACGCCTGTGCCAGGACATAGGCGGGCACGGACGGGATGAATGCGGTGGCGAGACTCCCGAAACACAAGACGACGAATGCACCGAGGAGAGGCTTCCTCCGTCCGATCCGGTCCGCCATGATCGCAAACACGACGCCGAGGAGTGATGCAGCGCGTACACCGGCAAAGATGGTGCTCATCTGACCTTCGGTGAGATCGAGAGAATTCCGGGCGAACGGGAGGGTGTGGGACATCTGGCTCGCACCGTATCCGGCGACGAATCCGATGAGTGCGGTGAGGAAGATCACTCGGCGCACTGAGGCTGGCACGCGTTGTGTGGGCGCGACGTGCGGCCCGTAGGGGGACATGGTCATGGCGTTGCAGGGTAACCCCATCCGAGCACACCCCCGTTCTTTGTGACCAGCACCGGATCCCCATCGCCCCACCTCCCATTCCCGTGTTGCCTTGTTCCCCGTCTTCCCTTCTTCCCTTGTTCCCCGTGTCCCCGTCTCCCTTTCTTCCCTTGTTCCCTTCGTCCCTTGTTCCTTTGTCCTTTGTCCTTTGTTCCCTTCGTCCCTTTGTCCCTTCGTCTCTTTATCCCTCAATCCCGGAACAACAGCGGTCGTCGTAACGTTGCATTGGAAGACGAACAGGTCAGGATCCATGGAAGTCTCACTCATCGCGGCCGTGCTGGCCGGTACGGCATCGTTCGTGTCGCCGTGCGTGTTGCCGTTGCTGCCCGGGTACATCTCCCTCATGTCGGGCTACGACATGGTCGAGCTGTCGTCGGGAGAGGTGTCCATGCGCCGCGTGGTCGGGCGCACCGCACTGTTCGTCCTCGGGTTCACCCTGGTGTTCGTCTCGCTCGGTGCGACGGCGACGAGCTTGTCCTCGTTCCTGAACCAGTCGATCTTCACGGTCATCGCCGGCTGGGTGATCATCGCCATGGGCGTGTTCATCGCGGTGACGGCCATCTGGACTCCGTCGTGGCTGATGCCGCTCCTGAAGGACCGACGCATCGAATCCTCGAAGGCGTCGCGTCTAGGTCTCTTCGGACCACCGATCATGGGCGCCGCGTTTGCCTTCGGTTGGACTCCGTGCATCGGGCCGTTCCTCGCCTCAGCGCTTGCGCTCGGTGCCAGTAGCGACACGGTGGGAGAAGGCATGATCGTGCTGTTCTTCTACAGTCTCGGACTCGGGATTCCATTCCTTCTCACCTCACTTCTCCTCGCCAAGGCGTTCTCTGCTTTCAATTGGGTGAGGCGCTATCTCACCCAGATCACCGTCGCGTCCGGTCTGCTGCTTGCGTTCTTCGGTTGGCTGATGGTGTCCGGCAACATCGTCGAGCTCTCGAGTTGGTTCACCGAACTCCTCGTCCGTCTCGGTCTCGAGGACCTCGCCGAGGTGTAGCGGCAAGTCTGGTTCCCTCCGACCGGATGTCGGATGTCGGATGTCGGGGAACTACTGTCCCACTCCATGAATGCCTCGCTGGACCATGCTGCCTTTCTCGCCCTTGCTGAGCGATTCGCCGTGGTCCCTGTCGCGATCGAGGTCGTCGCAGATCACCTGACGCCGGTGTCCGTGTATGAACGGCTGGTCGGGGACGGCGACGGGTTTCTCCTCGAGTCGGTCGAAGGGGGGGAGCGTTGGGCCCGTTGGTCGTTCATCGGCTGGGATCCGGCGTTCACCCTGACGTCACACGACGGAACTGCCAGCGTCGACGATCCGTCGATTCCGATAGCGGATGGGGATCCGCTCGAGGTGTTGGAGGACCTTCTCGATCGGTTCACCACGCCGGAGCCTGACGAGATGAATCTTCCGGGCGCCGTGCCCCCGCTCCACTCGGGAGCTGTCGGCTACCTGGCGTACGACGCAGTGCGGTACGTGGAGCACCTGCCGGATCGGCCGCACGACGACCGTGGTCTACCCGAGATGCTCTGGCAGTTCGCCGGTGGCGTTGCCGCGTTCGACCGGCTCAGAGATTCGATCACGCTGTTCCGCAACGTGTTCGTCGGGGGCGATCCCGTGTCGGACTACGAACAGGCGCTGACCGAACTCCGGGCGGCAGGTGAAGCACTCGCGGCTCCGGTGCGATCGGTCGCCTCCGGACGACCGAAGTTCGACGCACGCCCCGTTGCTCAGGCGAATATGACGAGGGAGGACTTCGAGCGATCCGTAAGACGGGCGGTCGAATACATCATCGCTGGCGATGCGTTCCAGATCGTGCCCTCGCTCCGTTTCGAGGTGGACTTCCACGGCGACTCGTTTGCGCTGTACCGCGCCCTACGGCTCGTCAATCCGTCCCCGTTCATGTTCTTGGTCAAGTCGGGCTCGACGGCGATCGTCGGCTCCTCCCCGGAGCTCATGTCCCGGGTGCGTGACGGCATCGCCTACTCGCGTCCGATCGCTGGCACGCGGCCGCGGGGCGCTACCGAGGAAGAGGACCAGCGATTGGAAGCAGAGCTCCTCGCCGATCCCAAAGAGCGTGCCGAACACACGATGCTCATCGATCTCGCACGCAACGACCTCGGACGTGTGTGTGAGCATGGGTCGGTCCATGTCGACGACCTCATGGTGATCGAGCGCTATTCGCATGTGATGCACATCGTGAGTGGCGTCAGTGGCAAGCTCGCATCCGGGAAGGGACCGATCGACGTCCTGAGGGCGACGTTCCCGCACGGCACGGTCAGTGGTGCCCCCAAGGTCCGGGCGATGGAGATCATCGACGAGCTGGAGCCGACTGCCCGTGGTCCGTATGCCGGTGCTGTCGGATATGTCGACTTCTCCGGTTCGCTCGACACAGCGATCGCATTGCGCACCTGCGTCGTCGACGGCACCACCGCTTGGGTACAAGCCGGTGCGGGGGTCGTCGTCGATTCCGATCCCGGCGCGGAGTACCAGGAGTGCGTGAACAAGGCGGCAGCGGTCCTGGCCGCCGTCGAGGCGTCCAGCGACCTGCGTTAGGACGTCCGAGGCGGCAGGTCTCTCAGCCCTCGACCTCATCATCTTCTCCGTGGTCTTTCATCCGTGTCTCAGGCTCTCCCGATAGCGTCGGTGACCGTCGAGAACGTGATGGAGGTCGACCGTGGATACCGACGTGCTGATGGTGGGTCCTACCCACGAGATGATGCAGTGCGTCGAGTCCTCCGTTCGAAGGCTCGGTCTGACGTTCGCCACAGCTGCATTCGAATCGTCGACGGACTGTGACTCGTCTCGGATCGTCATCATCGGCCGCAGCGACAACCCGCCGACAGGTGATCTCGTCGCGACGATCGTTTCGCGGACCCGGGCAGCGGTCGTGTTCTGTGATGCTGAAGGATCAGCACCCGATCGGATTGCGGCGTATGAGAACGGTGCGATCGGTCACCTGGACCCGTCATGTTCGGATCGCGAGGTCGTTGCCCGCCTTCAGGCTGTGCTGCGCCTGTGCGAACTGCAGCCACAGGGAGAAGGAGACACCATCGTGGTACGTGGTGTCGTGATCGACCGTGCCCGGCGTGAGGTGCGTCTCGACGACGGATCGGTCGTCCGTCCCACAACAAGGGAGTTCGACCTTCTCTGGTACTTCGCCGAGCATGTCGGTCTGGCCCTGAGTCGCTCCCAGATCCTCGACGCCGTCTGGGGGTGGGACTACACCGGAGAACCACGGACTGTGGACGTCCATGTTCGACAACTCCGCAGGCGCTTCCCCGGACTGGCGATCGAGACGATCCGTGGCGTGGGGTATCGATTGAAGCCCTGATCTCGTCGGGGCTGGCGACCTCCAGGACGCCGATAGCATGGCGGAATGCTCACGAAGATCCTCTCGAGTGCCGACGAGCGAGCGCTCGTCGCAGCCACGAAGCTCGAGGAGTTCCGTGCGCGGGCCGAGGCGATGCCGCCACCGCGAGACTTTCTGGCTGCGCTACGCGGACCCGGCCTGTCGGTGATCGCCGAGATCAAGCGCCGATCTCCGTCCGCCGGTGACATCGACATGGAGATCCGTCCCGATGACCGTGCGGCTTCTTACGTGGCGGGGGGCGCCGATGCCATCTCCGTGCTGACGGAGCCGTACTTCTTCGCTGGCTCGCTCGACGACCTCGCTGCGGTCCGAACCGCGGTGGACGTTCCGGTCCTCCGCAAGGATTTCACCCGAAACGGTGCTCAGATCTGGGAAGCACGCGCATCGGGAGCCGACGCCGTGTTGTTGATCGTCGCGGCACTCGGCGACGGGCAGATCGAAGAACTGCTCGGCGTGGCCGGTGAGGCAGGGATGAGTGCGATCGTCGAAGCGCACACACTCGACGAAGTGGGGCGGGCGTTGGCACTCGACGCTCCGATCGTCGGTGTGAACAATCGGGATCTCCACACGTTCGTGACCGACCTGTCGGTCGCTGAGAACGCAGCGCCGTTGATTCCGGATCACGTGGTTTCGATCGGTGAGTCCGGTGTGTCCGATCCGGCCGGTGCGGCCCGAATGGCGAACGCCGGATACGACGCCATCCTCGTCGGTGAGGCGCTCGTACGCGCCGACGATCCTCGCACGCTGGTCGCTGCGCTGAAGGCTGCGAGATGACCTGGGTCAAGATCTGCGGGATCACCGATGAGCGTGCGCTGGCGGCGGCAGCCGAGGGAGGAGCCGACGCTGTCGGATTCAACTTCGCGGAGGGGTCACCGCGTCGTGTCACCGCCGATTTCGCTCGTGAGTGTGCAAAGAGCGTCGCCGTGTCGACATTCATCGTCACCGTGGGGTTGACGCCCGATCAAGCCTTGTCGCTCGCAGACGAGGTCGGTGCGGACGGAATCCAGAATCATGGTGCGCATGCTGCCGAGGTCTCCGCAGTGGCCGTCGACGCCGGATACCTCAGCTTGCTCCCGGTACCGGTCGGTGAGGTGAGCCCACGTGATGTCCACGTGGCTCCTCCGGCGATGCCGCTCTACGACACCGCATCCCAAGAGGTGCACGGGGGAACAGGGAAGCAGTTCGATTGGTCCCTCCTCGACGGAGTTGGAGGGCCCTTTGTCCTCGCCGGCGGGCTCGGACCCGACAACATCGCTGCAGCGGTCGCTTCCGTGCGGCCGTTCGGTGTCGATGCATCGAGCCGGCTCGAGTCGGCGCCGGGCGTGAAGGACCCCGGTAGGATCCTCGACTTCATCGAGAGGGCGAAACAAGCATGACCTACAGCAGACCCGATGAAGCGGGACGGTTCGGGCAGTTCGGTGGCGCCTTTGCCCCGGAGACACTGATGCCTGCGCTCGAAGAGTTGGAAGCCGCATTCGAGGATGCGTGGGGCGACCCGGAGTTCCATGCGGAACTCAACGACCTCCGGACCCGGTACGTCGGCCGACCGACACCGACCTATCACGCAAAGCGCCTCTCGGACCAGCTCGGTCTTGACCTGTGGCTCAAACGTGAGGACCTGGCCCACACCGGAGCTCACAAGATCAACAACACCATCGGTCAGGGTCTACTGACGAAACGGATGGGCAAGCGTCGCGTCATCGCAGAGACGGGTGCGGGGCAGCACGGTGTCGCCACTGCCACTGCGTGTGCATTGCTCGGACTCGATTGCGTCGTGTTCATGGGCGAGAAGGACATCGAGCGCCAGGCCCTCAACGTCTACCGGATGAAGCTGCTCGGAGCAGAGGTCGTTTCGGTCTCTGACGGAGCGGGAACACTGAAGGATGCGGTTTCTGCGGCGCTGCGCGACTGGGTCGCCACGGTCGAGGACACGCACTACATCATCGGATCGGTCGTCGGGCCGCACCCGTTCCCGTGGATCGTCCGCGAGTTCCAGAAGGTGATCGGGGAGGAGCTCGCAGCCGATCTCGACGGCGCAGCGGGCAAACCATCTCCCGATGTCATCGTTGCGCCCGTCGGTGGCGGATCCAATGCCATGGGCGTCTTCTATCCGTTCGCAGGCGTCGAAGGCGTTTCCCTCGTCGGAGTCGAGGCTGCGGGTTTCGGTATCGAGACGGGCAAGCACGGTGCCTCGCTCGGTCACGGATCACCCGGTGTCCTGCACGGATCGATGACCTACATGCTCCAGGACGAATGGGGGCAGGTCCTCGAAGCACACTCGATCTCTGCCGGACTCGACTACCCGGGCGTCGGACCCGAGCACTCCTACTTCAAGGATGCGGGTTTGGTGGACTATGTGTCGGTATCGGATGACGAAGCAGTCGAAGCCTTCCACCTCCTGTCGGAGACGGAAGGCATCATTCCTGCCCTCGAGTCGAGCCACGGTCTTGCGTGGATCGTCCGAGAACAGGCGCAACTGGCAGGCAAGACGGTCGTCCTCAACCTTTCCGGGCGCGGCGACAAGGATGTCCAACAGATCGCGGGCGTCGATGGGTGATCGACCTCGTACCGCACTGGATCGAATGTTCGCCGAATCAAGGGAGGCGGGTCGTGGGGTGCTGCTCCCGTTCCTGACGGCCGGGCTCCCTGACCCCGTCGCGTCGGTCGAGCTGTTCAAGACGATGGCGGATGCGGGCGCCGACGGCTTCGAGATCGGCATCCCGTATGCCGATCCGTTGATGGACGGGCCGGTCATCATGGCTGCCGGTCACCGTGCCATCGCCCAAGGGATCACCCTTCCCGATGCGCTCGGGGTCGCGGCCGCTGTCCGGGAGACGACACAGACGCCGGTCCTTGCGATGACCTACGTGAACCCGGTGCTGAGATCCGGCGTCCGGGAGTTCTTCGCACAGGCAGCCGAACGCGGGATCAACGGCGTGATCATCCCCGACCTTCCGATCGACGAGGCTGCACCGTTCAGCGCAGCTGCGGCGGAGGAGGGCGTCGGGATGGTTGCTTTCGCTGCCCCGACGACGACCGACGAGCGTCTCGATGCGGTCCTAGAGACCGAACCAGCATTCGTCTATGCGATTGCCGAGGTCGGTGTCACGGGAGAACGCGATGCCGCATCCGAGAACATCCATGCACTTGCTGCCCGTATCCGGGCAAGGTCGGACGTGCCTGTCGTATTCGGTGTCGGCATCTCGACACCGGAACAGGCTGCAGCGGCGTCCCGGCACGGCGACGGGGTGATCGTCGGGACGGCCGTGGTCCGCCGTGTGATGGAATCCTCGACCACTGTGCAGGCGGCCGATGCACTACGGATGTTCGTCTCGGAACTGCGGTCGGCGATCGACGGGTGATGTGGCCAGGCGATCCGGTGTGAGACCGTGTTTGCGGAAGTGAAAGAGCAGCAGGTGCGGTACGCTCGCGGTCCCAGCCGGGATGGCGGAATGGTAGACGCGGTGGACTCAAAATCCACTGGGCGCAAGCCCGTGGGGGTTCAAGTCCCCCTCCCGGTACGAACTTCGACGGTGCATGCGCCGTCGAAGTGCGAAGGGTGGATGCCTAGACAGTCCGTCCACCGGTAAACCACCCGCTTGGGTCGCTGAACCCATTCAAGTACCGGGGTTTCTGACCGATAATGTTCGAACGGGAAGAACGCGCAGAGCGACCGTCGGAACCGCTGTGGACAATGAGTGGTTTCGCGGATACGATGCGTAGCAATCCGACAGCTGGCGATCGAGGTTTTGAAGTGGCGATATTCGGGCTCCACCGAAACAAGGACGAGCGGGGCGCCGCCATCGTGGAGATGGCGATCGTGCTCCCACTGCTGATCCTGTTGGTCTTCGGCATCGTCGAATACGGTCTCCTGTTCAAGGAGAAGATGACGATCGCTTCCGCCACCTCCTCGGCCGCGAGGACCGGAGCGACCATGGGGACCAGGGACGCTGCCGACATGGCGATCCTCGAGGCTCTCGAAGCCGGGCTGTACGACCAGGTCGATTCCTCAGTGCTCATCAGCGTGCAGATCTTCAAGGCCAACGAGACCACGGGCGCCAAGGTCGCTGGATCCGTCAACACGTATTCGTTCACACCGCTCGTTCCCTGCCGATGGACGCCCTGTCCCGACCCGAACCCGGGGCCGGCCACGTACGGTGGCCCGTGGGTGCCATCGAGTCGTGACACCACGCTCGAACCATCCGGCGGAGGTCTCGACGTCATGGGTATCGAAGTTCGTTATCACCACACTGCCGTGACCGGACTGATCCCCGGCGTCGACCGGGACCTGACCGAGCGAGCCCTGATCCGACTTGAACCCGACGTTTTCGGAACGTCCTCACCGTAGGGGAGAAGATGCGACGCCTCCTGACATCGGTTCGTGACAACTGGGAATCCATGCGTTCGAAGGAACGCGGTGCCGTCCTCGTTCTCGCCGCAGGCATGCTGACCGTGTTCATGGGGATGGCTGGATTCGCCATCGATCTCGGATGGCTCTTCTGGAACGGGATCCGTATCCAACACGGTGCGGATGCCGCTGCGTTGTCGGGAGTGATCTACGAACCGGACGATCAAGCCAACGCATTCTTCAACGCGATCCAATCGGCGTCGGAGAACGGGTTCAACCTCGCCTCGGGGGCGACGGTCACGCCTGCGGATGCCGTTTCGGACTCGACCGCCGTGGCGAACAACCAGCAGCTCCGGGTGACGATCACCCAACCGGTGGACACCTTCTTCATGCGGATCTTTGGTCTCAACACGGTGGACGTGACGAAGACCGCAGTGGCGGAGTACGTGACACCGCTGCCGCTCGGCAGCCCCGAACCAGAGTTCGGGAACGATCCGACCACCGGACACCTGCCGAACTTCTGGGGCAACATCCACGGCTACTACACCGGCCGGAGCATGGGTGACCGGTATGCATCACAGTGTCTCGGATCCGGCTCCGGCTCGGGTTGTACCGCGAACCATGAGGCCCGACCGACGGTGTACTCGCCGCCGACGATCGGGTCGACCTCCTCGAACTCCGGTGGCTACCTCTACGGTCTCGAAGTCACGAGTGCAGGGTCGGTGACACTCCAGGTGTTCGACGGTCAGTTCACGCGGGGAGGCGGAGACTTCGTCCTCGTCGGTGACAACCCTCGCGGTGGCAGCCCCGGTCCGACGACGGTCTGGATCCTCTACGACTCAGACCCCACGCCGCTCGACACGTCGGACAACACGGTGCTCTGCTACTCGGAGTTCGAGCCGAGGGATGCACTCATGCCCACGGCGAACAACAACACGACCTTCGCCGACTACGACGCCTACCTCAATACCAACGGCCCCATCGCAGATCCGAAGGGTGCGATCAGCGACCTCGACGACCTTTGGGATCCGGTGTGCACCCGGAATCTCGCCGAAGGGACGTATCCCATCCGGGTCCTGATCAAGAACGACGGCGAACAGGGGCTGAACCGCTGGTCGATGAAGGCGACCGGCGGCGCAACGGCCCGCATCTACGGCCTGGGTGACATGGCGATCTACTCGAATGTCCAGGGTGCTGTCGCCGACACGTCGTTCTATCTCGCCGAGGTGGATCCGATCCACAAGGGCAAAGACCTTGTCATCGAACTCTGGGATCCGGGTGAGTCGAATGCAGCTGCATGGATGTCCGTCGACCCTCCACCGTCCGTCAATGGAGGGAACCCCCTCCCGTGCGAATGGTCAGCGACCAACGGCAATAGTGGCTCGCCGGGCGCCTGCACCATCCAGACCACGACCGGCGGCGGTAGCGCCATCTACAACAACCACTTGGTCACGGTACGGATCCGGATCCCGGACACATACACCTGCACCGTCGGGACCGTGCCGGGTTGCTGGTGGAAGATCGACTACAACTACACGGCGAACTCGAACGACACGACCACGTGGTCGGCCCGGGTCGAGGGCAACCCGGTCAAGATCGTCGAGTGACGCTGAGCTTCGCTCAGCGACTACGAAGTACTGAGTACAAAGTACACAGCCTCGAGCCTCGGCCGGACGCTTGCGTTCTCGGTACTGAGTGCTGAGTGCTGCGTACTGAGTACTCTGCCATCATGACCAAGTTGGCGCTTCTCGACGGACATTCGTTGGCCTATCGGGCGTTCTATGCGCTCCCACCGGACCTTGCGACTCCCAGCGGACAAGTGACCAACGCCGTCTTCGGGTTCACCTCGATGTTGATCAAGCTGCTTGACGACGAGAACCCCGATGCGTTGGCCGTTGCATGGGACCGTAAGGAGCCGACGTTCAGGACGGAGCGGTATCCCGAGTACAAGGCAACGCGGGAGTCGGCCCCTGACCTGTTCCGGTCGCAGCTCCCACTGATCCGCGAAGTCCTCGAGGCCATGGAGGTGCCGCAGGTCAGCGTTGCCGGGTTCGAAGCCGACGATGTGATTGCGACCCTTGCTGACCAAGGACGGAACCTCGGCTACGACGTGTGCATCGTCACCGGCGACCGTGACGCATTCCAGCTTTCTTCCGATGCGATGACGATCCTGTACACACGGCGGGGGATCTCCGACGTGGTCCAAGCGACGCCTGCATGGATCGAGGAACGGTATGGGATCACCCCGGATCGATACGTCGAGTATGCAGCGTTGCGTGGCGACTCGTCCGACAACCTGCCCGGCGTCCAAGGGGTAGGGGAGAAGACTGCGGCGAAACTCATCAACCAGTTCGAGAGCCTCGAAGACCTCTACGACGCACTCGGAGACCTGACACCGAAGCTGCGCGAAAACCTCGAGGTGGCCCGTGATCAGGTGTTTCTCAATCGTGAGCTGATGACGATGGTGCACGATGTTGCGATCCCTGAGATCGAACCGAGCGACCTCGTGCTCCGACCGTTTGACCGCGACACTGTGCGGTCGCTGTTCGACGACCTCGCATTCCGGAGTCTCTGGCAGCGGCTCGAAGAGCTCGGTGGGGTCACCGAGGCCGAGCGGGCGGTCGTGGATGTCGAGGTGGTCACCGCGACGGACACCGATGCGGCAGCGAAGCTGTCGACAGATGCCCCCATCGCAGTCGATCCCGTGTGGTCCGACGGGGATCTGCTCGGTTTCGTCGTCGCCGGCGACCCGTGTGTCTACGTGCCCCTCACCAATGCCCCGACGCTTCTGGACGAACTTGCCCGCGAGGGTGGTGTACAGGGGCACGACGTCAAGCCATTCCTCGTCGCGCTGCGGGAGGCGGATCTGTCGGTTCCGCTCGTCGCCTTCGATTCGCTGCTCGCCGCGTACGTGATCAATCCGGCGCAGCGTGCGCCGAGTCTCGAGGATCTGGCGCACCGGGAACTCGGGATCGATGTCGACGAGGTCGACCGTGGCGAAGGGGAGGGGTCACAGGCTGCCTTCTCTTTCGACGAGAGCGCGATTGACCTCGAAACACCTGCACGGCGCGCACTCGCTGTAGAACGTCTCGTCGACCCGCTCCGTGCACAGATGGAGGGCCGTGGTGGTCTCGCACTGTTCCAGGACGTCGAGCTCCCGCTGATCACGATCCTCGCGGAGATGGAACATGCCGGCGTCCAGATGGACACGGATCTCCTCTCCGAACTCCACGACGACCTCGTGGCACGGATCGCACAGCTCGAGGTAGACATCCACGAGCTCGCCGGTTCGACCTTCAACATCAACTCGACACAGCAACTCCGGTCGGTCCTCTTCGACCAACTCGGTTTGCCGGTGGTCAAGAAGACACCCAAAGGTGTCCCGTCGACGGATGCGTCGGTGCTCGAAAAGTTGGCGGGGGAGCATGACATCGTTGCCAACCTGCTCAAGTATCGGGAGCTCGACAAGCTCCGGTCGACGTACGTCGATGCGTTGCTCGATCTCGTCGACGACGACGGCAGAGTCCGCGGGAGGTTCAATCAGGTGGGAGCCGCGACCGGGCGGCTC
The DNA here is from genome assembly GCA_030431785.1 of Acidimicrobiia bacterium. Lineage (GTDB taxonomy): Bacteria > Actinomycetota > Acidimicrobiia > Spongiisociales > UBA5794 > UBA5794. The sequence goes on along the minus strand of JAUIIM010000002.1, from coordinate 52,669 downwards.
TCGATGGAACGTCCCAATCTCCAGAACATCCCTGCCCGATCCGAAGAAGGGCGTGCGATCCGGCGGGCGTTCGTCGCTGCAGACGGCTGTTCGCTGCTCGTGGCCGATTACTCCCAGATCGAGCTTCGGATCCTCGCACACCTCTCGGAAGACCCCGGTCTCGTCGCAGCGTTCCTTGACGACATCGACATCCATGCAGCCACGGCTGCCCGAGTCAACGGCGTCGAGCTGGATGCGGTGACCGACGAGATGCGGCGCACCTCCAAGATGATCAACTTCGGGCTCCTGTACGGCATGGAGGCATACGGACTGGCACAACGGCTCGATATCGATCGCAGCGAGGCCCAGGCGCACATCGATGCCTATTTCGCCCAGTTCCCCGGGGTGCAGGCGTACATGGGCGGCATCGTCGAGGAAGCGAAGCAGACCGGCTACACGACGACGATCCTCGGCCGCAGACGCTATCTCCCCGAACTTCATAGCCGGAGGACGAGAGACCGCCAGATGGGGGAGCGGATGGCATTGAACGCTCCCATCCAGGGTTCTGCTGCCGACATCATCAAGAAGGCGATGATCGATCTCGATACCCGGCTCCGGTCGGCAGGCTCCTCGGCGGAGATGTTGCTCCAGATCCATGACGAACTGGTGATCGAAGTCCCGGACGAGGAACTCGACGAAGTGACCGACACGACGATCACCACGATGGAACACGTCACCGAGCTCATCGTGCCACTCAAGGTCTCCTATGGCGCCGGCAAGGACCTGGCAGCGGCAGGACACTGACCCGGCTGCGCCTACAGAGGACAAAGGACAAAGGACAAAGGACAAACGACGAAGGTACGACGTCGTGCGCTTCGCCGCAAGGACGACTCTCGTGCCGCTGGGGCTCGTTCGTTGGTCATCGTTCATTGGTCGTTCGTCGTTCGTCGGGAACTGGGCTCCACATTCGGGGCGGTTCCGTGTACACTCCGTAGTGCCTACGGGCCATTCGTTCGCGCCCGCAGGCAATCTGTATTTCCAAGGAGACCAACCTTTACATGCCCAACGACAACGACCAAGTCCTCGAGACCACCGAGGCAGAAGTACCCGTGACCACCGATGAGGCAGCCGAGACGGCTGTCGCGGAGGGAACGGCCACAGAGCCCGCCGCTGAGGCGCCAGCAGCCGAGTCGACCGAAGAGACTCCTGAGGCGACCCCGGTTTCGGATGCAGCGGACGCTGATGCTGGCGAAGAAGCGGCCAGCGTCACCGACGAACCTGAAGCGTCTGCCGACGCGCCTGAGAAGGCTGAGGAGAAGGCTGAAGACGAACCGGCACCACGGTCTCCCGCCGGCGATCGCCCAGCCATCAGCGCTCCGAAGACGATCGGGGACGTCCCCGACGATCTGAGCGCTGACGATTTCGCCGCCGCGGTCGAGCAAACGGTGTTCGAGTTCAAAGAAGGCGACATCGTCGCAGGCACCGTGGTCCGTGTCGACCCGGACGAGGTCCTCGTCGACATCGGCTACAAGTCGGAAGGTGTGATCCCACCGAACGAGCTTTCCGTCCGCAACAACGCAAACCCGGACGATGTGGTGAAGGTCGGCGAAGAGATCGAAGCTCTCGTCCTCCAGAAGGAAGACGACCAGGGTCGCCTTGTGCTCTCCAAGAAGCGAGCACAGTATGAGCGTGCCTGGGGACGCATCGAAGGCGTGATGAACGCTGGCGGCACCGTCGAGGGTCACGTGATCGAAGTCGTCAAGGGCGGTCTCATCGTGGACATCGGTCTCCGCGGCTTCCTCCCAGCGTCGCTCGTCGACCTCCGTCGTGTCCGCGACCTCCAGCCGTTCGTCGGTGAGACGATCGAGGCGAAGGTCATCGAACTCGACCGGAACCGCAACAACGTCGTGCTGTCGCGTCGTGCCTATCTCGAAGAGGAACAGGCCGAACAGCGCCAGGCATTCCTCGAGGACCTCAAGGAGGGCGATGTGCGCCCCGGTGTCGTCTCGAGTGTCGTCAACTTCGGTGCTTTCGTGGATCTCGGCGGGATGGACGGATTGGTCCATGTCTCGGAGCTCTCATGGCGTCATGTGAACCACCCAGGCGAGATCGTCACGGTCGGGGACCAGGTCAAAGTCAAGGTGCTCGAGGTCGATTATGACCGTGAACGGATCAGCCTCTCGATCCGTCAGACCGCTGAGGATCCGTGGGAGACGTTCGCTCGTGCGACCGATGTCGGAGCGATCGTCCCGGGGAAGGTCACCAAGACGGTTCCCTTCGGAGCCTTCGTTTCGGTCGGTGATGGAGTCGAAGGTCTGGTCCATGTGTCCGAGATCGCGATGCATCACGTGGAAAGTCCTGAATTGGAACTTTCGCTCGGTCAGGAAGTAACGGTAAAGGTCACCGAGATCGATGCCGACAGACGACGGGTAAGCCTGTCCATCAAGCAGGCTCTCCCTGAGTGGGAGGAGCGCTCCTCGTGGGGCGATCAACAGCCAAGCCGACCCCGTCGGAGGGAATTCCAACGTGAAGAAGAATCTACAGACGAGGCCCCAGGGTTCTCCGCAGACTCATCTCTCGAAGCAATTCTCGCCGAGCTCAAAGAGCGTGGGATCGGTCGTAGCTGACCGATGCGCCGTCGGAGTCCTTGACCGGACACCGTGGCGTGTGCCAACCTCTCATGGATGTGCGAACAACATCGTGTTGATTCGCGCGCAGAACGTTTCAGGACACCTCTGGAGGAAGATCTGATATGGGGCGCCGGACTCTTGTACTTGTCATTGCCGTGCTGCTCGCTGGGATTTCGGGTTTCGCCCTTTACCAGTACCTGACGAACGTGGAAGACGACATCCGGAGTGATATCTCCGAGGTGATCGTCTACCGCGCCGTCCAGGACATCCCTGCCCGCACCGCGGGCATCGATGCCGAGCCGAGCATTGCGGAATCGACGGCGCTTCGCCAGAACGTCGTGTTCGAGGGATCGTCGATCCTGTGCCTCGGCGCAGCCGGCGACAACGCATCGAAGGATCCGAACGAATACGGTTGCCCTCGCAACCCGTCCGACCTCGCATCCGTCCTCGACGGCAACGTCGCTGCCGGGCCGATCGCCGCAGGTCAGCTGATCGCCCAGGATTCATTCGTCGATGTCGCAGACACGGAAACACGCCTGAACGAATCCATAGCCGAAGGCAAGGTGGCGATCTCGATGCTGCTCGATGCTCCGGACGCCAGTGGTTCGTTCATCCGTCCGGGTGACAACGTCAATATCCTCGCCTCGACTGAGGTGTCTCCGTTCGACTTCCTCCAACTCGTGAGCAATGACGAGCTTCGTGACCTCTTCTTCGAAGAGCTCGTTGAAGAGGGCATCGAGACTCCTGAGGAGCCCGTCGACAACCCCGAGGATGAAACGCCGACGAACCTGCTCGACGCACTGCCCACGACCTACGCCATCACCGAGACCATCCTCCAGGAGATCCAGGTGATCGCGGTCGGACCAGACACTCGTGTTGCACCGCTCGCAACCGGTCTCGAACCACAGGGTGCGCAGGTCTACGTCTTCGAGGTCACGCCGCAGCAAGCTGAGATCATCGAGTTCGCAAAGCAGTACACGACGGTTGCGCTGTCGCTCCTGCCAGCAGACAGCACGTACGTCCCGTACGACGCACAGCCGGTGGTCGTGGATGACCTGTTCGGTCTCCTCGATCGGATCGCCGCAGAGGTCGGGTTGGTGCTCAATGCCGAGTGACCCCGGTATCGCCACCCGCTCGATCCTCGTCGTCGACACGGACGCCGCGGCAACGGAGACCATCCTTGGGCTGCTCGACGGCCACAAGGTCTACACCGCCCGCAACGTGTCCGACGCCCAGCGGAAGCTGGTCGAAGAGGGCATCGAGTTGGCGATCATCGGTCCCGGGTTCGGTCACGAAGCCGGCGTAGCAGAGGCGGCGCAGCTGCTGGACATCCAGCCGACGTTGCCCCTCGTGCTCGCAGCCGAGAAACCAACGCTCGACGTACTCCGCGCAGCCATCCGTGTCGGTTACAAAGACGTCGTGGACATGCCCCTCGACGGACAGAAGGTCTCCTCGATGTTGAACCACATCGAGAAGGTCGAGACGATGATCCAGACCGGGGGTGCGGCGAAGACCAAGATCGGGAAAGTCATCACGATCATGTCGCCGAAGGGCGGCGCTGGTAAGACGATGACGACCGTCAACACGGCGTTGGGTCTTGCCGCGATGTCGGATGCCCCGGAACGAGTGGTCGTGCTCGATGCCGATCTTCAGTTCGGTGACGTCTGCATCTCGCTCCAGGTGGAGCCACAGCACACGATCGTCGATGCCGCCCGCGACATCGACAAGTTGGACGAGGCGCTTCTCGACAGCCTTCTCGCAACCCACAGCTCGGGCATGCGCGTCCTGTCTGCCCCCCTCGAGCCGTCGCTCGCCGACGAGGTCTCGACACAGGTCGTGGTGAAGACGATCGGCATGCTCAAGCGCATGTTCGACTACATCGTCATCGACACCGCTCCCTTCCTGGACGAACCGGTGCTCTCGATCCTCGAGCGCTCCGATGCTGTTCTCCTCGTCGTGGACATGGATCTCCCGGCGGTCAAGAACGCAAAGCTCGCACTCGACACGTTGGAACTCATCAAGTTCCCGTTCGAGAAGATCAAGCTCGTCCTCAACCGTGTGAATTCGAAGGCCCGTCTCGACATCGATGAGCTCGAACGTGCGCTCGGTCTCGAGGTTCAGGCAGCGATTGCGTCTGATAGGTTGGTGCCGAGGGCAGTGAACGAAGGCGAGCCCGTGATCTCGTTGTATCCGAGGTCCCGACCGGCGAAAGATCTGCGTGCCGTCGCAGCCCTTGTGTTCGAGGGCGAAGCGGTCGAAGAAGAACAAGACACCAAACGGGGCTGGTTCCGCTAGGAGCACCCGGTGACCGCATACGGAGGGAGAGCCGATGTCACTTGCCGATAGGGTAAAAGCAGCCCGCGACACCGAAGACGTAGGCGCAGGTCAGAAGACCGAGGTCAAGCAGGATCTCCGTCGGAAGCTGCACTACAAGGTGGTCGAGGGTCTCGGACCGACGCTCTACAGTGCACAGATGTCCGACGCAGAGCTGAAGCTCCGCGTCATGGAGATGCTCGAATGGGCACTCGAGCAGGAACAGTCCGTTCCGCTGGCTCGTGCCGATCGTATGGCGCTCCTCCAGGAGATCGCGGACGATGTCCTCGGGTACGGTCCGATCGACCCGTATCTCGCAGACCCGGCCGTCACCGAGGTGATGGTCAACGGACCCCACTCCGTTTGGGTAGAGCGCGGAGGACGCCTCACGAAGACGGACACCCGATTCGTCGATGCGAACCACCTCGAGCGCATCATCGAAAAGATCGTCGGGCAGGTCGGCCGTCGTATCGACGAGTCCACGCCGATGGTCGATGCACGTCTTCCCGACGGATCCCGCGTCAACGCCATCATCCACCCGCTGGCGATCGGCGGACCGTTCGTCACGATTCGTAAGTTCGCCGTCGATCCATTCACCGTTGATGACCTCGTCGCCAACAACACGATGAGCGAGCAAGTCGCCAGTCTGCTCAAGCGATGTGTCGAAGGCCGGTTGAACGTCATCGTCTCCGGATCCACAGGTTCCGGTAAGACGACGCTCCTCAACGTACTTTCGAACTTCATCCCGGCCGATGAGCGCATCATCACCGTGGAGGACGCTGCCGAGGTCCAGCTGAACCAGACGCACGTCCTCACGCTCGAGTCCCGTCCGGCGAACATCGAGGGAACCGGCCAGGTGACCATCCGTGACCTCGTGCGGAACACCCTGCGTATGCGTCCCGATCGAATCATCGTCGGTGAGGTCCGTGGCGGTGAGGCGTTGGACATGCTCCAGGCCATGAACACCGGTCACGACGGATCACTTACGACCGTTCACTCCAACGCTCCTCGCGACACCCTCGCTCGTATCGAGACGATGGTGTTGATGGCAGGAATGGACCTTCCGGTCCGTGCAATCCGTGAGCAGGTTGCGTCCGCACTCGATCTCATCGTTCATGTCCACCGTCTGCGTGACGGAACTCGGCGTATCACCCACGTGACGGAGGTTGTCGGCATGGAGGGTGACATCATCACGCTCCAGGACCTGATGCTCTTCGACTACGGCATGGGCTTCGACGACAACGGCAAGTACAAGGGTCGCCTGAAGGCAACCGGGATCCGTCCTTCGTTCTCCGATCATCTCGAGAACTACGGAATCCATCTGCCGGCTGAGATCTTCCATCCGGAACCGTTTGCACAGCGATGAAGCGTCTCACCGTACTCCTGGGCGTCATGATGCTGGTCCTCACGGCCAGCCCCGCCCTCGCGCAGACCTCGGAGACGGCGGCCTCGTCGTCGGGATCGATGCTGGTGCTACTGGCATCACTCGGTGCTGCAATCGCGGTCTTCTTGCTCTTCATCATCCTCTTCGGGTCGACTCGATCGAGGACGGAAGCATCCATCAACACTCGGTTGACGACCTATTCCGCAGAGGCCGATGGATCGAGCGGACTCTTCGCCAAGTTCCGTTTTCTCCGTCGAGCTGCGCGTTCTGCGGAATCCGCAGCGGAGAAGCGTGGAGCAACGAACAAGATCGAAGCAGCGCTCGAAACAGCCGACCTGCCACTGAAATCGGGTGAAGCGATCATCGCCGCACTCGCCTTGGCGATCCTGTTCGGACTCGTGGTCACGGCGCTCACGCGCTCGCTCCTCTGGGGAGCAATCGCTGGCTTCATCGTCCTGTTGGGTGCATTGATGTTCGTGAACCAGGTCGCCGCCCGACAGCGGAAGAAGTTTGAGGACCAGCTTCCCGACACCCTCAACCTGATCGCCACGTCCCTTCGCGCCGGCTACTCGCTGCTCCAAGCAGTCGAGGCCGTCGGTGAGGAAGCACCAGAGCCGACCCGTCGCGAGTTCGGTCGCGCCATCGCCGAGATCCGACTCGGGAAGAGCATCGATGATGCCATGAACGACATCGCAATTCGGATGTCGTCGCAGGACTTCGAATGGACCGTACTCGCCATCAACATCCAGCGGGAGGTCGGCGGTAACCTCGCCGAGGTACTCCAAACGACCGCCGAGACGATGGTGATGCGGAACCGACTTCGTCGAGAGATGAAAGCATTGACAGCTGAGGGCCGTATCTCAGCAATCGTCCTGTCGATCATGCCGCTCTTCTTGTTTGCATTCATCTGGGCGACGAATCCCGGATACGTCGAACCGTTGATCACGACCGGTGTAGGTATCGGGCTGCTGATCGGAGGCGGTGTGTTCATCCTCGTTGGCATCTTCTGGATGCAGAAGATCGTGCAGGTGGATGCCTGATGGATCCTTTGCTCTTCGCCGTCCTTGCCGTCTCGATCACCGTTGGTGCGCTTGCCGTGTACATCGGCAACGGTGTCGTCCGTTCCCAAAGGAACCGTTCCGGTGCCCGTGTCGCAAGCCTGAGCTCCCGCGAGGACAAGCTCCAGGAGGACTTCTCGACCCGTGCCGTCGCCCCGGTCGTCTCCGGGCTCGGCCGGTTTGCGTTGCGTTTCACGCCCGTCGGATGGGTTGAGCGAGCGCAGAAGAAGATCGTGTGGGCGGGATGGTCCGACCGCATGGACGGGAACACCTGGGCCGCGATCCGTATCATCTCACTCGTCGTCGGCGTCGTAGCGGTGTTCTTCGTCACACCGCTCGTGAACGGACCGATGTTGAAGTTTGCGGTAGGCGGTCTGTTGCTCGTCATGGGATTCTTCGGTCCCGAGGCAATCCTCAGTCGAGCCATCGATGACCGCCGGGCCACGATGGAGAAGGAGCTTCCTGACATCATCGACCTGCTCGTGATCTCGGTGGAAGCCGGTCTCGGGTTCGAGTCGGCGATGGGTCGAGTCGTACAGACCGTTCCCGGCGAACTGGCAACCGAGTTCAAGCGGATGCTGTCCGAGACGCGTGTCGGTGTGTCCCGCCATGAAGCACTGAGGAACATGGCGGAACGCACGGATGTCGATGACCTCAACTCGTTCATCCTGTCGCTGATCCAAGCCGATCAGTTCGGTGTGTCGATCGCACGGATGCTCCGCGTACAAGCGGAGGAGATGCGTGTTCGTCGCCGTCAGCGCATCCAAGAGAAGGCATTCGCGGCACCGGTGAAGATGATCTTCCCGATGCTCATCTGCATCTTCCCGTCGATCTTCATCGTCATCCTCGGTCCCGCCGCCATCAACATCTCGAACACCCTGCTGTAGCGCATGACTGTCGGTCGGCCGTCGCGGGCATCGTCGGCGTCACGTCTCCGCATCGTGCATGCCCTCCCCGTCGTACCGGTGTTCCTAGTCGCGTTCCTCGCATCGGGTGCGATTCGCGACAACTCGTTCCTCTGGCACATCCGTGCCGGAGCCGTCCAAGCGGACCTCGGTCGCGTACTCGATCACGACATCTTCTCCTTCACCGAACTCGGGGCCTCTTGGCGCACACAGTCATGGCTCGCCGAGCTGGGCTACGCACAGGCTGAGCAGTGGTTTTCGGGGCTGGGGTGGGCCAACTGGTTCGTCTTCGGTTGCTCCATCGCGTTGTTGCTCTTCTCGGGGCTTGCCGTGTACCGGCGTTCACCTTCCCCCGTCTCGACGGCCCTCGTCCTCGTGGGGGCGGTATGGCTCTACGGACCGTTCCTCCAACCGCGTCCTGTGATCCTCTCGTTCGTGCTGCTCGCTGCCCTCGTCGTGGTGTTCCAGAACCGTGACGACCTACTCTGGCTCGTGGTCCCGATCATGTGGGTGTGGGCAGGGGTCCACGGGAGCTGGATCATCGGCGGCCTCATCATCGTCCTCCATTGGCTACGCACGATGGACCGACGGCTGTTCATGGTGGGTGTCTTGTCACTCGTTGCATCCCTGGCGACCCCGCACGGCCTGGGAACGTGGGGTGTCGTCGTGGATTTCCTAGGTGCCCAGGATGCGCTTGCGTTGATGCAGGAGTGGAAGGTTCCCGACTTTGGTTCCCCCGCACAGATGCCGTACGTGGTCGTTGTGGTCGGCCTCGTCGTCGCGGGCATGCGGGGTGCTCTGCGACCGCGAGACTTGTGGGTCATCGTCCCGTTCCTCTTCCTCGGTGTGACGAGCAGACGCACCGTGGTGCCGGCGACCATCGTGCTGCTTCCGTACGCAGCTGCTGCGATCCCACCGATTCGGGTGCCGAAGGCGTCCGGAAGCTCACTGATTCCGAAGGTCGCGGTGGCGCTCGTCGCCGTCATGGCGCTGTTTCCGATGGTGAGTGCGGCGAACGGAACGTTGCTTCCCGAGCGATTCCCCGACACGGCGACGCGTGCTGCCATGGGAGGGAGAAACACGTTCTACGACACCGCCGTCGGTGGCTATCTGATCTACCGCGAGTATCCGGAGCGATTGGTCTGGATCGATGACCGCGCCGAGCTGTATGGAGTGGAGCGCCTCGAGCAGTTCGCCGATGCGGTTGCCGGGACCTATACGGACGTCTTCGCCGAGTATGACTTCGACAGTGCACTCGTGCAGCCGGACTGGCCGCTCATGGAGCGTCTGGTCGAGGACGGGTGGACGATCGCCAACGAGACGGAATACTTCACCCTCTTCTACGCCCCGGGAACCTGAGTCCTGCCCCAGCCGCTCGGCGCCAGACGTTGGGAGGTTCTCCATGTCTTCGTTCCACAACGACGAAGGGAGCCGGCGAACCGACTCCCTTCGTGCGAGTAGATGTGTGGTCGTGGACTAGAGCGTGTCGGAAATCGACTGGAACTCTTCGCTGACGGAAGTACCGACGAGCGTGACGGCCACGATGGCCACGATTGCGATCAGTGCGACGAGCAAGGCGTATTCCACCATGCTGGCACCCTCTTCGCGCTGAACGTATGCCTGGAAGGCGGTCCACAGACGAAGCATTTCTTTTCCTCCTATACAAGGCGATCCGTGACTCAATGTACGGCATCCGGACCAGAATCTTTAGGGGTCGTTCGACCTATTCGCGGATTTCCGGGTCGATGGCCGGTCGCTACTCCCAGTCGCGGTCGAGGCCGAGTTTCATGGCTTCGACGACGACTTGGGCGCGATCGTTGACCCCGAGCTTCTCATAGATCGAGGCGAGATGGTTCTTGACCGTCTTTTGCGAGATGTAGAGCTCGTCCGCAATGTCTTCGGTTCTGCTGATCCCTTGGACCAGGCACTTGAGGACGTCGCGTTCGCGGTCGGTGATCGAATCGGCAGCCTTCGTGAGGGTCGGCAGCCGGTACTCGTCGAGGGTCGCTGCCAGATCTTCCGATTCGAAGAGGTTCACGCCGTTGCGGACAGCCCGCACGGCGGCGGCGAGTTGCGGAAGGGGTGCGCCTTTCGACAGGAACCCGACGGCGCCGGCGTCCTTCGCCGCAGATGCGTACTCGTCGGCGGTGTGCATGGTGACGACGATCGTCGGAGGAAGCGAATCGATAGCGCTGATCGTCGAGATACCGGACGAACCGGGCATCTCGACGTCGACGAGCAGCACATCGGGTTCAAAGCGGGCGACGACATCCGTGAGCTCTGCCCCGTTTGAGGCGGTAGCGACGACCTGGATGTCCGGGAGCGAGTCGAGAGCCTGTTCGAGTCCGTCGAGAAGGATCTGGTGATCGTCGGCGATGGCGACACGGATGGCGTGGTTCAAACCGGGTACCTCCAGTTGATTGCGACGATCGTACCGTCGGAGATCTTGCTCGTGACGTCTATGGTCGCACCGATCAGGCCCGCACGCTCTTGCATGCCTGGGATCCCGAAGTGGCCCGTTGGCTGTGTCGTGGTGTCGAACCCTCGTCCGTTGTCGATCACCCGTACCGAGCCCCCGTCTTCATCGATCGAGCCCTCGATCCGAATCGATGTCGCCTCGGCATGGTTGATGGCGTTCCGGAAGGCCTCGGTGATCATGGACCGAAGCTCGTCGGCGACTGCAGGGCGGGGCGGTACCCGTTCGTCGAGACTGACGATCACGCTTGGCCCGTCGGCGTCGACTTCAGCGACGAGGGAGTGCGCATGCTCGGTCAGGGACCCAGAGCGGTCGGCTCGGAGGTCCTGCACCTGTGCCCGGATCCGATCCACCAGCCGGGTGACGTTCGTCCGGGTGGCCTCGATGTTGCGTTGCTGTTCGGAGTCGAGTTGCCCGGAAGCGATGAGCATGTCGAGGGTGAGTCCCACACTTGCGACGCTCGGGGCTACGTCGTCGTGGAGTTCGCGAGCGAGGCGCACCCGCTCCCGTTGGACGGCTACGCCAGCAAGGGTCGAGACCATCTCGTCGTTCTCGATCGCAAGCTGGACCGGGGTGAGCGCATCGGCGAGCATCTCGCGCTGGTCGTCGGTGATCGCTCCTGATGAGGGCCACAGGGTGAGTTCGATCCCTAGGTCTTCGCCACCGGTCATGATGACGGTGGTCGGCGTAGCAGTGTTCGGGTCGCCGCGTCGCGCCAATACGGTCCCGTTCCTCGTCCGGAGGATCGCAGCGTCGCTCGGTGCGATGAGCTGGGCGTCGCGGATCGCATCCTGGGCGGAGGCGACCGCATTGATGTCCGGCGACGTGGCAACACGGACCAAACCCTCCAGCAGCTCGTGCGTCGTCTCCAGACTTGCGAGCCGTGTCTCACTTGCATCGGCTGCTGCGACGGCATCGGGGTTCGTCGTTTGCTCGAACAAGGCTCTCCGCACCTCTCCGAATGCCAGGGCGGTGAGGAGGTAGAACGCAGAGATCCGAATGGTCGAACCGGTCAGCTCCGCATCGCCGCCTGCCATGGATGCGACGGTGACGCCGAGGATCGACAGGAGAGCCGTTGGGAGTGCAGCGGTCATGCCAGCACCTATTGCTGCCAAGAAGATCGTGGCGACCGGGAGGATGGCAAAAGCGCTGGCGAATCCACCCGTCAGACCGCAAGCGATCGAATAGGTGGAGACGGAGGTAGCCAGCACCACGACCTCGCGGGTCGAGCGCGTCGGGAAGGGGAGTCGGGCGAGGAACGAGACGGCGACCCCGACCGATGCGATGGCAGCCCCGATGATCGCTGATGCGTCGAAGCCATTCGGGATACCTGATGCGATGACAGCGGTGACGAGCGCAAAGATGTGGATCGCATACGAAGCGATCGTGAGCCGTCGTGTCCACGCCTGTCGTCCTGTCACAGGCGCAGAGTACAGTCCAACCCATGCGAGATCGTGGCAACCAAGGTAGACGGGTCCTCGTCGGTGGAGGAATCGGGGCGGGCAAGTCGACCGTACTTCGTGCCCTCGAGGAAGCCGGCTACCAGGTGATCGAAGCGGATCGTGTCGGTCATCGGCTGTTGGCTGAGGCGGGACCGGTAAAGGATGCAGTGATCGAGCGCTGGCCCGAGGTTGCTGACGGCGGCATCGTCTCTCGCCCTGCCCTCGCCGCGATCGTGTTCACCGATCCTGGTGAGCTCCATGCGCTCGAGGCCATCACGCATCCGGGTATTCGCGCCGACATCGAACGTCAGAGTGCAGCGGCCGGGTCAGCATGGGTGGCCGTCGAGGTTCCGGTCATCGGTATGTTCGACGACGGCTGGTACCGCATCGCCGTGGTCGCACCAAGCGAGGAACGTGTGCAACGGGCCGTTGCCAGGGGTGGTATCGAGTCGGACGTCCGCGCACGGGTGGGAACCCAGGCTGATGACGACCTCTGGAGGGACTGGGCTGATGCGGTCATCGAGAACACAGGCTCGCTGTCCGATCTCCGTGATCAGGTCAGAGCGCTCGCACGAGAGCTGTCCCTGTGAAGTACGTCCCATTCGAAGTCGTCAGCGATTTCCAGCCGAGCGGTGATCAACCCGAGGCGATCAGCCGCTTGGTCGAAGGGATCGAACGCGGCGACCGGTTCCAGACGCTGCTGGGGATCACCGGTTCGGGGAAGTCGGCCACGATCGCGTGGACGATCGAGCAGGTACAGAAGCCGACACTGGTGCTTGCGCCGAACAAGGCCTTGGCTGCGCAGCTCGCCAATGAGTATCGACAATTCTTCCCGAACAACCGTGTCGAGTACTTCGTCTCCTACTACGACTACTACCAGCCCGAGGCGTACATCGCACAGACGGACACGTACATCGAGAAGGAATCGACGGTCAACGACGAGATCGATCGGCTGCGACACGCCGCGACCGCGGCGCTGCTTACGAGACGCGATGTCATCATCGTCGCCTCGGTGTCAGCGATCTACGGACTCGGTTCACCGGAGCACTATGAAGGACAACTCCTCCGGCTGGTTACGGGTGTGGAGTTTGCGCTGGACGAGGCAATCAAACGCCTCGTCAACGTGCAGTACGACCGGAACGAGATCAACCTGACCCGAGGGACATTCCGTGTCAAGGGAGACACACTCGAAGTGTTCCCTACCTACGACGAGACCATCGTACGGGTCGAGTATTGGGGGGATGAGGTAGAGCGGATCAGCAGGATGAACCCCATCACCGGTGAGGTGATCGAGGAGATGAGCGAGGTCTTCGTCTACCCGGCGACGCACTACGTGACCTCCGGGGAGATCCTCGAACGTGCGATCACCGGGATCGAGGCGGAGCTCGAGACCCACCTGGCCGAGTTGGAGGCGTCCGGCAAGATGCTCGAGGCGCAACGTCTCAGGATGCGGACGCACTACGACATCGAGATGATGCGCGAAGTCGGGTATTGCTCCGGTATCGAGAACTACTCAAGGTACCTGGACGGACGCACGCCCGGCGAGGCGCCGTTCACGTTGCTCGACTACTTCCCTGACGACTTCTTGATGGTGCTCGACGAGAGTCACGTGACCGTGCCGCAGATCAACGGTCAGTACGCGGGGGACAAGTCGCGCAAGGACGTACTCATCGAACACGGGTTCCGGTTGCCTTCGGCGCTCGACAACCGGCCACTGACATTCGACGAGTGGTACTCGCGGGTGAACCAAGCGGTCCTGCTGTCGGCGACTCCGAGCAAATGGGAAATCCGCGAGTCTGAGCAGGTCGTCGAGCAGATCATCCGGCCAACCGGTTTGGTGGACCCCGAGGTGATCGTGCGACCGACGAAGGGCCAGATCGATGATCTCGTCGGGGAGATCCAGGCGGCAGCCGAGGCAGATCAGCGTGTCCTCGTGACGACCTTGACGAAGAAGATGGCCGAAGACCTGAGCGACTATCTACTGGAGTTGGGGACGCGGGCGCGATATCTCCACAGCGACATCGACACGCTCGAGCGCGTACAGATCCTCCGTGACCTGCGGCTCGGTGAGTACGACGTACTCATCGGGGTCAACCTGCTGCGAGAGGGCCTCGACCTCCCTGAGGTTGCACTCGTCGCCATCCTCGATGCGGACAAGGAGGGGTTCCTCCGCTCGGGGACGAGTCTGATCCAGACGATCGGACGTGCTGCACGCAACGTGGACGGTTCCGTGATCATGTACGCCGACGAGGTCACGGACTCGATGCGTTCGGCCATCAGCGAGACGAACCGACGTCGACAACGCCAGCTCGAGTACAACGAGGAACACGGGATCGATCCGCAGACGATCCGCAAGAAGGTGTCGGACATCCTGGAATTGGTTGCGTCGTCGGACAGCCCTGCGGGCGATCGACGAGCCAGCGAGTTGCGTCGACGGGAGCCCCTGAACCTCACGACTCCCGATCTCCGTCGACTCATCCAGAGTCTCGAGGATGAGATGAACGAGGCCGCATCCGAGCTGCGGTTCGAGTATGCCGCTCGTCTCCGCGACGAGGTCAACGAGTTGAAGCGGGAGCTCCGGGAGCTGACCGAAGCAGCCCAGTGAGGCGTGCCGATCCGACCATCCGACAATCCGACAATCCGATCATCAAATGACGATCTGATCGTCGGAGATCCGCCTTCCGACCTGTGATCAACTGAGTTCCGGAGCTCGGATGGCTGCGATCGCAAAGGCCACGGCGGTTGCAGCGATCGGGATGAACAGTGGCTCCCACCCCGCGGGTGCAGCTGCGAGGCCAACCCATGAGATCACAACGACACCGGTCGTGAACCAAACTGCGCTGCCGGCGATGCTGATCAGTCCGACGATCGTGATCACGAGGATGCCGGCGTCGTAGTAGAGCGCCGACGGGGCGGCCACGAGCAATGCGGGGAGGACGGCGTACCACGGCAGACCCGTCCACCGGTCGGTTGCGATCGCCCAGAGGATGGGCAGCCCGACGGCGCAGACGACGATGGAGGCGGCGATGGTCGCACCCGTGGTGGATCCGACGAGATTTGCGACCCAGCCCCATGCCGAGATCATGAACTTGCCGTTCACGATGAGGTTCTGCTCACCGAACGATGTGGCGGCATCGATCCATGTGGCGATCCAGTCCCATCCCGTCGTGAGTGCGCCCACGACGAAGAGCGGGAGCGCTGCGAAGACGGACAACGCAACGACCCTCCAACGACGTG
Source organism: Acidimicrobiia bacterium (assembly GCA_030431785.1). Taxonomy (GTDB): domain Bacteria; phylum Actinomycetota; class Acidimicrobiia; order Spongiisociales; family UBA5794; genus UBA5794. Next base: position 37,245 of record JAUIIM010000002.1, on the reverse strand, counting down.
CCACGATCAGGACGAGTGCGGCCAGTAGGCCGTACTGGGGTTTGTACATCAAGGCTGCGAGCACGATGCCCGATGCCACATCCCTGTCGTCGTGGGTGAAGCGAGCAAGCAGCGCAAGGCCGAGGAGGGTGAACGATGTGTTCTGGCCCCCCAGTACGGATCGCAGCAGGGGATAGGAGAGCAGAGCCGCACACGTAGCCAGCCCGAGGTTGACCGGACCATCGAGGTGGCCGCGTGCCAACGGTCGGAGTGCGATCACCCCTCCGATGACGGCGAGGATGGCGACGGCCGCATGTAGCGAGTACGCGACGCCGTAGGGGAGAGCGGCGAGGGGTGCGTACGCAGCACCCACGAACGGGGGATAGGCGAAGTACAGGAATTCGCCGTCTTCGAGGAACGGTTCCTGAGCGGCGAGTTGACGGTCAGCGTCATACAGCTCGTTCCCGTCACCGTCGAGGACGATGGACCCGGCACCGTAGAAGGAGGGGAAGTCGCCACCGAACCGGTCGCCTGATCCTTCGCCGTATGTGAGACCCGAGTACAGCACCACGGCGATGAGTACACCGACGACTCCCCACGGCAGTGCTCTCACCAACAAGCGCGATTCCATCAGACCAGCGTAAACCGACATCGCGGCGGGACTGGGGACTGGAGGGCATTCGATGATCGATCATCGATGATCGAACGCAACGCTGCGGCCCCATTCGTGTCACAGGTGCTCGGTACACTCGCGCATCGAGTGGGTCGGACGGACAGGCAGAGGCGGAACTACAGATGTCGAGCGACACGATCGTCGTCAAAGGGGCACGCGAGCACAACCTCGCCAACATCGATCTGACGCTACCGCGCGACCAACTCATCGTCTTCACGGGTCTTTCGGGGTCGGGGAAGTCGTCCCTTGCGTTCGACACGATCTATGCGGAGGGGCAACGACGCTATGTGGAGAGTCTCTCGGCGTACGCTCGTCAATTCCTTGGCCAGATGGACAAGCCAGACGTCGACTTCATCGAGGGTCTGTCCCCGGCGATCTCCATCGACCAGAAGACCGCGAGTAGGAACCCGCGCTCGACCGTGGGCACGGTCACCGAGGTCCACGACTATCTGCGTCTGCTCTTCGCCCGGATCGGCGTCCCGCACTGTCCGAACGATGGGAGCCCGGTGTCGCGCCAATCGCCTCAGCAGATCGTCGAACGCATCCTCGAACTCGAGGAAGGCACTCGGTTCCAGGTCCTCGCACCGGTCGTCCGGGGCAGAAAGGGCGAATACGAACAGCTCGTCAACGACCTGGTCAAAGACGGCTTCTCGCGTGCACGGATCGATGGCGAGGTTCGGGATCTGACGGACGATCTCGACTTGGCGAGGTATGAGCAGCACACGATCGAGGTCGTCATCGACCGTCTCGTCCGCAAGGATGGGATCGAGCGGCGCCTCACCGACTCGATCGAAACGGCGTTGTCGTTGGCGGAAGGTACCGCCGTGGTCGATATCGAGGACGGCCCGATTCATTCCTTCAGTCAGGCGTTTGCGTGTCCCGAATGCGGCTTGTCGTTCGAGGAACTCCAGCCCCGCAATTTCTCGTTCAACAGCCCCTACGGGGCGTGTGAAGCGTGCTCCGGGATCGGAACCCGATTCCAGGTGGACGAAGAGCTCGTGGTCCCACAGAAGGATCTGTCCCTGAGCGAAGGGGCCATCGCTCCGTGGCGGGGACGTCATCGGATGACGTACTACCAACGGTTGATCGGGTCGGTAGCGAAAGCCAACGGAATCGACATGGACGCGCCATGGTCGAGTCTCTCCGAAGAGGACCGCACGTTGCTTCTCCATGGTGGTGACGGAACGGCGTACACCGTGCGATACGAGAACCGGTTCGGTCGGCAGCGCTCCTACGACGCCGAGTACGAAGGCGCACTGGCATGGGTCGAGCGTCGCTACGCAAATGCCGAGTCGGACGGTGCTCGCGCGTCCTATCAGCAATACATGCGGGAGATCCCGTGTGCGACATGCAAAGGCTCACGCCTCAACGCCATATCGCGTGCCGTGACGATCGAGGGCCGCTCCATCGCCGAGGTCTCAGCGATGAGCCTCGCATCCTCGCTGGAGTTCCTCCGGCAGATCGAATTGTCCGATCGCGACCGCACCATCGCCGAGCCGATCGTCAAGGAGATCGCAGAGCGTCTCGGCTTCCTCGTCGCCGTGGGACTCGACTACCTCACGCTCGCTCGATCGGCGGCGACGCTCGCAGGCGGCGAGGCGCAGCGCATCCGGCTTGCGACGCAGATCGGATCGGGGTTGGTCGGGGTGCTGTACATCCTCGACGAGCCGTCGATCGGGCTGCATCAACGCGACAATCAACGACTCATCGAGACCCTGCTCAGGCTCAGAGACCTCGGGAACACCCTGATCGTCGTCGAGCACGACGAGGACACCATCCGGGTCGCAGACCATGTGGTGGACATCGGCCCCGGCGCCGGCGAACACGGCGGGACGATCGTGGCCGAAGGTCCGGTTTCTGCGATCGAGGCGGCAGAAGCATCGATCACCGGCAAGTACCTGTCGGGCGAACGTCGTATCGAGGTCCCTTCCGCTCGACGACCTGGCCGCGACGAGTACATCCGCATCCTGGGAGCGGCCGAGAACAACCTCAAGGACATCGACGTCGAGTTTCCTCTAGGCACGCTGACGGCCGTGACCGGTGTGTCCGGGAGCGGCAAGTCCTCACTCGTCCAGCAGATCCTGAGCAAGTCGCTCCACGAATCGCTCCACGGATCACGCGTGCGACCGGGACGCCACCGCAAGACCGAAGGGCTCGAGCACATCGACAAGGTGATCAACATCGATCAGTCGCCGATCGGTCGAACTCCTCGCTCCAACCCTGCGACCTACACGAAGGTGTTCGACCTCATTCGTCAGCTGTTCGCCGCCACACCGGACGCAAAGATGCGCGGCTACAAGCCGGGCAGGTTCTCGTTCAACGTCTCCGGTGGGCGTTGCGAGGAGTGCAAGGGCGACGGGACCCTCAAGATCGAGATGCACTTCCTCCCGGACGTCTACGTCCCATGTGACACCTGCAACGGTTTGCGCTACAACCGGGACACGCTCGAGGTGAAGTTCAAGGGGCATTCGATCGCCGATGTGCTCGACATGTCGATCGAAGAGGCATTGACGTTCTTCGAGCATCAGCCTCGTATCGCTCGGGTCCTCGGCACACTCTTCGACGTCGGTCTCGGCTATGTCCGACTCGGGCAGCCTGCGCCGACGCTGTCCGGTGGTGAAGCACAGCGCGTGAAACTCGCCTCGGAACTCGGGAAACGGTCCACGGGGAGGACCTTCTATATCCTCGACGAGCCGACCACCGGACTCCATTTCGAAGACATCCGAAAGCTGCTTGGCGTCCTCCAGCGTCTCGTCGACACCGGCAACACGGTCGTCGTGATCGAGCACAACCTCGACGTGATCAAGTCCGTGGACTGGGTGATCGACCTCGGACCCGAGGGCGGTGAAGGTGGTGGATCGTTGGTTGCGACCGGCACCCCGGAGCAGGTCACCGAGGTGCCCGAGAGCTACACGGGCAAGTTTCTCAGGGACGTGCTGCCGAACTGACTCAGGGGGCCGGTCGGGGAGTTGGCAGTACCGACCGAAGCCACAATGCAACGGAGGTGTACAACACCACGTTGCAGGCAAGCACGGCGACCGACCACCACGCGCTGTCGATCTCGTAGACCGACACGGTCAACAGCCCGATGGTCGCCGCCAGCATGTACGACCGGCGTACCTGGACCACGGCGAAGGCGGCGAAAGGCGCTAGCCACCAGATGAACTGGGTCGAGGCGAGCGGACTTGCCAAGACGATCCCTGCGGTGACGAGGCCTGTTGCTTCAAGGAGCCGCGCCCCGTTCGAGCGCAGCATGGCCCAGACCCCGAGTCCGATGACCGCCAACCCCGGGAGCGCGTTGACGATGACCCAGGCCGACGGGACGTCCACATAGATCGCCCCGGCTGTCCGGACGAGTTCAAGCGGGCTGTCCGTGAGATGACGGACGACGAGAGCGATTGACCCGACCATCGTCTCCGAGTGGATTCCCTCGAAGGTGCGCCCGCTCCGGAATCCGTCGACCGCGGTCATCGAAAGCAATGCAAGACCGGAAACCGTCACGGACACGAGGGCTGCGGTGCGCTTTCCCGTGCGCCACCCGATTCCGGCGGTGACGATGGGCCATCCCTTGGCGAGCGCTCCAGCGATGGTGAGGAGTGTGGCCGACGTGACACGAGCGCTCGCCCATGCCGCGATGCTGAGGACGGCGATCACCACGACCCACGGTTCGATCCGGTACAGGGCCAGCGGGAGAAGCGGCGCAGCTACGACGATGAACCGGAACCCGTAGCCCTCGGCGGTCACGAACCGGTCGAGGACGAGCGTGGTCGCCACAAAGCAGCCAGACATGACCATTGGCCACAGCAGCCACATCGGGAATCCGGTGAGTTCCGAGAACCCGCCGATCATCAGAATGGCAAGTGTGGAAACCGGGAGATGCTCGATCGGTACATCCACGTAGGGGAGTCCTCCGTCCCACACCGCCGTTGAGATTCGTTCATAGGCGTTTACGTCGGATACGAGCCCGGTACGAAACACGTCGTGGATGTCGAACTCGGCCATTGCGAATGCGAACAGGAATGACACGATGCAGGCGACGGCGGCGGTCATCGCCAACTGCCGTCGGCGATCCGAGCCGGTGAGTGATTCCAACGATTCGATCATCCGGTGTGGCACGCTATATCCATCATGGTCGAGAACGAAGCACCGTTGGGTCAGGAGCCGATAGAGAGCTGGGACGCCATTGCACAGTGGTGGCGTTCCGACGTCGAGGGAGATCTCGTGTACGACAAGGTCTTGTTTCCCCTCTATCGGTCGCTCACCGATGACCTTTCGGGAACCATCCTCGATCTCGGCTGCGGCGACGGTCAGGCAATGCCGATGACCGGACCGGGAACCGTCGGGGCAGACGAATCGATCGACCTGCTGGCACATGCGCGGGCCAACGGTCCCGTCGTCCGCGTTCGCGCACCCGACCTGCGGGCGTTCAGCGACGTTGCGTTCGATGCGGTCGTTTCGATCTACCTCGTGGACCTCGTCGAGGAAGTCGATCGACTGTTCGCTGAGGTCGCCCGCATCATCCGGTCCGGTGGTGTCTTCGTCGTGGTCCTCAATCACCCGATCTACACGGCCCCCGGAGCGGCACCGATCAGCGACAACGATGGTGAAGTCCTCTGGCGCTGGGGGCAGTACCACGAAGTCGGTCACACAGTGGAGCCAGCCGGGGACGCTGCGGTGCGGTTCTATCACCGCCCCCTCGGAACCCTGCTCGGCGCTGCGGCCGATGCCGGTCTGCAACTGATGCGATTCGAGGAACGGGGCCTCGGCACCGAGGTGGTCGAAGCGATGCCCGGCTACTTCGGCCAAGAGGACATCCCGCGCCTGCTCGGAGTCCGATGGAAGAAGCCGTAGCCGGCCCACGGCCTACAGCCAGGAGCGAGGAGCCAGGAGCGAGGAGCCAGGCACGGACGAGGGCTGAGTCCGTATGCGTTTCCACGCCACCCCGGCTCCTACCATCGTCCCATGGACAAGCCTCCTTCTTCATCGGTGCCGGACGGTCCAGGGGTCTATCTGTTCCGGGATGCTGACGGGCGCCCGCTGTACATCGGGAAGGCAAAGTCGCTCCGCAAGCGGACGGCGAACTATTTCGGGAACGATCTCCAACCGCGCACGCAGCTCATGGTCGATTCCGCTGCCGAACTCGATTGGATCGTCACGGACTCCGAAGTCGCAGCCCTGATGCTCGAGTATTCCTTGGTGCAGGAGCACCAGCCGATCTTCAACGTCCGGCTCAAGGACGACAAATCGTTTCCGTACCTCGCCATCACTCGCAACGAAGAGTGGCCGAGAGCGCGCGTGATGCGTGGAAAGCGGCGGAAAGGAGTCGAGTACTACGGGCCGTACGCCCGAGCGTATGCGATCAGACAAACCCTCGACGGACTCCTGCGAATGTTCCCGGTGCGGACGTGTACGAACGCAAAGTTCCGTCGACACGAGGCGTCAGGGAGACCGTGTCTGTTGTTCCACATCGAGAAGTGCTCCGGCCCCTGCGTCGGGGAGGTGTCGAAGGACGAGTACGAGACGTACTTGGACGGACTCGGGGGCTTCCTGTCCGGTGATTCTGATGCGCTCATCGCCGATGTGGAATCGGCGATGAAGGCAGCTGCGGACGAGCAGCGTTTCGAACAGGCGGCCCGGTTGCGCGACCAGGTGAGCGCCATGCGAAAGGCGCTTGAACGACAGGAGCTCGTCACGGACAAGCGGGAGTCGTTCGACGTCGTCGCCCTCGACGAGGACGATCTCGAGTTCGTGCTCGTCGTCCTCAACGTCCGGTACGGGCGTGTGACGGGTCGCAAGACGACCGTGGTGGATCGCGTCGAAGACCTCACGACCGCCGAGTTCGTCGGACGGATGTTGGGCCAGCTGTATGGAGAAGAGACCCCGCCCCGAGAGGTGTTGGTCGCTGCTGCCCCAGATGATCAACAGTTGTGGGAGGACTGGCTCGCCTACCGACGGGGATCCTCTGTGTCGCTGCGCGTTCCGCAACGAGGTCAGAAACGCAAGATCATGGAGACGGCGACGGCGAACGCCACGGAGGAATTCAATCGGCATCGGCTGAAACGTCACGGCGATCACAACGCACGCGCACGAGCCCTTCGAAGTCTCCAAGAGGTCTTGGAGCTCCCGTCGTCGCCGCTGCGGATCGAGTGCTACGACATCTCGACGATCCAGGGACGCCACACGGTTGCATCGATGGTGGTCTTCGAAGACGCTCTCCCGAAGAAGAACCAGTACCGGCGGTTCAAGATCAGGACGATCGATGGACAGGACGACTTTGCAGCGATGGAGGAGGTCATCCGACGCCGCTTCACGGCCTATCTCGCAGAGAAGAACAAGCCGGTCGAGGAACAGGGGAGGTTCTCCTACCCGCCTTCGCTGGTCGTGATCGACGGGGGAAAGGGGCAGCTCGGTCGTGCGGTCCAGGTCCTCGAAGAGCTCGGGCTCGACATTCCGGTCGTCGGACTCGCAAAGAAGCTGGAGGAGGTGTTCGTGCCGGGGGAGAGTGAACCGATCATCATCGATCGTGGGGAAGAATCGCTGTATCTGCTCCAACGGGTCCGCGACGAAGCGCACCGATTTGCGATCACGTATCACCGCCAGCTCCGCGGGAAGTCGATGGTGGACTCGCTCCTCGATGACGTCCCCGGTATCGGGCCGGGGAGGAAGAAGGCCCTGATCAGGACGTTCGGTTCTGTGAAGAAGATGCGTGATGCTTCACGCGACGAACTTGCCGACGTGGTACCGGATAGGGTTGCGACAGACTTGTACGAAGCACTGCACACAGGGAGCTGATGGTGGCTGCACCGACACAGGGACCGAACATCGTCGTGATCACCGGCCTCTCAGGAGCCGGTCGCTCAAACGCAGCGAACGTTCTCGAAGACATCGGCTATTTCGTGGTGGACAACCTGCCGGTCGACATGATGCCCGAACTCGTCGCACGCCTCGGTGCAAGCGAGGGGGGTGAACGACGTATCGCCGTCGTCGTGGACACCAGGTCGTCGATGACGCCCGAAGCCTTGGAGAACGCATTGCTTGAGATGCAGCGTGCGGGTCTCCCGACGACCGTGCTGTTCCTCGATGCCGACGTACGGACCCTCGCCCGACGTTTCGAGGAGACCCGTCGTCCGCATCCCGTCGAAGCCTCCAGCCTTGTCGAATCGATCCGGAAGGAACGCGATCAGTTCGAGGACATCAGGGCGATGGCGCATGTCGTCGTGGACACGACGGACCTGAACGTCCACGACCTTCGCGGAAGACTCCGAGGTGCCTTTGCAGATGCTGAGACCGACACGGGAATGCGGGTCGACGTCACCAGCTTCGGTTTCAAGCGTGGACCCCTGCGCGTCGTCGATCTGATGTTCGACGTTCGCTTTCTCCCCAATCCCTACTGGGTGCCGGATCTCAGGTCGAAGACCGGACTCGACGGCGAGGTCCGGGATTTCGTGTTCTCCCATCCCGAGGCCGGTGACTTCCTCGCTCGCGTCACCGACATGCTCGACTTCCTCATTCCCTTGTACATCGCAGAGGGCAAGTCGTACCTGACGATCGGGATCGGTTGTACAGGCGGTCAACATCGAAGCGTCGCGTTGGCAGAGGCCATCGGCGACCACCTCCGCGAGGAAGGGATCTCGACGGTCGTGAACCACCGGGACAAGCCAGATTCATGACGCTCGGCGGGCCATCCACACAGGAACTCCTTCAGGAACTGGAACTGGACCCTGACCGGCCACGTATCGTTGCGATCGGTGGCGGACATGGCTTGTCAAAAGTGTTGCGGGCCGCGCTCGGATACGCCGGACGCGTCGATGCGGTGGTCTCCGTCGCCGACGACGGTGGGTCGAGCGGCCGGCTGATCGAGCACATCGACATTCCACCGCCGGGCGATCTGCGCAAGTGCCTGATGGCCCTGACACCGGACAGTTCGGTGTGGACACAGCTCTTCGAATTCCGCTTCGAGGAAGCGGACGTCGCAGGGCACTCGCTGGGCAACCTGATCCTTGCGGCGCTTACCGAGGTCGAGGGAGGTATCGAGCCAGCATTGGAGCGTGCCGAGGAGCTCCTACAAGCCTCAGGTTCGGTGATCCCCGCCTGCAACCAGCGGCTCCGGCTCGTCGCACATGTCGACGACGAGCGTCTAGAAGGGCAGAGCATGATCCAGCGGTACCGAGGTCGGCTCGACACCGTCGAGGTCGAACCGGCGAGTGCCGCAGCGGCCCCGAGCGCAATCGCAGCGATCGAGCGAGCCGATCAGATACTCCTCGGGCCGGGGAGCCTCATCACTTCCACCGTCGCGGCCATGCGGGTTCCCGGGATCACCGAGGCGATCAACCGATCAAAGGCGCAGCTCGTCTACGTGGCGAACCTCATCACACAGGACGGCGAGACGCTCGGGATGGACGGCAACGACCACCTGGACGCGTTGCTACGCCTGACAGGAGTGCGACCGCCCAGTGCTATCGTCGCCCATGCACAACCAATCGACATCGCCGAGCCCCTCACACAGGTCACGTTCGATCCGGAGATCACCGCGACGTACGGCGCAGACCTCACGACGGCGGATGTCGTGGACGACGAAGAGGACTGGCCGAGCCACGACTCGGGCAAGCTGGGGCATGTCCTGGAATCAATCACGCGATGACACGCAGGAGTGACGTATGAAGGTAGCCATCAACGGTTTCGGTCGGATCGGGAGGAACTTCTTCCGAGCTGCAAAGACAGGTTCGGTGACGGCGGATCTTCGCCGCGCCCTGGCGTCGGTCGATGTTTCCGACAATGAATCGATCGGAGACGCGTGGCGCAAGGTCACGTCGTCCCTTGCACCGATCGACATCGTGGCGATCAACGATCTCGGCGACGTCGAGATGAACGCCCATCTCCTCCGCTACGACTCGATCCACGGCCGGTATCCGGGCAAGGTCGAGGTCGTCGATGGAGACATCGTCGTCGATGGTGACCGATTCAAGGTGTTCGCCGAACGTGACCCTGCCGCATTGCCGTGGGGCGAACTCGGCGTCGACGTCGTGATCGAATCCACCGGGGTCTTCCGCACGCATGAGAAGGCATCGATGCACCTTGAGGCGGGAGCTTCCCATGTCGTCGTGTCTGCTCCGATGGGAGATCCCGATGTGTCCATCGTCCTCGGCGTGAACGACGACGTGTTGGATCCGGCGACACACAAGATCATCTCGAACGCTTCATGCACCACGAACTGTCTTGCACCGATGGCCAAGGTCCTCGACGATTCGTTCGGCATCGAGCAAGGGATGTTCACGACGATCCATGCATACACGAACGACCAGAGCCTCTCCGATGTCATGCACTCGGATCCGCGTCGTGCTCGGGCTGCGGCGCAGAACATCATCCCAACCTCCACGGGTGCTGCGTCGGCGGTCGGCAAGGTCCTGCCGAACCTCAACGGGAAGCTCCTCGGTGGTGCGATGCGCGTTCCTGTGGTCGATGGCTCGATCACCGATCTCGTTGCCAACCTCGGTACTGATGTGACCGTGGACGATGTCAATGGTGCGCTTCGCGCCGCGGCGGAGGGGCCACTCAAGGGCATCGTCCGCTACACCGAGGACCCGATCGTCTCGAGCGACATCGTTGGCGACCCGCATTCGGTCATCATCGACGGCGGCTCCACTATGGCATCGGGTTCGATGGTGAAGGTGTTCGGGTGGTATGACAACGAGTGGGGATACTCGTCTCGTCTCGTCGATCTCTGTCGCAAACTTGCCTGACGGAATCCCGACGCTCGATTCCCTCGAATTTGCGGGGAAGACTGCGCTCGTCCGTGCAGATCTGAACGTCCCCCTCGTGGATGGTGAGGTGGCGGACGACTACCGAATCGTCACCTCCCTCCCCACCATCGATGCGGTGCAGGGGCGGGCGGATCGCGTGGTGGTCATGTCGCATCTCGGTCGTCCCGATGGCGTCGACCCGGAGCTCAGTCTTGCTCCGGTCGCAGAGCGACTCTCGGAGCTGAGCGGTCTCGAAGTCGTGCTCGCGCCCGGTGTGGTCGGGTCGGAGGTTGCCAGGAGCATCGAGGATGCCCCGGAACGTGCGATCGTCCTGCTCGAGAACACACGGTTCGAAGCAGGCGAGACGAAGAACGATCCAGCGCTGGCGGATGCGTTGGCAGCACTCGGCGACTGCTTCGTCAACGACGCCTTCGGAACAGCGCACCGATCACACGCATCGAATGTCGGTATCGCTGAGCGACTACCGAGCGTCGCCGGATCCCTGCTCGCGGCTGAACTCGATGCGTTCGATCATCTGCTCGAGAGCGATGCACGCCCGTATGTCGTCGTCATGGGTGGAGCGAAGATCTCGGACAAGTTGCCGGTGATCGAACAGCTCCTGCCGACAGTCGACCTCATGTTGATTGGTGGCGGTATGTGTTTCACGCTCCTCGCTGCGGCTGGCTACGACATCGGTGATTCGCTCGTGGAGAAGGACATGATCGGGACCGTACGCGGTCTGCTCGAAGGCCCCCACGGCGACCGGATCGTGCTTCCTGATGACATCGTCGTCGCCGATCGTTTCGCAGCCGATGCGACAGCGGACAACGTCCCCGTCAACGGGATACCGGGCGACGGGATCGGTCTCGACATCGGCCCACGCACGGTGGAACGGTTCGGTACCGCGTTGCGCGCCGCCGAAGAAGTGTTCTGGAACGGGCCCATGGGTGTGTTCGAGTGGGACAAGTTCCGAGCGGGAACCGAAGGGGTTGCAGCCGCCGTGGCAGCGTCCCCGGGCTACACGGTCGTCGGCGGCGGTGACTCCGTTGCCGCGATCCGTATGCTCGGTTTCGAGACCGAGGTCAGTCACGTCTCGACAGGTGGGGGAGCGGGATTGAAGATGCTCGAGGGAGCTCCGCTGCCTGGAGTAGAAGCACTGCGAAGGAGTGCCGGATGACACGCAAGAACCTGATCGCTGGCAACTGGAAGATGAACGCCACCCACCTGGACGCCATCCAGATGGTCCAGAAGCTCAGCTACCGCCTCGATCCGGATGACTATGAACGTGTCGAGGTCGTCGTGTGTCCACCGTTCACTGCGCTACGTTCAGCGCAGACCGTGATCGAGACCGACCATCTCCGAATCCGCCTCGGCGCCCAGAACGTGGACTGGCATGAGAGCGGTGCGTTCACCGGGGAGGTGAGCCCCGTGATGCTCCAGAAGCTGAGTGTTTCATATGTGATCGTCGGTCATTCAGAACGCCGTCAATTGTTCGGCGAGACGGATGAGGTCGTGAACAAGAAGCTGAAGGCCGTGATCGAGTCGGGGATGACTCCGATCCTGTGTGTCGGGGAGACCGAGGAACAGCGCGATGCAGGTGATGCGGAATCGGTGGTCGGTGCCCAGGTCCGCGCAAGTCTCGCCGGTGTCGACCCCGAGACGATCGGCCGTCTTGTCATTGCGTACGAACCAATTTGGGCGATCGGGACGGGTCGTACGGCGAGCGCGGACGATGCGGGCGACATGTGTGGCCACGTCCGCTCGACGGTTGGAGACATCGCCGGCGGAGCATATGAATCGGTCCGTGTGCTGTACGGCGGTTCTGTGAACCCGGGCAACATCGCCGGGCTCATGGCGAAACGAGACATCGACGGCGGGCTCGTCGGCGGCGCTTCCCTCGATCCCGATACGTTCGCTTCGGTGATCCGCTACTGGGTGTGAGGGATGAGTGACTACCGCCTCGTCTGCGACTTCGATGTGAAGAGGCGGATCGGGTGGAGTGACGATGAACTCGGTCTCCACATCGATGATGTCTTCGAGCGGCTCCGGCAATCGGCCGAGGTGACGTCGATCGAAGCCGAGGCGGACCTCGACACCGGTCGGGTCTCGATGACGATCGGTGTGTCGTCGTGGGAGGTCAATCGCAATCAGCATGCGCGGACGATCCTGTCGGTTGCCCTCCGGGCGACCGGCGCACGCCACGAAGGCATCTTCTCGTTGTCGGAGGAATCGAAGCTCATGGGTGCCAAGACTGGGTCCTGGTCGGCGCTCCGGGGAGCGACATGGCAATTGCGCCGACTGGAACTCGAGACGAGCGAGAACTAGCCGACGCGGCCGACTCCTACACGCTTCGACGCCTCTACGCTCCAGCCCATGACGTACACCCTCATTCTCCTCCGCCATGGGCAAAGCACCTGGAACCTCGAGAACGTCTTCACCGGATGGACGGACGTACCGCTGACAGATCAGGGTCGGGCCGAAGCCGCATCGGCAGGTGACCTCCTCGCCGCCGAGGGCATCGATCCCGACATCGTCCACACGAGCCTGTTGATGCGAGCGATCGAGACCGCCAACATCGCACTCCACGAGATGGGTCGCGGTTGGATCCCGGTGCACAGGAGCTGGCGGCTGAACGAGCGTCACTACGGTGCGCTGCAAGGATTGAACAAGCAGGAGACGACAGATCGTCATGGGGCAGAGCAGGTAAAGGCCTGGCGTCGCTCATACTCCACACCGCCCCCGGCGTTGGAACTCGACGACGACCGGCATCCCAGCCACGACGAGCGGTACAAGCTTCTCGCACCGGATGCCCTGCCTGCGACCGAGTGTCTAGAGGATGTCGTAGATCGCATGCTGCCGTATTGGCATGATGCGATCGTCCCTGATCTTCGTGAAGGCAAGACGGTGCTCGTCACTGCACACGGCAACAGCCTCCGCGCGCTGGTGAAGCACCTGGACGCCATCGCCGATGATGAGATCGCCGAGCTCAACATCCCGACCGGCATCCCGCTCCGCTACGACCTCGCCGAGGATTTCTCCGTCGTCTCCCGAGGCTACCTGGGCGATGCCGCCGCAGCCGAGGCCGCTGCCGCAGCCGTCGCAGCCCAGGCAGGCACCAGCGGCGCATAGAGCCTGGGCGTGGAGGCGTGGAGGCGTTCAGCCGCTTTGCCTCGCTTCAGGACAAGGGATCGATGATCCAGGATCCATGATCCATCCTCTGTCCCTTTGCCCGTGTGAATCGGCTTCGCACTCGTAAACGTCGTTTCGTGCCGAAACGACGAACTCGTAGGCCCCCCTGGCTCCTGGCAGCCAGTCCGGCAGCCAGTCGCCCGTCCCCCCTGAAGGTGGGACGCAACACTTGTTCCCTTCGTCTCTTTGTCCCTTTGGCCCCTCTCCTCAATAGTTAAGAGAGAAGTTAAATGAAAACCTAAGTCTTCTTGCATAGTTCATAACCTACGTGCATACTGCAGGGAACGGGAACGCAAGGAGGCAAACGGCATGCGGGCGTCGTGGCACCGTCGATGGGTCGGGTACCTGTCGGTCGCGATGCTGATCGCGCTCATCGCAGCGGCCTGCGCTCCTGACGGGACGACCGACGTCGGAGGGGAGAGCCCCACGACGACCCAGTCAGCATCGACGACGACCCGCCAGCCGTCATCGTCTACGACGACCGAGTCACTCCTCCAACATCCCTACGGCGGCGTCGCAATCGTCGGTGACGATCAGGAGCCGCCGACCCTCAACATCTTCGTACCCGGTGGCGACAGCTCCGTCGCTGCGCGAATCGGGCAGGGATACCTCGCCGGTGCCCAGGAGATCGACGGAGCCACGCTCGAACTGATCCCTGAGCTGTTGTCCGAACTGCCGACGATCGAGAACGGGGGAGTGGTCGTCCGCCCTGATGGCACGATGACCGTGAAGTATCGGATCCGCGACGATGCCGTGTGGTCGGACGGGTCGCCGGTCACGGGCTCCGACTTCCAATACACGCTGGATCTGATCCTCGATCCCGACCTCCCGATGAACCGTGCGGTCTATGACGGGATCGTGACTTCCGCCTATGGCGAGAAGACATTCGAGTTCACGCTGTCCCGGCCGACGGTGCAACATGAGCTGTTGTTCAACACGGTCGTTCCACGCCACGCGGTCGAAGGAACCAACTTCCTCGCCGATTGGAACGACGTCATGTGGCCGTCGGCCGGGCCATTCGTCCTGAGGGAATGGGCAAAGGGCGAGTACATCGCTCTCGAGCGCAACGACAACTACTGGAAGGTCGACCCCGAGACCGGTCAGCAGCTCCCGTATCTGGACGAGATCCGGTTCCGCTTCATCGGCGAAACCGAGGCGTTGATCAACGCATTCAAGGCGCGGGAACTCGACGTCATCCAGCCGCCCCCCGATCCGGGGACCATCCAAGAGCTCCAGGCGCTTGAACCAGCAGGTGCCAGGGTCGAGGTGCTCGCTGGACCGGTTTGGGAGCATCTGAGCTTCCAATTCGGCCCGGCACGCCTCGAACGCAATCCGAACAGTTGCAACGAAAGCCTCGCCATGCGACGTGCCGTTGCCCACGCCATCGACCGGTCCGTCATCACGGATGAGATCCTCGCAGGTCAGGTCGAGCCGATGGATTCCTATGTCGAGGCCTACAGCCCGGCGTGGGCAACCCCTGCGTGGGCGAAGTACGAAGCGGACGTCGCACAGGCGCGTGAGGCTTACGCGGCAGCGGTCACGGAGACAGGCAAGGAATGTGCAGTGGTGTTCACCACCACTTCGAACAACGATGCGCGCAGCACCATGGCTGAGCTGTTTGCATCGATGTTCGAAGCCGCGGGCATTCCCTATTCGAACGAACTGGAGGACAGCCAATTGTTCGTCGGAGACACGCTGAGCGCTGGTCGCTTGGACGTCGCCGAATGGGCATGGATCGGTTCTCCCGGACTCTCGGGTCTGGTCGCATCGTTCGATTTGTTCGACCCGGAGGCGCCTCCTCCGATCGGTTCGAACTACTACCGCTGGGGTAGTGATGGCGCTGCCGGCGTCGATGAGCGGAGCGCACGATTCGCCACGCTCCGAGACGAGGTGAATGCGACCGTCGATCCGGAACGGATCGCCGAGCTCGTCGCAGAGGCCGAGTCGATCATCGCCGGCGAGCTCGTCATCATCCCCCTGTACGCCCGTCTCGTGACCGCCGCCGTGTGGGCAGACGAGATCGGCGGGTACAAACACAACCCCACGCAAGCGACCGACACCTGGAACATCGAGGAGTGGTACCGAGCGGACCGCTGACGGCCTTCGGCCAAGTACCAAGTACCAAGTACCAAGTACCGGGCCACTGGGAGCGAGGAGCCAGTAGCCAGGAGCCGAGCTCGGGCTCATTTGCTCGTTTCCCAATCGTCAAATCTCGCTCGACTAGTTGCGGTAGCGTCGCGCGGTCGCCATACTTCCTCGCGATTGGGCCCGTCTCGTACGCGGGTCCAGGTGCGAGAAAGGTACGTACATTGTTCGAAGGAATCGTCTCGGTTCTCCACCTTCTCGTCTCGCTCGCGCTGATCTTCCTCATCCTGCTCCACGCAGGCCGGGGAGGCGGCATGTCCGACATGTTCGGTGGCGGGATGAGCAGTGGGAACGTCGGCGGATCGACAGTTATGGAGAAGAACTTGGATCGCCTCACGGTGGTCCTCGCAGTTCTCTTTGCGATTTCCACGTTCTGGTTGACGTGGCTTCTAGCTACCTGAGCGCTCGGCACATGCCGGGCGTTCTTTGTGTGCGTACCAGCGCTTACTAAGGAGGCAAAACCTTGAATCGATTGTGGCGTAGCCGCAAGGTGACGTTCATCGTGCTTCTCATTGCTTTCGCTCTCGTAGCGGCAGCATGTTCTTCGTCAGAAGGCGGAGATGAGGACACGACGACGACCACCGAGGCAACAGAAGACACCACAACTACAACGGCTGCTGCCGACACCACTACCACCACGGAGCCCGCTCTTGAGCGTCCGTACGGTGGCGAAGCGGTCGTCGGTGACAGCCAGGAGCCCCCGACGCTCAACGCGTTCCTTCCCGGCGGTGACAACTTCATCGTTTCCATCATCGGGCAGGGCTACGCAGCGGGTGTTCAGGAGATCTCCGGCTTCACGCTGGAGCTGATCCCTGAACTCGTCACGGAGCTCCCGACCACGTCGAACGGTGGTGTTACCGTCAACGACGATGGCACCATGACTGTGAGGTACACGATCCTGGATGAGGCGGTTTGGGCCGATGGCACGCCGATCACCGGTGACGACTTCCAGTTCACGCTCGACACGATCCTCAACGAGGATTACCCGACGGTGAAGGACACGTACATCGACATTGTCTCGACTGAGGTCGGCGACAAGACGTTCGAGTACACCATGTCTGCACCCACGGTGCTCTACGAGTTCCTCTTCGGCGAGATTCTCCCGAAGCATGACATCGAAGGCACCGACTTCGTGAACGACTACAACGAGGCACGTTGGGTTTCCAACGGTCCGTTCCAGTTCGCGGAGTGGGCAAAGGGTGAGTTCATCACGCTTGAGCGCAACGACAACTACTGGAAGGTCGATGAAGAGACCGGCCAGCAGCTTCCGTACCTCGACACCGTGACCTTCCGGTTCATCGGTGAGACCGAGGCACTGATCAATGCGTTCAAGGCCCGTGAGGTCGACATCATCCAGCCGGACCCGAACACGGAGAACATCGAGACCCTCCAGGCCCTCGAGCCTGAAGGTGCCGCTGTCGAAGTGCTCAACGGTCCTGTCTGGGAGCACGTGAACTTCCAGTTCAGCGATGGTCGTTTCGACCGGAACCCGAACTCCTGCACGGAGTCCCTCAACATGCGTAAGGCAGCTGCCCACGCCATCGACAAGAGCGTCCTCACGGACGAGATTCTCGCTGGCCAGGTCGAGCCGCTCGAATCGTATGTCGATGCGTTCTCCCCAACCCTCTCCCAGGAGAGCTGGGCGCAGTACAACTACGACCCAGCAACGGCAGCGGACTTCTTCGCAGCCGCTCTTGAAGAGACGGGCAAGGAGTGCACGTTCGTGTTCTCGACCACGTCCAACAACGCTGCACGCGTGACCATGTCCGAACTGTTCGTTGACATGTTCGCTGCTGCAGGTATCCCGTATGAGAACGATCTCGAGGACAGCCAGCTGTTCTTCGGTGAGACGTTCGCTTCGGGTCTGTGGGACATGGGCGAATGGGCATGGGTTGGTTCCCCAGGTCTTTCCGGCCTCGTGAGCATTCACGATGTCTGGGACCCGGAGTCACCAGCACCTGATGGCAACAACGCCTACCAGTGGGGTACCGAAGGCTCGTCGGTCATCGACGAGAACACCGAGCGGTACGCCGCCCTGCGTGACGAGATGAACGCAACCATCGATGATGCAGAGCTCATCACTCTCATCAACGAGGCTGAGAACATCCTCGCCGACCAGGTGGTCATCATCCCGCTGTACGCACGTCTTGTGACGGCTGCAGTCTGGGCTGACGAGATCGGGAACTTCAAGCACAACCCGACTCAGGCAAGCCACACGTGGAACCTCGAGTACTGGTACCGCACCGACGCATAGTCGTCACCGCAGTATCAGCACTCAGTCCAGAGTGCTTGGAAGGGAGCCCCTCCGGGGGCTCCCTTCGCGTTTGGGCTCGCTGCCGCTCGCCGCTCCTTGCTCCTTGCTCCTTGCTTCCCTTTGTCGTTCGGTGGTCGGATCTCCGATCTGACGCTCTGGGATGACGCCGGACGAGATACCCCCAATCCGACAATCCGATTGCCGTGGCTGATATCCGATATCTGGTATCTGGTATCTGGTATCTGACATCTCGGGTCGCCGACATCGTCGGCGACCCGTCCTGCACACTCTGGAGGGTTTCGGCTATACTCGTGCCAGCCCGCGAATCCGGAGGCAGACTTGCTGGCATATATCACGCGCCGACTCGTGTACGGGCTCGTCACACTGCTTGCGCTGTCCATGGTCGTGTTCGGCCTACTCCAGGCATCAGGTGGAGGTCCGCTCAACCGTCTTCGGCTCAACCCCAGGATGCAGGACCTGATCCAAGAGCTCACTGAGCTGTGGGGGCTCGACAAGCCGGTCTATCAGCAGTATCTGACTTGGTTGAAGAACTATGTGACGCCGGAAGAGTTCGGACTCCAGAATGCGATTCCGATTGTCATGGTCCTCGCCGCCGTCGGTGGGACGTTCCTCATCGCCCGGTACATGAAGTCGCACTGGAAGGGTGGTGTCATCCTGCTGATGTGGGTCGTGGCCATCATCGTGTCCGTGGCGAACATGAACATCGAGTTCAACTGGGGCGTTTCGTTCCAGGGTGGTGGATCGGTTTGGGACCTCGTGTTCTCCCGGGCAGGGGCAACCTTCAGGCTCGGGTTCACCGCACTGTTCCTCGCCCTGCTCATCGGTATCCCACTCGGGATTTATCAGGCGGTTCGCCAGTACTCGTTCTTCGACCAGCTCGGCACCGTCGGCGCCTTCCTGATGTTCTCGACTCCAATCTTCGTGGTCGGCATCGGGCTCCAGATCGTGCTTGCGCTCTATCTCGAGAAGTGGACTGGGGTGAAGGTGTTCTACGTCGCCGGCATGAACGAGCCCGGGTATGGGGACCTCAGTTTCTGGGGTCAGATGAAGGACACGCTCCAACACCTCATGCTTCCGGCGATCTCCATCGCATTGATCTCCCTGGCCGGGTACGCCCGATTCCAACGTGCATCGATGCTCGAAGTGCTCCACAGTGACTATCTCCGTACGGCGAAGGCGAAGGGCCTCCCACGCCGGACGATCATCGTCAAACACGCCCTCCGCAATGCCCTGATCCCGATCGTGACGCTTGTTTCGATCGACATCGCCTTCATCATCGGAGGAGCCATCATCACGGAGTCCATCTTCGGGTGGCCCGGACTGGGATCTCTGTACATCACCGCCATCGATACGGTGGACTATCCACTGGTCATGGCGATCGTGATGATCATCGGGATCGGAATCGTGATCATGAACATCGTTGCCGACATCATGTACGGAGTGATGGACCCGAGGGTCCGCTATGAGTGATGATCGTCACATGATGGACGGTCCAGAGGACGGTCCGATCGTCGTCACGAGCGAGGAACACGCGGTAGATCTTCTCGAAGCGGAGGGGATGGGCGTCGAACCGGTAACCCAGTGGGACCTGTTCTCGACCCGCCTACGACGACATCGCCTCGCGATGATCGCAACATTCTTCCTGATCTTCCTGTTGGTCCTCGTGCTTGTCGCACCGGTCATGCAGAACGCCGGGTGGATCGACCCACCCACGAAGAGTTTGGTGGACGGCGAGGGCCGCATCCTCCGCAACATCGCCCCGCGGGGAGCGTCAGACAACGTCTTCTACTCAGAGTTCGTGGACGGGGTCGAGACGCAGGTGAGTGCGTCGTCGACGGCCCTGTGGTTCGGTTCGGATGACCTTGGCCGTTCAGTGTTCTCCCGGGTCATCTTTGGTGGTCGCGCTTCGCTCACCGTTGGTCTGGTCGCCGGTCTCATGGTCGCCGCACTCGGAACCATCGTCGGATCACTTGCTGGGTATTACCCCGGCGGTGTCGACCAATCGCTGATGCGTTTCACCGACCTCGTTCTTGGCTTGCCGTTGCTGCCGGTCGCGATCGTCGTCGGTCGAATCCTTCCGGAGTTGTCGTTCTTACCGTCGTGGTTGACGAGTGGAGCGATGGGGATCGCGTTGTTACTCGGGTTCCTTTCGTGGGGCGGTCTTGCGCGCATCGTGCGTGCAGAGTTCCTCTCCCTACGGGAGAAGGAGTTCGTTGAAGCGGCTCGTGCCGCTGGCGCTTCCGATCGACGCATCGTGTTCCGTCACATCCTTCCGAACGCGATGAGCCCGATCATCGTCCAGACGACGCTCATCATCGGGACCGCAATCATCGTCGAAGCGGCCCTCTCCTTCCTCGGGTTCGGTGTCCGGCCGCCGACACCGACGTGGGGTGCGATGGTGGCTGAGGGTGGACGCCTGGCTGTTCGCGGCTACTGGTGGGGGCTCGTGTTCCCGGGCTTTGCGCTCGTGAGCACGGTCTTGGCAATCAACTTCCTGGGTGACGGTTTGCGAGATGCGCTCGATCCGACCCAGACGATCGAGCGAAAGTAGGCCAGGTGACGGAACCACTTCTCAGCGTCGACAATCTGCGGACGTACTTCTCGACTGAAGAGGGGATCGTCCGAGCAGTCGACGGGATTTCGTTCGACCTTGCGCCCGGTGAACGCCGTGGTGTGGTGGGCGAGTCCGGGTCAGGAAAATCGGTGACCGCCATGTCGATCATGGGTCTGATCGAACCGCCCGCGGGTGAGATCGTGACCGGCGAGATTCTCTTCCGGGGGCAAAACCTCTTGTCGCTCGGAGAGGACGAGATGCAGGACATCCGTGGAGGACAGATCGCAATGATCTTCCAGGACCCGATGACGGCATTGAACCCGGTCTACACGGTCGGTGATCAGCTCGTCGAGACGATCGTCTTGCACCAAGATGTCTCGAAGACGGAGGCTCGTGAGATCGCCATCCAGGCCCTCGACGACGTCCAGATACCGAACGCCAAGGAGAAGCTGTTCGACTACCCGCATCAGTTCTCCGGCGGTATGCGTCAGCGTGTGATGATCGCGATGGGGCTGTCGTGCAACCCGGAGTTGTTGATCGCTGACGAGCCGACCACGGCACTCGACGTGACCACGCAGGCACAGATCATGGATCTGATGCTCCAGCTCGCTGATGACCGCGGAACGGCTGTCCTCCTCATCACGCACGACCTCGGCGTCGTCGCCGGGTTCTGCGATACGGTCCAGGTGATGTATGCCGGGGGCATCGTCGAGGCCGGCACAGCGGACGACATCTTCTACAACCCGCAGCACCCTTACACATGGGGCCTACTCGGTTCGATGGCGCGACTCGATGCGGTGCAGCAGGACCGTCTCCACTCCATCGCCGGCACCCCGCCTTCCGTGATCGACCTTCCGCCGGGCTGCCGTTTCCGCCCTCGCTGCGCCTTCGCAACCGACATCTGCGGAAGGATTCTTCCCCAACTGCGAGAGGCGGGCAACGAGGGTCAAACCGTTGCATGCCACCACGCCGACGAGATGGATCTCAAGACGTTGGCCGTCGACAGTTCCGACCGAATCGTGAAACAGGATGAGGTGGTGTCATGAGCGACACGGTCGAAGAGGTACAGGTGGACCCGTCACAGCTGCCTGATGACATCATCATGCGGGTGAATCACCTCGTGAAAGAGTTCCCGATCTCGAAGGGCGTCTTCTTCAAGAAGCAGGTGGGCGCTGTCCAAGCCGTATCGGACATCTCGTTCGAGATCCGTGAGGGCGAGACGCTCGGTCTCGTCGGTGAGTCCGGGTGTGGAAAGTCGACGACGGCGCGTACGGTGCTGCGACTCCTCGAGCCGACGGCCGGCGATGTCTACTTCCGTTCCAAGGAACGGGGTGTCGTGAACGTTGCTACGGCGGATCGTCGAGTCCTCAACGACATCCGAGAAGAGATCCAGATCGTGTTCCAGGATCCCTACGCCTCGTTGAACCCCCGCATGACCGTGGCGTCGATCATCGCCGAACCGATGACAGTTCACGACGAGGGAAACAAGCAAAGTCGCCTCGATCGGGTCAAGGAGCTTCTGAAGGTGGTCGGGCTCTCTCCCGAGCACGCCAACCGATATCCACACGAGTTCTCCGGTGGTCAGCGACAGCGCATCGGAATCGCCCGAGCCTTGGCGCTCCGGCCGACGTTCATGGTGCTCGACGAGCCGGTGTCGGCGCTCGACGTCTCGATCCAGGCGCAGGTGCTGAACCTGCTCGACGACCTCCAGGAAGAATTCGGTCTCACGTATCTGTTCATCGCACACGACCTGTCGGTCGTCCGGCACATCTCCGATCGTGTCGCGGTGATGTATCTCGGCAAGATGGTCGAGCTCGCCGACCGCGATGCGCTCTACGACCGTCCGATGCATCCATACACGCACGCTCTGCTCTCGGCTGTCCCGATCCCGGACCCGACGATCGAGCATCAGCGTGAGCGCATCCTGCTCGAAGGGGACATCCCACATCCGTCCAATCCGCCATCGGGCTGCCGTTTCCATACGCGATGCCCGGTCGCACAGGAAGGCAAGTGCGACGTGGATGAACCCGAGTTCCGTGAGCTCGAACCCGATCACTGGGTCGCATGCCACTTCCCGGAGATCAAGCAGGTCGTTGTCTGACCGTTTCAAGACCTGCCGGGATATACTCCCGGCTCCCCACGTCGGAGTGGCGGAATTGGTAGACGCGCTAGGTTGAGGGCCTAGTGGGAGATAATCCCGTGGAAGTTCGAGTCTTCTCTCCGACACCGCAAGACAGATCTCAGATCTCAGATCTCAGATCACAGAACGGGCCGGTAACGCTGAACAGTTGCCGGTCCGTTCGTTCGTTCAGGACCGCGATCGTTGCAGGCGAGATGCGATGGCTCTGATCGTCATGCCGATGCGCGTGAGCAGCGAAGTGGCTGGTTCCATGACACCTGCATCGAGGGTTCGTGTCTCGTCGTCGTGCACGTCGCCGAGGTCGTAGGGAAGGCCCCGGGTGAACGGTGGCTCCCGATCCGATCGGACGGCTCGCGCGATCAGTCGATTGCGACGGAACACCTGGGTTTCGATGTCGTCGAATCCGGCGAACTCGAGGAGGTCACGGACGGCAGCAACCGACGGTTGCCACCACATGCCGGCGTAGAACCGCCCGAAGTTGGCGTACGAACGTTTCTCATCCTCGTCTGCATTCGTCTCGAGAACCAACCAAGCGCCCGGCTTCAAAGCGCGCCGAAGGGTCATCAGCCCCGTGAGCATGTCCGAGTAGTGGTAGAGCACACCGCCCAAGAAGATCCCATCGAGCGTTCCCTCGCCAACCGCTTCGGGTACCCGGTAGCCGGACGCTTCGACGGTGCGGACCTCAGAGAGGTCGAGCGCTTCGAGTACCAGCTTGCACTGTTCGATATGTTCGGGGATCTCGTCGATCGCGGTGACGGTCGCTCCTCTGCTCGCGAGGATCGCCGTCACACCCCCCGAGAAGCAGCCCACGTCGGCGATGGACAGACCTGTCAGGTCGTTCGGCCACCATCCATTCGCATCGATCGCTCCCACCATCGTGAGATAGTCCGTCCCGAGGAATCCAGGCATCGTGAAGTCACCAAGCGGCAGGGTGTGCCCCCAGCCCCAGGGCGATGACGAGGCGGCGGAGTGAAACCGGGCACGGATCGCTTCGTCGAGCGGTCGTGACGGCTGTGGAAAGTCCGCTGGAGCAACGGTGGGGTACTTCAAGTGCACGGGGGGAGCGTAGTCGGCGAGCGGATCGGTCAGCGCACCGGGACGATCCGGTACACGTCGCCTTCGAGCGTCGCCATAAGGAGTTCACCAGCGATGTCGAGGCCGAAGGTAGAGAGCATGCCCAGCCGCGGGATGTCGGTGCTCCAATCGGTGTACCGCGCGAGATCGTCAACGGGTGAAGTACGAATCCAACCGGTGCAGAAGTCACCGAACACATAGTGGCCGTGGATCTCGGGGATGTCTGTCCCTCGATACACGGGTCCACCGATCACGGCACAGGTTCCTTCGTGCGGGACATCGAGGGTCGGGGGTGTCAACCCTTCGCTCTCGCAGGTCTCAGCCTCGTAGCAGTCGGTGCCTTCTCTGATGGGCCAGCCGAAGTTCAGCCCGCCGTCGTCGATCGAAGCAACGTTGATCTCCTCCGCTTGGTACTGGCCCACATCAGCGATGAATATGTAGGACCCGTCGAAAGAAATACGCCAAGGGTTTCGCAGCCCGTATGCCCAAACCGCGGGATCGCCACCACCCTCGACGAAAGGGTTCGCCGCCGGTACGGCGTAGGAACCATCCGTGTCGACGTCGATGCGTACCACGGTGCCGTTGAGGGTGAATGGGTTCTGGCCGTTCTCATAGCGGTCGCCGACTCCACCGCCGTCGCCGAACGTGACCCAGAGGTAGCCCTGTGGACCAAAGGCGATCCCGCCACCTTGGTGGTATTGGTGCGGTTGTGGGACAAGCAGGATCTCGGACTCCGTGTCCGGGTCGAACCCGGTTCCGTCCCAGTCGAACGACGTGACGATGACGTCGAGATCCGTATTGGTGTAGACGGTGAAGAGCCGCGGATCGGTGGGGAAGTCCGGATGGAGCGCGATTCCGAGGAATCCCTGTTCGTTGATGTCCCAACCGACCCGGGCTTCGATGTCGAGCACCGTCTTCGTTTCGTCGTTGGAGAGCAGTGCTACGGAGCCCGTGCGCTCCGCGACAAACACCCCGAACCCCGGGTGCGAGGTGATGCCGACAGGCTCGGACAACCCGCTCGCGACCTTCTCGGTGGTCAGTCCGACGAGTGGATCCACCGTCGGCAGATCGACCGATGTCGTCGTGATCGGTGGCCGGGTGTCGGTGGTCGCGGTCTCCTCACCGGCGGTGTCGGAGGAGCACGCTGCCAAGGTGATGGCAACGGTGACGATGACGATCGGAAGCCCGGCTCTCGTGCGCATCAAACGAGGATACGGTCAACCGAGCGTTGCGGCCAGACCGCGGAGACTCGCTGCAATATCGGGTCGATCCGACAAGACGCCGGACATCGGATCCGACTTCTGGCGCTTCAAACGCGTGGGGACGGTCGAGATCGTGAAATGTGTGGGATCGAGCCGTTTGGTCACCTCCGTCCAACGCAGCGGCGTCGAGACGGTCGCCCCCGTTACCGGTCGCACGGACAACGGGGCGACGATGAGTTTGCCTCGTCCATTCTGGATGAAGTCGACGTACACGCGATTCCCACGTTTCGCAGGGGAGCGGATCGTCGTGGCGATGTCAGGGAGCTGCGTCTCGATCACGCGAGCCAGGAGCTCTCCGAGAAGCTTCTGTTGGTCGAAGTCGTACTTCGGACCCATCGGGATGAGTACGTGCAGCCCGCTCTTGCCGCTCGTCTTCGGATACGCGGGGAGGTCGATGTCGTCGCACAGGCGTTTGATGGCTCGTGCGATCTCCACGACGTGCTCGAAGGGCGCTTCCTTCGGATCGAGATCCAGGACACACCAGTCTGGTTGATCGATGCTCGCGACCCGCGACGCTCGGATATGGAGTGGTATGGCTCCGAGGTTGATGACATAGGCCAGTGCATCGGCCGACTCGCAGACGAAGAAGTTATTGCCGGCGCTGCCTTCCTCAGGGTTCGTCGAATCGATCCATTCGGTGCGGATTCCGTCCGGCACGAAGTCGGGAGCGTTCTTCTGGAAGAAGGACTTGCCCTCGATCCCGTCCGGATAGCGCACCAGGGTGAGAGGTCGATCCTCGAGATAGGGAAGCAGTGTCGGCGCAACGGCCCGGTAGTACGAGATCAGGTCTCCCTTGGTGTGGCCCTCGTCGGGCCAAAACACCTTGTCCAGATTCGATGTCTGGGTGATCCGTGGATCATCGGGAACATCGGGTTCCGATTCGGCCTCGGGAGCGACGTGTGAGACCGTGGAGAGATCGGCGTCATCGACCATGCCCTCGAAGACGGGATGGCGTAGCGATCCGTCAGGCGTGACTTCTCGGTATCGGACCTGCGCAAAGACTTCGGGTTCGACCCATGTCGAAGCCTCATCGTCTGGCAGGTTCGCGACTGGGCGAGCCAGCGGAGGAAGGGCAGTGAGGTCGTCGTGGATCGACTTCAGGGTCGACCCATCGAATCCCGTCCCGACGCGGCCGCGGTAGGTGAGCGCACCACCCTCGGATCCGGCGAGGTGCAGTGCTCCAAAACCCGTTCTCGACCCCTCGGGTTGCGTGAACCCGATTACGGCGAACGTGCCGCGATGCTCGACGCGGATCTTCAGCCACCGATCGGATCGACCCCCGATGTATGCGGAATCGGCCTGCTTCGCCATGATCCCTTCGAGACCCATGTCGGACACCGCCTCATACATGGCCTCGCCCCGTTCGGCGATGTGGTCGGCGAACCGCAGCGGGCCGATCGTCGGCATGAGGAGGCGAAGCGCTCGCTTGCGATCGACGAGCGGAACCCGCCGAAGATCGTGTCCTGCGACGACCGGAAGATCGAAGGCGAAGAACGTCACGGGGTGAGCGACCGCTGCGGCCGCGACCTCATGTGCATTGGTGAGCATGCCGCGACGTTGGAGTCGGTTGAAGACCGGGTGACCCTCATCGTCCAGGACGACAACCTCGCCGTCAATGACTGCCGTCGTTGTCTGGAGGCGCCGCACCGCTTCGACGATCTCGGGGAACGTCTGCGTTGCGTCACGACCGGATCGGTATCGCAAGGTGACGAGTTCGTCGGCCTTGTGAGCGGTGAGTCGGTATCCGTCGTACTTGATCTCGAACAGCCATCGGGGATCGGTGAAGGGTGCGTCGGTGGTCTCGGCGAGCATCGGGTCCAGCTTTGGGGCAGCGCCGTCGAGGATCGGCACCGCCCATTCGTCGAGGAGTTCGGCGATGTCGTCGGCGTTCGACCGTCCGTCGCGTACCTGCTCGATCGAACGACCACTGAGGATCGAAGTTTCGTCGAAGGTGTCATCATCGTCTCGTGACCATTCGTCCGGCTTCTTGATCAGGAGCCATTCCTTGGGACTCTTCATCCGGACGAGGGTGAAACGCCCACGTGCCTTGTATCCGTGGAGGTCGAATAGGAGCTTCCCCTTGTCCATGCCGTGGTCCGGGTCCTCGATGAACTCGAGCTCTCCCCGGTCCCACACGATCATGGGCCCTGCCCCATACTCACCGTCGGGGATGACGCCCTCGAACTCGGCGTAGTCGATCGGGTGATCCTCGGTCTGGGCCGCAAACCGCTTCACACTCGGATCGAGGCTGATGCCCTGTGGGACGGCCCAGGACATCAACACGCCGTCGTGTTCCAGCCGAAGGTCGTAGTGGAGCCTCGTCGCGGCATGCTTCTGGATCACGAAGAAGAGACCGGACTCGGACGACTCGCCGCCAAACGGCTCCGGCGTCCGCCCCTCATCTCGCTTCTCGCGATACGTCTTGAGTCGGTCGCTCTGCGGTGCCATCCCGGCATCGTATATCGATCATCGATCATCGATAGGCGAGGATCTGAGATCTGAGATCTGGGATCTGAAACAAATCCGTGCCAAGGTGCCCTACGACGGTCTATCGTGTCCGGTATGGCACGTCCGATCGCATCTGGGACGATCAGCTTCGGGCTGGTGGCGATTCCCGTGAAGCTGTTTTCTTCGAGTGAGTCTGACGCGCGCGTCAGCTTCAACAACATCCATGAGTCGTGCGGTACGCGCGTCCGACAGAAGCTGTACTGCCCACACCACGACGAGATCGTGCCGAGGGACGAGCTCGTGAAAGGGTACGAGTTCGCCAAGGACCAATACGTGATCTTCACCCCCGAGGAACTCGCAAAGATGCAGATGGAGGCGACACACTCCATCGACATCAAAGCGTTCGTCCCGATCTCTGAGGTCGATCCGATCTACTTCGAGAAAGCCTACTACCTGGGCCCGGGGGAGGGCGGCGACAAGCCGTACGTACTGCTGTCCGATGTCATGAAGAAGACACAGCGAGCGGCGCTCGCCAAGTATGCGGCCAGGGGAAAGGACTACCTGGTCCTCCTTCGTCCCTACGAGGACGGGCTCTTGATGCAACAGCTCCGCTACGACTCCGAGTTGCGTGCGTTCGACGAGGTACCGGCGGAAGACGTGGACGTATCGGACGCAGAACTTGCGCTCGCCGAGCAGATCGTCGACCAGATCTCGACCGACGAGTTCGATCCCGCTGCCTGGGCAGACTCCGTGCAAGCGGAGATGCTCGCCGCGATCGAGCAGAAGGTCGCCGGTCAGGAGATCACGATGTCGGCACCGGAAGAGCAGAAGGCCCAGGTCATCGACCTCATGGATGCGCTGAAGGCGAGCCTTGGCGACTCCGACGACGAAGCGCGGAAGCCAGCGAAGAAGGCCACGAAGTCGAAGTCGAAGAAGCAGGCCTCGGGTGGCGACTGAGAGCGCCGCCGTCTGACGACCGGACCGCAGGGGCCACACGATGTCGGGAACTCACTTCACCGTCGCCACCACGGCGACCACACTCGGGATCGAGCCAAGGCGGGTCCGGGCGGCGATCACCGCAGGCATCATCACGCCGGTCAGGGATGATCGGCGTCGCTACCTCCTCACGTTCGACGACCTGGTCGTCATGCGGATGATCGTCGGTTTGATGGATCACGGGATTCCGTTGTGGAGGATTGCCAACGCAGTGGACAGCGTCCGAAAGGACCTACCGAACTCGGTCGACCTCTCCGAGGTCGTGCTCGATGTAAACGGATCGGACATCTTCGTCTCTTTCGACGGCGAGCGATGGGAGCCGAACACCGGTCAGACGACCTTTGCGTTTGATGGCGCACGCGACGATGCCGTCGTCGTCACCTTCGATCGGCTGCGACGCGTCGATGGACCGCCGGGGGACGCGGATGCAGAGACGTGGTTCTTGCGGGGCGATGCGATCGAACGTGAGGATCCGGAGGCAGCCGAACGTGCCTACCGGGCTGCGGTCGAGGCGGACCCGACCCATGTTGAAGCACACCTCAATCTCGGACGCCTACTCCATGCACGAGGGGACGTCGACACCGCCCTCGACCACTATGCCGCTGCAGTGCACTTGGATCCTGAAGACCCGACCGCCTGGTTCAATCTGGGTGTCGCCTACGAGGACACGGGGAGAAGTCGCGAGGCGATTGCGGGATACGAGCGGGCGTTGGCAGTCGAGCCAGCCTTCGCCGATGCCCACTACAACCTTGCCGCCCTCTACAAGGCCGAGGGCTCGGATCTCGCTGCGCTTCGCCATCGTCGTGAGTACGACCGGTTGTCGCCGGGATGAGCGAACGGAGACACGGACTCGGTACCATGTCCCCGCTTATCGAAAGGAACCAGCACGTGAGCCAGAACCGTTTCCCGACCTGGATGGTGGTCGTATCCGTGATCATCCTGCTTCCCGTGATCGTCGTGGGACTCAGCGCGGTGATGCATCTCGTGGCGGCGCTATCGATCGGCGCCATCCTCCTCATCGTGTTCATCGTCTGGCTCTTCACCAAAGTCCGATCCGAAGTCGACGGCGGCTGACCCCGGCCTCCGGAGCGCTCAGTACCGAGCTCAAGGCTCAAGGCCGACCTACACCACTCCGCTGATCAGCATCATCGCTACGAGGACGATCAGGTAGGCACCGATGCCGCCCCCGACGATGACACCGCGCACCCAACCCGGGATCTTTGACTTCCCGAAGATGAAGTAGAGGATCACACCGAGGATCGGGAGCAGCAGGATCGCAGCGAACCACGCGATGAACAGTCCCTTCGACAACTCGTCCTGACGTCGGACCATGTCCCAAATCGCAAGCCCGATCCAGGCACCGACGAGCGCTAGCGGCAGGAAGTACCCCCACAGGGTGAACAGGAACGTCCAGAACGTCGGTTCGGTTACGGGAACTCCTGACACAGTGATCTCCTTGCTCTGTATCTCTACACCTGCTGGTGCTGCTGGGGTTGTGATCTGACTCAGGTCTGGCTTCTCGAACACCTCATACGCCGGTGCGACAGGGCTGTCGGAAGGCATCACGTCCTGCGGGCCGGGTGCGGGCCATGTGCGATGATCGGACCCGGCGGGGACACCGCTCGAACCGTCCGCCTGGGCTCCGAGCAGGAAGAACAGCGTCCCGAGGTCGAACTGGAACGGCATGTTGATGCCGGTGCAACTGTGGTAGAGCCGCAGCAGGGGAGAGGCGGTGAAGCCGGCCATCTGGTTCCCCTCGAAGCAGTTGCCCTTGCTCAGCGGGCCAACCAGACCGATGTCATAGACGCCCGTTCCCGCAATCGTGTTGTTCTCGACGACATTGTCGGACGCCCACCAGATGTTCTGATCCGGGAGGACATTGGTCACGATGCCGAGCCGATCATGATTGAGCACGAGGTTCTTCTCGACGCGATCTCCCTCGCCACCGGCCAGAACGATCCCCTCTCCCCATGCGAGGCGGGCGAGACCCTTCGTCGGAGCGTCGCCGTTGTTGTTGTTCATCACGAGGTTGCCACCGATGTAGACCTCCCGGTGTGGGGGATACAACTCGGAGTCCAGTGAGTTCGGGGCGACGCCGCCCATGTTGTCGGCGAAGTAGTTGTTGATCAGATACAGCTCGCCGCCGGCGTTCGTCCCGGAGTACGCAAGCCCGTTCTCGACAGATATCGAGTCCTCGAGCACCGCGTTGCACGGGTAGCACTGGCCGATGTAGATGCCGCTGTCCCGGTTGCCTGAGGCGAAGACGTCGTTGAAGCGCCCGTCGACGGAGTCGAACGCGTAGATCCCGTAGTCACCGTTGTTGTACGCCGTGATGTAGGAACCTCGATAGCCCGTGACCCCGGTCCAGTAGAACCCGTTCACGTCGTAGTTGCGCGCCGTGATGTTCTCGATTGCGACACCGTCGGCGACGACATGGAGACCATTGGACAGCTCGTGCTCCCCGTCGAGGATCGTCGTGTTGCGGTCTTCACCGCGGATGATGAGTGACGGTGTCCGGACGGTGACGGATTCGTTGTAGGTTCCCGAGGCGATCAGGACCATGTCGCCGGGATCGGCTGTGTCCACAGCGTCCTGGATGGTCGGTGCGTCGGTCGGCACCTCGATCGTCTCGCCGGTCCAATCGGGTACCGCCGGCACCTTGTCGGCCGTCGGGAGCTCGTAGTCCGGGACGTCGCCGACGACGACATACCCCGCCATGCCACCACCCTCGGCGTCGCCGTGGAGGGTGCAGAAGTAGGGGTAGACACCGGGCTCGTCGAACGTACGTACGTATCGATCACCGCGCTCCATGACGAGTTCGGACTCCCACGATCCATCGGAGGCGAAGACGTTGTGGGGGTTGTCGCCGACCATGAGCCACTCGACCTCGTCCCCGGGGTCGATCTCGATGATCTCTTCGTCGAACGCATCGTCGTAGCCGAAGACCTGGTTCTGACCGAGGTCTGTCGTCTCATCTCCCCCGCAGGCAACGACACCGACGGAGAACGCCAGAGCGCCGAGAGCCCACAGGAATGCACGTACCGTCGATTTCACGCACGCCACCATAGCCGGGAGCACGTTCGCAGGTCGGAAGCCGAAGGGGCCTCCGGACTCGGCCGCGCGGAATCGGCTATGTTCGTTCCTCGATGCGAAATCTCAAAGCGGTCTTCAACTCTCCGTTCCTCCGACGCCTCACGTGGCATGCGAAGAGGATCGGGTCCGGTGCCGACCGGACGTTCTTCCGATCGCTGCTCCTCGGGCTGTTCGTCATCCTCACGATCGTTGCGATCGTCATTTGGATCGGGGAGACGGACCGGACGCTGGGCGACCTCGGTGCCGCCTACTACTGGGCCGTCACAACGGTCCTCGGCCAGGGGGACGCATCGTATGTCTCAGGCCCCGTCGGGTGGTTGGCGGGCTGGGCACTCGGTCTGTTCGGAGTTGCAATCGTCGCAACGATCACCGGAGCGCTCGTCGGATTCATCATCGACTTTCTCTTGAAGGAGGGACAAGGCATGGGAGCATCGGGCTACTCCGATCACATCATCATCTGTGGCTGGAACGCAACAGCACGGGATCTGGTCCACGAGCTGTCGACGGACGAGTACGAGCCACGGGTCGTACTCCTCCACGACAGCGAACGGAACCCGTCGGACGACAAGGTCTACTTCGTCAAGGGTTCGGCGACGAACGACGACGACCTTCGCCGTGCTGGCATCGACGAGGCGCTCGTCGCTGTCGTCTGCCCAGTGGATGGATCGGATCAAGCGGACATGACCTCGATCTTGTCGGTGCTTGCGATCGAGACACTCGCTCCCCAAGTCCGAACCGTGGTCGAGGTCAACAACCCGGCGCATGTCCCGCACTTCCGGCGGGCCGAGGTCGACGAAGTCATCGTCACCTCGAGGCTCGCATCCCATCTCCTCGCACGAACTGCCCTGTACCCGGGACTGTCCGAACTCGTGACCGACATCGTCTCGGGAGGGGAGGGGTCGGAGTTGTATCGCGTCCGTCTCCCAGCGGACTGTGTCGGGATGGAGATCGACGACGTTGCGGCGCGTCTCCGCCGGGATCACGGGGCGACGATCATCGCAGTCGGTCGTGGCCCGAAGGTGATCACCAATCCGGAGCCGGACTTCACCACCGAGGACGGTGATGCCCTGATCGTGATCGCCGAATCACTCGGCGTCCTGAGCCCCCTCGTGAACGCGGCATACGAATAGCCGGCTGCACCGGAGTACGCAGTACACAGATCTCAGTACACAGCGGATTGCCGGTCCAGCAGCCAGGAGCCAGCAGCTACAGCCACGGGTGGCGGTCGACCTGCCGGCTCATGGCTCATGGCTCAAGGCTCACGGCTACGCCTCCACGCCAACACGCCAACACGCCTCCACGCCAACACGCCAACTCGCCTCCCAAAGAAATCTCCTGATCCGCGTGCAGTAGCGCACGGACCCTGTTTATATCCCGGTTCGCATCGCCGTTTCGGGGGTGCGGGTCCACCCCAAGGAGGGCGGATCGGACCGGATTGCGGTACAGCAAACGCCGTACTACAGTCTCGGTTCCGGCCGAGTCCGGCCGCTTCACTTGCCATCGGCATGTGATACACTATGAGGCCCACCTCGTACGGTTGCGACCGTGCGCGGAGGAACCGGGCTCCTTGACAACTGAACAGTGCGTCAATCAGTGCTGCAAAGCACAGATTGAGATTGACAGGCGCTTGCCGCCAACCGACACGGAGCAATCCACGTCGTGCGGAGGGCAAGCGTTAAACGTGACCATCGACCGATCCGGATCGAGTTCATCTCGAGAAGGTCGAGGAAGATGGAAACGTACAAGCCAACGGTCACGCCAAAGACGACCCGTCGTCTGTGACCGAGGTCATGCAACAAGAGGATTCAACCCCTCGCATGACCACATCCTTTTGAGGGATGAAAAACACTCCTGGTCCGCGCAACACGCGGACACAGGATCTGTTCTCATCGAGAACTTCGATGGAGAGTTTGATCCTGGCTCAGGACGAACGTTGGCGGTGCGCTTCATGCATGCAAGTCGAGCGAGAAGCGTTGGTTCCGTAAGGTTCCGACGTGGAAAGCGGCGAACGGGTGCGTAACACGTGAGAAACCTGCCCCTTAGACCGGGATAGCCCAGGGAAACTTGGATTAATACCGGATACTCTCCTCGGATCGCATGATCCGTTGAGGAAACAGTCCGCTGCTAAGGGATGGTCTCGCGGCCTATCAGGTAGTTGGTGAGGTAACGGCTCACCAAGCCAAAGACGGGTAGCTGGTCTGAGAGGACGATCAGCCACACTGGAACTGAGACACGGTCCAGACTCCTACGGGAGGCAGCAGCAGGGAATATTGCACAATGGGCGAAAGCCTGATGCAGCGACACCGCGTGCGGGATGACGGCCTTCGGGTTGTAAACCGCTTTCAGGAGGGAAGAAAATGACGGTACCTCCAGAAGAAGCTCCGGCCAACTACGTGCCAGCAGCCGCGGTAATACGTAGGGAGCAAACGTTGTCCGGATTTATTGGGCGTAAAGGGCTCGTAGGCGGTTCAACAAGTCGGTCGTGAAAGCCCGGAGCTCAACTCCGGGACGCCGGTCGAAACTGTTGTGACTAGAGTTCGGTAGAGGTGAGTGGAATTCTCGGTGTAGCGGTGGAATGCGCAGATATCGAGAGGAACACCATTAGCGAAGGCGGCTCACTGGGCCGATACTGACGCTGAGGAGCGAAAGCGTGGGGAGCAAACAGGATTAGATACCCTGGTAGTCCACGCCGTAAACGATGAACACTAGGTGTAGCGATCTGATTCACGATCGCTGTGCCGTAGCTAACGCATTAAGTGTTCCGCCTGGGGAGTACGGCCGCAAGGCTAAAACTCAAAGGAATTGACGGGGCCCCGCACAAGCGGCGGAGCATGCGGCTTAATTCGATGCAACGCGAAGAACCTTACCTGGGTTTGACATCATGGGTCTAGCTGTGGAAACACAGTGTGCTTACGCGCCCATGACAGGTGGTGCATGGCTGTCGTCAGCTCGTGTCGTGAGATGTTGGGTTAAGTCCCGCAACGAGCGCAACCCTTGTCCTATGTTGCCAGCGGTTCGGCCGGGGACTCATAGGAGACTGCCGGGGACAACTCGGAGGAAGGCGAGGACGATGTCAAGTCATCATGCCCCTTATATCCAGGGCTGCACGCATGCTACAATGGGCGGTACAATGGGCAGCGATCCCGCGAGGGTTAGCCAATCCCCAAAGCCGTCCCCAGTTCGGATTGAAGTCTGCAACTCGACTTCATGAAGCCGGAGTCGCTAGTAATCGTGGATCAGCAATGCCGCGGTGAATACGTTCTCGGGGCTTGTACACACCGCCCGTCACATCACGGAAGTCGGTAACACCCGAAGTCAGTGGCCTAACCCTTTTGGGATGGAGCTGCCGAAGGTGGGATCGGTGACTGGGATGAAGTCGTAACAAGGTAGCCGTACGGGAACGTGCGGCTGGATCACCTCCTTTCTAAGGAGCAACTACGTACCGGACTCACCGGTACCAGTTCCTAGTGAATCGTCAATCTCGTCTCCGAACGCCCCTGGCGTGACGAGACATACGCACTGTTCAGTCGTGAAGGAGTCGGGACCCGTCTGCGGACGGGGACTGGACCTTCTGGCTCTTTGAGAACTGCATAGCGAGCACAAAGTCAAAGTATTCAATACAATTCAAGCTACTACGGGTAGTTGGTGGATGCCTTGGCGCTAGGAGCCGATGAAGGACGTGATGGTCTGCGATAAGCCTCGGGTAGCCGACGAATAGGCGCTGATCCGGGGATCTCCGAATTGGGAAACCAGGCTGGGGTCATGCCCAGTCATTCCGGTCTGAACACATAGGGCCGGTAAAGGAAACCGAGGGAATTGAAACATCTCAGTACCTCGAGGAATAGAAAACAACAGTGATTCCCTGAGTAGCGGCGAGCGAAACGGGAAGAGCCCAAACCAGTGCGGTGTGATAGGTCGACGCCGTTGCCGTGCTGGGGTTGTGGGACGTATCAGATGGATCGTCGAATCCGTCAGAGAGTTACAAACTCACCAGATAGCCGAATACCACTGGAAAGTGGAGCCACAGGAGGTAACAGCCCCGTAGGCGAAATGTGTGTGAGCTCTCGATGCAGTTCCCAAGTAGCACGGGGCACGTGAAATCCCGTGTGAATCTGCCAGGACCACCTGGTAAGGCTAAATACTACCTAGCGACCGATAGCGGACAAGTACCGTGAGGGAATGGTGAAAAGTACCCCGGTGAGGGGAGTGAAACAGTACCTGAAACCAACTACTTACAAGCAGTAGGAGGGATTCTTCGGAATCCTGACTGCCTGCCTTTTGAAGAATGAGCCTACGAGTTATCGATGTGTGGCAAGGTTAAGCCGAGAGGTGTAGCCGCAGCGAAAGCAAGTCTGAATAGGGCGCCGAGTCGCACGTCATAGACCCGAAGCCGAGTGATCTATCCATGGACAGGGTGAAGCGAGGGTAAGACCTCGTGGAGGCCCGAACCCACCTAGGTTAAAAACTGGGGGGATGATCTGTGGATAGGGGTGAAAGGCCAATCAAACTCGGCGATAGCTGGTTCTCCTCGAAATAGCTTTAGGGCTAGCGTTGTGCGTTCCGCTTTGGGGGTAGAGCACTGATTGGGTTAGGGGGCCAACAAGCTTACCGACCCCAGTCAAACTCCGAATCCCAAAGCGCCAAGCACAGCAGTCAGACCATGTGGGATAAGCTTCATGGTCGAAAGGGAAACAGCCCAGACCGCCAGTTAAGGTCCCAAAATCATGACTAAGTGGGGAACGATGTAGGGTTGCCCAAACAGCCAGGAGGTTGGCTTAGAAGCAGCCACCCTTTAAAGAGTGCGTAACAGCTCACTGGTCGAGTGATCCCGCGCGGATGATGTAACGGGGCTCAAGTCATGTACCGAAACTGCGGACTCACACTGTCAACACAGGCCTTCGTGGTCCAGTGGGTGTGAGTGGTAGAGGAGCGTCGAATGTCCTTTGAAGCGGCGGCGTGAGCCAGTCGTGGAGGGCATTCGAGTGAGAATGTAGGCATGAGTAGCGAATGAAGAGTGAGAATCTCTTCCGCCGAATGTCCAAGGTTTCCTGGGGAAGGCTCGTCCGCCCAGGGTTAGTCGGGACCTAAGGTGAGGCCGAAAGGCGTAATCGATGGATAACAGGTTGATATTCCTGTACTACCCAAGACGCGTCCAGGCAGAATCACGTATGCTAAGGAAAGCCCTTCGGGGCCTACCGACCCTGCGTGTAGTACGCCAGCGAAGGAGTGACACGGAAGGGCAAGTGGACCCGGGCGATGGTTGACCCGGGGCAAGTGCGTAGGTCGAGGTCCAGGCAAATCCGGATCTCACAAGACCGAGACACGAAGCCGAGCCGCTATTAGGCGAAGCCACTGACCCCATGCCGTCTAGAAAAGCTTCTAGCCAGCTTCTTGGGTACCCGTACCCCAAACCGACACAGGTGGACAAGTAGAGAATACTAAGGCGAGCGAGAAAACTCTGGTTAAGGAATTCGGCAAAATGGATCCGTAACTTCGGGAGAAGGATCGCCCCGGTAGGGTGTAGGACTTCGCGTCCGAAGCCCGATGGGGTTGCAGAAACCAGGCCCAAGCGACTGTTTATCAAAAACACAGGAGGGTGCTAAGTCGTAAGACGATGTATACCCTCTGACGCCTGCCCGGTGCTGGAAGGTCGACCGGATCGGTTAGCTCTTCGGAG
>JAUIIM010000150.1 GCA_030431785.1 Acidimicrobiia bacterium | reverse complement strand
ATACCTCGTAGACCTTGTAGCCGAGGAACACGAAGTTGTCCTCGAGCAACCACTCCAAGAACGCGACCGCCTCTGCGACATCTTGGTAGCCGTACGCGGTGACGGACCCCTTCGCCACCTCGACCATCTCCCCGACGGCGCCTCGCAGGTCGTCGAAGTCGGTCACGGCGGCGCGGACATCGCCCAGGACGGACAGGATGTCTGCCTCCAAGGCTTCTCGCGCTGTCGCATCGAGATGCCGGTCGAGTACGTAGTGCTGGACGCTCTCTGTCCTCGCAGATGATCGTGCCGGCTCAACACTGGTCAACCGACCGGATCCATCTCGCACCGCACCGATCAAGGGGTGTTGGTGACGTTCGATGTTCGCATCAGTCCTGAGAACAGCCAACACGGTGGAGTCGACGATGAACGGCATGTCGTCGACGACGACCTCGACGACGGTGCCATCGGACTCATATCCGTTCTCGGCAAGCGTGGGCTCAAACACCCGGACCGCGCACCCGCTGTCCCCGCGTTCGTCCACGAAGTGAAGGGCATCGAGCACCTCCGCCGCGAGTGCGTCCTGCGGGAGTGCCGCGAGCTCGTCCTCCCCCATGCGTCGGAGATACAACTCGGCGAACGCGCCGACGAACGGATCGAGCGAGGGATGCCTGCCAACAGTGATCGCTTCGATCACTCGATCAATACTTCGAGTCCCGGACGTCGCGGACGCACCGTCTTGTGGCATATGTAGCAGGCTAGGCACAATCGCATTCGCTGTGTACGAAATTCACGACCGAACCTCAGCGCGTGCGGCACCCGGTACAATCGCACCCGATCGAAGGAGACCACACATGGCCAATCCCACGCTCGAATCCAAGTTTGGTTCGCTGCCCGAGCCCGGCTCGACCGCTACCGCCGATGCAGCGCTCGTACAGCAATCACCGATCGTGACGGGTGCAGACGTCTCGATGACGATCGGTGGTACCGCCCTTAAGACTGCGATCCTCCTTCTCTTCGTGGTGGCATCGGGGTGGTGGGGTTGGAATCAAGTCGACCCTGCTGGTGGAACATATGACATCCCCAGTTGGTGGTGGATCGTCATGCTCGCTGCCGTCGGACTTGCGATCGTGACCGCCTTCAAACCACAACTGGCCATCGTGACCGGCCCGCTCTACGCCGTCGCAATGGGCGTCTCCATCGGTGCCATCAGCCACATCTATGACGCTGCGTGGGATGGCATCGTCCTCCAGGCCGTGATGGCCACGATGGCCGTGTTCTTCGTGATGCTCGTGTTGTTCGTCACGAGAACCATCCGTGTGACCGACCGTGTCCGAAGCGTCATCATCGGTGCGACGTTGGGCATCGCCCTCTTCTACCTGGCCAGCTTCGTGCTGTCACTGTTCGACGTCGGCATCCCGCTGATCTGGGACTCCGGGACCATCGGTATCGGCTTCTCGATCCTCATCGTCGGTATCGCCGCGTTCAACCTGCTCCTCGACTTCGACCTCATCGAGCGCGCCGTCGCCGCCCGCGCACCGCGGAGCTACGAGTGGTACGGGGCGTTCGGTCTCATGGTCACCATCGTGTGGCTCTACATCGAGATCCTGCGTCTCCTGGCGAAACTT
This sequence comes from Acidimicrobiia bacterium, assembly GCA_030431785.1. GTDB lineage: Bacteria > Actinomycetota > Acidimicrobiia > Spongiisociales > UBA5794 > UBA5794. Next base: position 1,610 of record JAUIIM010000150.1, on the reverse strand, counting down.
CGCGACTGACCGTCGGCTCGGCCTGAAGGTGTACTGCCGGCCGTCCTAGCGTTCGGGCGATGCAGTCCCTCATCAACCTGATCGGCATCTGGTTTGCAATCGTCGTCGCGATCGTTCGCCGGATCTTCGCCCGACTCCTGCTCGGCCCGACGCGTCCGACGTGGAGTTGGCGGACGGACATCATGGTTGCGATCGCACGCGCTGCCGTCGGGTTCGCCGCAAAGGTCCCGGACGACCCTTGGATCAACCGGTTCGGGCTCCGCATCAAGGCACCGATCCCAATCGAGCTGCGCATTCGCGTCGCTGTCGTCGGTACGGAACTCGGTGGTCTCACGACCGACGAGTACGTTCGACTCGGCGCATCGACGGACCGCGCGACCATCCTCTACTTCCACGGCGGTGCGTACGTGTACGGCAACCCCGGTACGCACCGACAACACGTGGCCCGCCTCGTCGATACGGCAGGTGTTCGCGCATTGGCGCCGACCTATCGACTCGCACCGCAGTACCGCTTCCCGAGCGGGCTGGACGATGCCGAGATCGCCTATCGCTCGCTGATCGCATCGGGAGTCGATCCTCGCACGGTCATCCTGAGCGGCGACTCCGCCGGTGGAGGGTTGGCAACCGCCCTTCTGATCCGACTCCGGGATGAGGGGGTACCGATGCCGGGCGGGGCAGTCCTGATCTCTCCATACGTGGATGTCGAGCACACCGGGTACACGCCAGCGCTGAACGCCGGGTCTGACTACCTGCCTCTCTCAGAGTTCACCCGACCGAATCCGTACTACACGCTCCCCGAAGCCGTCCGGGACCCACTCGCCTCTCCCATCCACGCCGATCTCACGGAGCTCCCACCGATGCTGATCCTCGCCGGTGAAGCAGAGATGATCCTCGACGATTCCGTGCGCCTCGCAGCCAATGCTCGACGCGACGGTGTGGACGTGACACTGTCGGTGTACGACGACATGATGCATGTCTGGCCGGCGATCGTGCCGTGGGAATCCGCGTCGGAGAGGGCCCTGGTCGAGGTGGCTGACTGGATCGGCAAGACCGTCGGACGATGACGTGAGCTAGGCGTCCCACAGGGCGTCGAGTTCAGCGACGACTGGATCGGCGCCATCGGGCACAGCACCTCCAGCATCGGAGCCCACGGGGGAACCGAAGGCCGAGGCTTCGAACAGCCCGTCCGTCGTGTCCAGGAACCGGCTCCGCAGTGCGTAGGAATGTGCAGCATCGGTGGCGAAGCGATGGTGATAGAAACGCTGGGGCACCGTGACCGCGAGGTGATCCCGGGCCCGGGTCAGCGCCACGTAGAAGAGGCGGCGCTCTTCTTCGACCCCTCCTGGCTCTGACAATGCCATGTCCGAGGGGATGTTGCCGTCAGCGGCGTGGATCACGGTGACCGCTCTCCACTCCCCACCCTTGGCCGAGTGGATCGTGGAGAGAATCAAATAGTCGTCGTCAAGGTGTGGGGGTCCAGCGAAGTCGCTCGTGCTCGCTGGCGGATCGAGTGTGACCTCGGTCAAGAACCGGCTCCGGTTGGGGTACTCGGCGGACAACGCAGCCAGGTGCTCGATGTCGCCGAGTCGAGCATCGGCGTCGTCGTAGAC
>JAUIIM010000038.1 GCA_030431785.1 Acidimicrobiia bacterium | reverse complement strand
GACCTGCTCGCCGTGATGCAGCGCGGTCGCGACCAGGGACGACCGTCGATCGCGATCACCAACGACCCGACCTCCCCGATTGCCGAACTCTCCGATGTGGTGATCCCTCTCCACGCTGCACCCGAACAATCGATCGCAGCGACGAAGAGCTACACGTCAAGTCTCCTCGCCGTCGCGATGATCGCGGGCGGCGACGATCTCGACGTCGTCCCCGACGCCGTTGCCGGAGCCCTCGCCAAAGAAGACGAGATCAATGCGGCCGTCGAACGGATGGGGCCGATCGACAAGGCCGCGGTGCTCGCCCGGGGTTACAACCATGCGACCGCATTCGAGTGGGCGATCAAGCTCCAAGAGATGGCGTATGTGCTTGCGATGCCGTACTCGACGGCCGACTTCGCCCACGGACCGTTCGCACTCCTCGAGCCAGGTTTCCCGCTGCTCGGTGTCGTGAGTGAAGGTTCGTTGACCGACGATGGGCTGTCGATCATCCGTCGTGCCAAGGATGAGACGGAGGCCTCGATCACGGTGTTGACGAATGTCGACGTCCCGGACCTCCCGACGATCGACCTGCCATCGATTCCGGAATGGCTGTCGCCGATGATGTTCATCGTCGCCGGACAACTGTTCACACTGCACACCGCATTGGCTCGAGGCGTCGACCCCGAGACGCCACGTGGTCTCATCAAGGTGACCAAGACGAGCTGACGAGCCGTCGCTCGGCATTCGTTCCGGGATTGTCAGATTGTCGGATGGTCGGACGCCGGACATCAGGTAGCTGGACGCTCCACCCTCGGGTACACGGTCGGCGGTAAGCTCCATCAGCGATGGCGAAACTGCGACTCTTTGCAAACCTGAGGGAATCGGCCGGCACCGAAAGCGTCGAGATCGATGCTGACACCGTGGACGGTGTGATCGGTCAGGCGAAGGAACGGTTCGGTGCCCGCTTCTCCGCTGGCGTCGAAGCAGCCCGGGTCTGGGTCAACGGCGAGCAAGCCGACGGTTCGACCGCGGTGAAGGCTGACGATGAGATCGCACTGATCCCACCGGTGTCCGGCGGTGCGGCGACGATGTCGCAGATCGCGATGCCGCCATGGTTCCTGTCGGTTGCTCTCCTGATCTCCCTCCTCGCTGTCGCATGGGCGGACCCGAAGTGGTTCGTCTTCATCGCCGTGGGTGCGACACTTGCCTGGATTTGGGATGTGTCAGAAACGGCGGCCGCAACGCTCGACGCATTCGTCGTCTACCCCGCCCTCATCGGTGCAGCGGCCGGTGCATCGGCGAGCTACGCCTGGGGTCTCGAAGGATTCGCAGGTGGGATGGCACTCGGGTTCATGGTCGCCGTTGCCTGGCCGGTGTTCGATCGCCACCATCGTGAGTTCCGGACCACCGCAGCAACCGCACTCGTCACCTTGCTCGCCACCGCAGCCTCATCGGGACTCGTGCTACTCCGGTTGATCGGTTCACATGCGGTCGTCGGGTTCGTGCTGGTGACGACATTCGCTCTCGTCGGTGCGTACCTCGCCGGGTCGTACGGGGCAACGCTCCAGTCGGTCGACGCAAACGTCGGTGCGCTCCTCGGTGCCCTCGCCGGTGGACTCGTCGCCGGCCTCGCGATCGCCGAACTCGATGTCGCCGCCGGGCTGCTCGGTGGGGTCGCCGCGGCCGCCGGTGTGATCGGCGGACGTGCGTTCGGGTCGATGCTCCGCACCGGGTCGATCGTCCACACCGAGAACGCCCCTGGCCACCTCACCCTCTACGACGGCGCCGTCCTCGCCTCCCCCCTCGTCTGGATGGCCGTCTGGTTCTTCGGCTAAGCCAGCCAGCCCCTTCCACTTCTGCGAACCCAGGGTTGAACCCAGGGCTGTGAGTGTTCCTGAGAACATCTGGAACCCTGGGTTCAACTCGGGGTTGTCAGTGTTCCTGAGAACATCTGGAACCCTGGGTTGAACCCGGGGCTGTGAGTGTTCCTGAGAGCATCTGGAGCCCTGGGTTCAACCCGGGGTTCGAAAAGCGCTACCGCTTTCTGGGGTTCGTGGTTAGCCTGCCTTGGGCATGTCACGAATGAGCGTTCGACGCGTGTTGACAATTCTCTGGGCAATCGGGCTGCTTTCGATTGTTCCTATTGCCGCGTCTGCACAAACCCAAGAAGACGTGGACGCTGCCGCCCGTGCACAGCGGATCGCAGAGGCCAAGCAGTCTGCCGCATACGCCGAGTATCAGGCTGCTTCCGAGCGCCTCGATGAGGTGCGTGCCGAGTACGAAGCGATCCACCTCGAGCACGAGCTCCTTCTCGAACGCCTCGCCACGCTCGAAGACGCCGTGTCTCGATACCGCACCGAAGCGGATGAGATCAACGAGTCCGCACGCAAGATCGTCGTCGACGCATACATCAACGGCCAGTCCTCCAAGTTCGGCTCCGCGTTCTCTGCGACGACGATCCAGGAGCTCGTCGCATCACAAGCGCTCGTCGACCGCGCCGCCGAGCTCGAGCTCTCGACGCTCGACAACCTCGAGGTCGTGAGCCGCCAGATCGACCGGACCACCGTCGAGGTCGATGCGAAGCGGGCTGAGGTCTCCGTCGCTGAATCCGAAGCAGAGGTCCTCGTCGCCGAGATGAACGCTATCTACGAACGTCAAGCCGAGATCCTCGCCGAAGCCGATGATGCGCTCGCCGATGCGATCGCCGACTACAAGCGTGAAGTGTCCGAGAAGGCTGCCGAAGACGCACGGATCAAGCGGCAGCAGGCCGAGGCATCGGCAAGTCGACCTGGTGCCGCCGGTGGTGCCGATCCGAGCCAGACGCCCGGGTTCATCTGCCCCGTCCAGGGTGGTGCTTCCTTCTCCGACTCCTGGGGGTACCCACGAAGCGGTGGACGCACCCACAAGGGTGTCGACATGTTCAACGCCCGCAACACGCCGCTCCTGGCCGTCGTCGACGGCACGATCCGCCTGTCATCCAACTCGCTCGGTGGTCTCTCGACGCACCTGTACTCAGACAACGGGGTGACGTACTACTACACCCACCTCGAGGCGCATCCCGCCGGACTGTCATCGGGGCAGCGTGTGTCGAAGGGCACCGTCGTCGGCTATCTCGGCAACTCGGGCAACGCCCGCTACACCTCGCCCCAACTCCACTTCGAGATCCGCCCCGGCGGCGTTGCCGTCAACCCCTACCCGACGGTTCGCAGCGCCTGCTAGCGGGCCGGCTGCGGCGACCGAACAACCGACGACGGTGGTTTAGTCATCTCTGGATCAGCTATCGCCGTCGCAGGCTCCTAGGCCCCCCTGCAGAATCGGCGCACAGCAGCCGATTCTGCCGTCCCCCCTGAAGGGAGGACGCACGTTGCAAGCGGCTAGGCGACTGCGGCTCACGGCTCATGGCTCATGGCTCATGGCTCATGGCTCCGGGCCAGCTCACGGCGCTGGATGGGTACCGGCAACGGTATGTTCAGGGCGGGCGGACAAGGCACTAGAGTTCGTGGTGATATGACACAGCAACGCCGACGGATCGACATCGTTCTCGAGCCCGAATTCACCGAGGGCCTCGAGGACCTACCCAATGATGAGATTCGGTCGCGTCGGGCGATGCTGGACGAACTCGACACCGAGTTGTCCTACTACCGCCGCATGCTGCACGGTCGCATCGACCTCCTCGACTTTGAGCTGCGCCGTCGCCGCGGTGAAGAATCACGTTCACTCATCGAGGCGCTGCCACAGATCCTGGCCGACAGCGGGCCGGGCCCGACGTCGAACCCGCTTGACCGTGAGCTTTCCCTTGAGATGCCGGAGTACGCCGGACAGGGTCGCCGCGAGGTCGACAAGGCACTCGGCGACGACTTCCTCGCTCACCTGCCGAAACTCGATGAGGACGAACTCACCGCAATCCGCGACGAGCTCGCCACGACCGAGAAGGACGTGTCCTCGAAGCGACGCAAGGTGTACGACGCCTACGACGCCATCACCGCCGAACTGACTCGACGCTATCGCGAAGGGGTCGCAGACGCCGACGAGCTGCTCTCGGCGAACTGACGTGCGCATCGCCTCGGTCCGATCCGGACTGCCCGAAACGTTTGACGACGTCAGTGCTGCCGCGATCGACGCCTCGGGGACGACCGTGTTCTCTACTGGCGAGCTCGACCGACCGTTCTACTACCGGTCAGCGATCAAGGGCCTCCAAGCTCTCACCGGACTCCGGCAGGGTCTCGACCTCCCCGCCGAACACCTCGCGCTCGCGTGTGCGAGTCATGGCGGTACGCCCACCCACGTCGGCATCGTCCGCGAGATGCTGAAGAACGCCGGTCTCGACGAGTCGGATCTCCGCACCACGCCGGGTCGGCCCCGATCAAGAGCGGCTGGCCGTGCCCTGGTCGCCCGCGGCGACACGACTGCCCGTCCCGTCCTCCACAACTGTTCTGGAAAGCATGCCGGTTGGCTCGCAACGTGTGTCCATGCGGGATGGCCGACCGACACCTACCTCGAACCGGACCACCCTCTCCAGATCTCGATCCTCGACATCACCGAGCAGTACACCGGTCTCGAGCCGACCCCGACCGGGATCGACGGCTGTGGCGCCCCGACGATGCGAGGCGACGTCGTGGGCCTCGCAAGAGCATTCGTCGCCATCGACACCGTGGACGAGCTGAAACCGGTGAAGACGGCGATGGCACGGTACGGCGCACTCGTCAGCGACAACCGTGACGACGACGGCCGGGTCGGGGCGATGTGGGGTGGCCCACAGAAGGTCGGAGCCGAGGGGTGCTTCGGCATGTCCCGCTCCGGCGTGGCGATCGCCACCAAATCCTGGAGCGGCAACAGCCGCAACGCAGTGATGGCAGCTCTGCACGTTGCGGACCGTATCGGGATGCTGACGGAAGCCATGCGCAGCGCACTCGAGCCGCAACTCGCACCACCGGTGATCGGGGCTGGACGCACAGTGGGAACTCTGGAGGTCGCTGCATGGTGAGTGACAACTGGAGTGACTACCCGGTCGACGGCGTAGCGACCGCCCCCGAAACGGGACCGTTCCCCTTCCGGCCATTCCTCAAGACCGTGTGGAAGCATCGCACAGATCGAGACACCCAACTCGAACTCCACATCGCCGACGACGCCGCGCTGGCCCTCGCCGTTGGAAACGGTGAAGTCCGTCTCGCCGGCCAGGAGAACCTCACCGACTATCACTCACCGATCGGATCCGACCCGACCGCCGTCGTCTCGGCCGCGATCGATGCACACCCAGGCTCACGGTTTCGATTCGACTCGCTGCCCGGCGAAGCCGCCGATGTCGTGGCGAACACGCTCTCCGATCGCGGTGTCACGTTCGAACGCTCCGTTGATGCGATCGCTGCAGTCCTCGCACTTCCCGACACCGCGGACGACTGGCTCATGGGGATCGGAAAGAAGGAGCGCCACGAGGTTCGTCGCAAGCGGCGCAAGTTCGAGGGCGAGTTCGGCGAGATCGAAGTCGTGTCTGGTGGCGTGGAACACCACGAAGAGTTCTGCCGTATGCATCGCACCGCCCCCGGGGACAAAGGCGAGTTCATGACCGGCGAGATGGCTGAGTACTTCCACGATCTCATCACCGAGGCCGGTGCCGTCATCCACCTCCTCGTCTGCGACGATCGCGCATTGGCTGCCGCCTTTGGCTTCGAGACCGAGGCCGGGTACTTCTACTACAACTCCGCCCTGGACATGTCCGCTGCCCACGCCTCACCGGGCGTTGTGCTGTTCTCCTCGATGATCTTCACCCAGATCGAGCGTGGTGCGAAGGTGTTCGACTTCCTCAAAGGCGACGAGCGCTACAAGTTCCGCCACGGAGCGGAAGCCCGTGAGCTCTTCACGATCGAAGGCTCGATCCCGTGATCGAGCGGGTCGCGTTCATCGCGATGCACACATCGCCGCTGCTCCAGCCGGGGACGGGCGACGCTGGCGGGATGAACATCTACCTCGACCGACTTGCTCGCAAGCTCGCCTCACGCGGGATCGAGATCACCACGTTCACCCGCCGAGCTGACGGCGACGTCGACGCTGTCGTGCCCGTGGTCGACGGCTACAAGGTCGTGCACATCGATGCCGGTGAGCCGGTTCCCCTCCGGATCGGGGAGATGAAACACCTCGTTGGCGACTTCTCGGACGGCGTCGTGGAATGGATTCGAGCGAACGACGTCGACTTCGACCTCGTCCATACGCACTATTGGCTGTCAGGTATCGCGGGGATGCGTGTCAAACGGGAGTTCGGGATCCCGATGGCGAACTCGTTCCACACGCTCGGCAAGGTGAAGGACCGGATGCGGTCTGCATCCGAGAAGCCGTCGAGCGCCGTGCGTCTCGAACGCGAGCAGGAGGTCATCCGTGGCTCCGATTGCGTGATCGCTTCCACCCCGTACGAGTTCGACGACCTCCTCGCCCACTACGGTGCTTCACCGGAACGCCTGTGCGTGTCCCCGCCGGGTGTCGACCACGACGTGTTCCGTCCGGGCGATCGCTGGCTCGCACGGGAACGGCTCGGGCTGTCGGGCGACCCGATGGTGCTGTACGCCGGTCGCATCCAGCCGCACAAGGGCACAGCACTCGCTGTGGAGGCGTTCACCGTGATGGAAGCATCAATGGACGACGAGTTCGGCAACCCGTTCATGTACGTGATCGGCGGGGCGAGCGGCGACCAGGGTCGCGAAGAGATGCAACGCGCCACCGACCACGCTGAACGCGCTGGGCTGAGCGACCGCGTGACGTTCCTCGGACCGGTCCCGCATGCAATCCTCGCCGACTACTACCGAGCTGCCGACGTCGTGATCATCCCAAGCCGCTCGGAGTCCTTCGGACTGGTCGCCGCCGAAGCCCAAGCGTGCGGCACACCGGTCGTGGCAGCGAACACCGGCGGTCTGCCCTACGTCATCAAGCCCTCGGAGAGCGGACTGCTCGTCGAGGACCACGACCCACGAACGTATGCGCGGGCGATGCAGGCGATCGTCGAACACCACCGGTTCGCGGATCGGTTGGGAGAGGCCGCGGTCGAGCAGGCGAAACGGTTCTCGTGGAGTGCCACCGCCGACCGTCTGATGGAGCTGTACCAAGGCATCGTCGCCTGACCGCGGAGCTCGTGCGGGGAGCCGTTGTGACCACTCCACGCGAAAGACCCGACAAACCTTGACAGGTGGCCCCGCACTTCCCCGAACGAGGTCAATTTCTGTCCCGGCACATCGGGTCTTTCATGTCGCAATCTACGACTGATCCGGACCTTTCTCAACAGCCTCGAGAGCGTCAGATTTCGCGGTTTGGTCGGGAGGGGGCAAGGTAACTGATGCCAATCACCTTCAAGTGTCGTCCGAAACAGCGGGTTGTCCACAAATCCACACCTATCCACAGCAGGTTGTGCACAACCCCCTGTGGCAAAGTTTCGTGGCGGAATATTTCGCGGTCCGCACGCCTCCTAGCCTGTAGGCCATGCACCTCGACGCACTCCAGCTCCCGATCGAATGGGAGCAGTTCGGCTGGCCGGAACACCCCGACATCGGGGGCGTCGCCCTCAGTACTGGCGACCCTCGCTGGGGCTGGGAACCGACCGGTCCGGCGTTCCCGATCCACACCATGGAACGACCCCATTCCGAGCCGGTCGAGGGGTACAGCGTCGACCATGTGGTCCTTCTCGTCCCGTCGCTCGATGCAGCGATCGGAACACTCGATCGCGCGGGCATAGGGGTCCGTCTCCGTTCCGAGGTCGGAGGGCGTCCCGCCGCGTTCTTCCGTGTCGGCCCGGTACTCGAAGTGATCGAGTCACCGGTCCGTGAGCCGTCGATCTATGGGATGGCCATCACGACCCACGAACAGTCGCTCGATGCCCTAAGCCTGAGATGGAAGGGACTCGGTCTGTCCGTCGGCGACATCAAGCCTGCGGTCCAGCGTGGGCGCCGCATCTTCACCGTGCACGACCTCGATGCCGGATTTGCCGTCATGAGCCCCGACGGAGCGCTCCCGGCCTGACGAACGACGAACGACAAACGACGAACGACCTCTTGTCCTGGCGCTCATGGCTCATGGCTCATGGCTCAAGGCTGCTTATACGCCAAATATCAGTTCTCGGAGGCGAACCCGGGTCGTTGCGTACGAGCCGAGGTCCAGACGGATCGAACCGAGCCGGAGGCCACGCATCGCATCCCCGTACTGGGTGGCGACCTTGATCACACCGTCACTGTGTTCGAGGACACCGAGACCGAGACAAGCGCCGTGATCGTCCTGCACCCCGACCAGCATCGAGTCGAGACGACTCACGTCGAACCCATCGGGCAACGTCGGGGCGAACACCGTCGTTTGAACCCTCCATCGAGCCGGGTCGTCTCCCAAGTCCTTCCGGAAGGCAGCCGCCCGTCGATCCGTCCGCTCGACAGGTGATTGGAGCGCGAGATCGGGCGGCGTGACTGCCTCGGCGATCCGGATGGAGAAGAACCGCCGGAGCATCGAGATGACCGGATCGAGTTCGTGTCCGCGTTGGATACCGATCGCGAGCGTCGGATTGGTCAGCTCGGCGAGGTGATACTTGAGCGTCTGACCGACGACCCCGGACACGACGCTGGACGTGTCGACGATGACGAGATCGGTCTGCTCGAGCGCCTTGTGCACAAGCGTGGCAACCGCGACGGAATGCGGCAGGACGACACCACTCGGATCGGTCGACCCCACGAACCGGAGCGCCGTCGGGTGTTCGAACTCGTCGGGTTGCCGCTCAGGTCCGAGCACGACGAGGCCGGCGCAGGCGGGAGGACCCACCGTGGACGAGCCGAGATCGGCGTCGATGTAGGCGACGGTTCGCCCGGCGTCACGGGCCGCATCGAGGAGGTGATGACACAGGGTCGTCTTGCCGCTGTCCGCCTCACCGAACACGAGGACGACACCGGATGCCTCACTGACCCGCTGACCGAGCTCATCGAAACCGACGCTCATCCTGACCTCCTCGTCTGCCGGATTGTACGGTCAGCGAGTGGACGACTCACGGGCCTCGTCGAACCAGGCGGTGAAGAACCGTTCGGCGAGTCCCGTCGCCTCAGCTTCGGATGCGGCGTACTCGGCAACGAGCGCCTGACCGTCCGCTCCCGCCCTGCGCCGCAGACCCTCGGATTCGGGACTCGTCGCCCACCTGCGGAAGTACTCCTGGTTCACCTCCGGGTGCGGCTGGATGGCGATGGCCGAGCCCATTCGGAACATCTGGGGGAATCCCCCGCCGGTTGCGGTCAGGGTCGCTTCCGGTGGTGTCTCCCATGTGTCCTGATGGAAGCGGACGACGCGTGCGGATGCCAACGCCTCGGCGACCGGGTCACCTCGACCCTCGGGGGTGAGTGTCACCGTGTCGATCACCACCTCGGGTCGATCGGCGCGATAGGCACGTCCACCGAGGGCATGAGCGATGAGCTGTCCGCCGAGGCACAGACCCAGCGTCGGTATGTCCGCGTCGACAGCGTCGGACAGGAAGTCCATCTCGTCTCGGAGGTAGGGATAGTCGTCGTCGTTGTAGACACCCATCTCCCCGCCGAGGACGACCACGGCGTCGATCGAGTCGAGCGACGGAAGCACGGCACCGTCGTACAGCGCCACTTCGACGAGCTCATGCCCGTGGATTTCAGCGACGGAGGCCAGGCGACCAGCCGGCACGGTGGCGTCGTTGATGAGAACGCCGATTCTCATCCGTCGTACTCCGACCGCAGGGTGCGTCGCATGACCTTTTGGGATGCCGTGCGGGGAAGCGACGGCACGACGATGACGTCATGCACCTTGAACAGTGGGTTCAGCTTGGCTCGGATCCTCTGCTGGATCTCCGCTTTGAGTGCGTTGGGATCGAGGTCATCGCGTCCGGCTGCGAAGACGATCAACCGTTCAGGTCCCCCGCCCGACGGAGGAGAACCGATCGCCGCGATCTCGGTCACGCCATCCAGCTCCCCGATCGCTCCCTCGAGATCCGCCGAAGAGACCTTGATCCCGCCGAGGTTCATCGTGTCGTCGACCCGACCGAGTGCCTGGTACGTGCCATCGGGATGGCGACGCATCTGATCGCCATGTCGACGAAGCTGCCGTTCCCCGTGCTCGGGAACACCGGCGTAGTAGACGTCGAAGTGGTCTCGATCCAGCAGCTCGGTGGACAGACCGATCGACGGTGGAACGAGGAAGATCTCGCCGGTGTCGGTGGGTTGCCCGTCTTCGCCGAGGATGACGAAGTCGAGCCCGAGTGTCGGTGTGGTGAACCGGGAAGGTACCGCAGGTTCGAGCACCGTTCCGGTGATGTAGCCACCCCCGACCTCGGTACCTCCGCAGTATTCGATCACGGGGGCTCCGGTCGACTCCATCAGCCACCGATAGTCATCTGCGTTCGAAGCTTCGCCGGTCGACGACAGCACCCGAAGCGACGGCCATGCGTCCTCCTGGAGGAGGTTGCCCGAACGCCAGACGGCCACGATCGACGGGACCACCCCGAGCATCGAGACATTTGCCTCGCCGACGAACCGGACGAAACCCGCTGTCGTCGGAGCATCCGCATAGAGCCCGATCGTCGCTTCGTTGAGGAGCGAGGCGTAGATGAGCCAGGGCCCCATCATCCACCCGAGATTCGTCGGCCACGCAACGACGTCACCGGCATGGATGTCTTGGTGGTAGCGACCGTCCATGGCGGCCTTGAGCGGTGTGGTCTGCGTCCAAGGGATCACTTTTGGTGTCCCCGTGGTCCCCGAGGAGAACAGGATGTTCGTGTGTGCGTCCGCAGACATCGCCCGGGACTCGTAGGCAGCACCCGACACGACGAAGTCATCCCACCACACGTCGTCATCGCCGAGATCGACCCGACCCCCATGGGCACCCGAGTCGACCACGATCGCCCGCGGAGCATCCTCAGGGAGCTTGTCGAACATCGGGATCACCTTGCCCGCCCGCTCAGCGGCGTCCTGGGTGACGACGGCGACCGGTTCAGTCAGCGACAGACGCACGGCGATCTCGTCCGTCGAGAAGGAGTCGGCGATCGACGCGACGACGCCCCCAGCGGCGATGATGCCCAGATAGGCGACGACCGCCTCGACCGTCATCGGCATCATGATCGCAATCCGATCTCCCTGCGCGAAACCGGCGGCACGGAAACCAGCAGCGAAGGCCGCTACGCGTGAACGCAGATCGTCGATCGTGATGCGTTCGAGACCTACCGTCGATCCGGCGACGATGGCGACCGCATCGCCTGCGTGGTCGAGACATGCGTCGACGATGTTGAACGACGCCCCGGGGAGCCAGTCCGGGGCAGTGGGATTGTCACTCGCATTGATCGTGTCCGGTGGCGAAACGAACGGGATGTCGAACCCATCGACGATGGCGCCCCAGAACGTGGACGATGCATCGACGGACCAGCGGTGGAGCTCCTGTACGGACGTCACACCGGCGACTGCCATCAGGTCGGAGAGATTGGCGTGCTCGATGGTTTGGTCGGTCGGTACCCACGCAGGGATCGGTCGGTCGTCCATATCCGGCAGGGTACCGCACCCGATTTCCGCGCATCGGAACGCATCGGCGCGTATTGTCGGATCGAACAAGGAGGAAAATGATGGGATTGAACCGACGACGGCGATTCGCCGCGCTCGGCATCCTGGCCGGAACGACCATCCTCTTCGTCGGTGCACTCGCCGCACCGGCGACCGCCGAAGTCATCCAGCCCCCGTGCACGGGGTCGGTGACCTTTTCGGACGGAACGACGGTCACCGAGAAGCAGCCGCTGACGGAGACAGTCGAAGCACCCGCATCGGACACGGTCACCTACTCGGGTGACACGACGCTCGATCCGCCGTCGGAGCCCGAGGGGTTCAGCGGATCCGTGGCGCTCGCACTGCCCGCAGGTGGTAGCTATGTCATCGTCGATTGGCCGGTTCCGTCGGATGCGACGACGGAACAGACGTCGGTGACGGATGGGACCTACACCTATACGGTGCCTGACTGGGTTCCGAAGGGAACCGGGCCGATGGAGGTCACCGCAACCCACACGCAGCGCGGGCAAACCTGCGTCGTTGCGGTGAACTTCTCCGTCGAAGGCAGCCCCGGCGGAGCCGCATGGCTCGGAGCGGGTCTGACCGTCGCCGCCGGAGCCGGCATGCTCGCCGGCGGCATCAAGAAGAAGGTGGTGTGACGATGAACGGACGACCTGTCATCGGAGGCATCTTCGGTCTGTTGTTCGGTCTGTTCCTCGGACCGACACTTTGGCTGTGGGGCGTGATCCCGCTCGACTCGCCAGCGATCGTGATCCTGCCACTCGTCGGGCTCGTGCTCGGCATCCTGTTCGCCGCATGGGCTCCGTTCGGTTCTGCCGAACCGGCCCCCGCGACGGCGACCCCCACCGACGAAGAGGAATAGCACGCACGGGAGCCACCCGGACCTCGACCCGCAGAGCGTCGGTCCTGGTGGCTTCTGCGCGCTGTGGGTCGGAGGGCTATCCGTAGCGGTGGATGAGCTGCCAGCATGTGGGCCATGGGCAGCCGAGCACACATCTGGTTCACGGTCGCAGTCTTCATCGTGCTCGCTTCGCTGGACAACGCCGCCATCGCGCTGATCCCCTCAATGGTTCCGCAGCTGGAGGAGACGTTCAGTGTCGGGACCGCATTGATCGGCGTCCTCACCGCCACCCAGGTCGTGGTGACCGCGGTGACCGCAGTCGTGTGGGGCTATCTCGCCGACGCAACGGACCGCAAGCGTCTACTGCTGATCGGAACCGTCATCTGGTCGCTTGCGATGGTCCTGTCGGGTTTCACGACTTCGTTTGCGGTCCTCTTCATCGCCCAGGTCATCGCCGGCATCGGACTGGGATCGATCGCCAGCGTTGGGTTCTCGGTCATCTCGGACTTCGTGTCACCGAAACACCGGGGACTCGCCATGTCGTTCTGGGGGCTCTCCCAGGGCATCGGCACGTTGGTCGGGTCACTCCTTGCGAGCCAGGCCGGTGCGGGCAACCACTCGGCACCGTTCTATGCGATCGCCGCCGCAGGCGTTGTGTTCGCTGCGCTCTATGTGTTCACCTATGACCCACCGCGCGGTCGCAACGAGCCCGAGCTTGCAGCCTTGTACGAGGCGGGCGAGACCTACGAACACACGATCGAACGGGAGCAGCTCCGCGACATCGCCGACGTCCGGACGAATCGATGGCTCGTACTCCAGGGGTTGACTGCACAGGTCGCCTACGGGTCCTTGATCTGGGTCCCGCTCCTCTATCAGGAGAAGGTGATCGCCCAGGGGTACTCGTCCGCTACGGGACAGAAGGTCGGCGGTCTGTTTGCCGCCATGTTCACCGTCGGCGCATTGTTCTCGATCCTCGCCGGGCATATCGGAGACCGTTGGCAGCGACGCAACCTGTCCGGTCGGGCGTATGTGTCTGCGATCGGGATCCTCGGAGCGATCCCCTTCTTCCTCGTCTTCTTCTGGATCCCGCTCAACGGTCTCGATGTCACGGAGGGTGCCTCGACGATGACGTACCTCGGTGAGGTCGTGAGCGAACTGTTCACGAACCCGTGGGTCGCAGGTGCCTTCCTCTCTGCGCTGATCGCCCTTGCCTTGACCTCCGCCGATTCCCCCAACTGGTTCGCCCTCATCGCCGATGTGAACGTCCCGGAACATCGCGGCACCGTCTTCGGTGTCGGCAACTTGGTGAACGGCGTCGGACGTGGTGTCGGCACGGCATTGACGACCGCAGCCTCCGAGACGCTCCAAAAGCATGTCGCCCCTCCGCTGAACCTTGCGCTCAGTCTCTCGCTGTTCCAGCTCTTCTTCCTGCCCACTGGCTGGTGCTACTGGAAGGCGTCGAAGACCTGTCCGGACGATATCGAGGCAGTGCGTGCGACGTTGCGGGAGCGCGGGAGCGCGTAGGCGTGCAGGCGTATAGGCGTCTGGAGGCGTGAGCGCGGATCGATGATCCAGGATCCATGATCGATCACCTCGGTCATCGGTCCGCGGTCCCGCGTAAGGTCTCCGTATGACGTTTGAACAATGGATCGGGACACACGACGGGAACTGGCGGACGTGGCTGGAGCCTCGGGTGCTGCACGACGAGTCCCCAATCGCGATGACCGTCGCGCCGAACGGCGATCGACGCTGGCGTATCGACTACTCGGGAGCGATCGCCGACGATCCGGTCGAAGGTTGGATGGTCGTGTCCGACGATGGAACCTCGATCGAATGGAACGACTCGTGGCACACCGCCGGGTCGACCGAGCAACTCACGTCAGTCGACGGGGCACCCGCGTCGTATGAGTACGGCCCGACGGAGGAGCGGTGGACCTGGTCGATCGAGATCGCGTTCACCCCGACCCAGATGGTCATCCGGCATTACAACCGTCCCCCGGGTGGCGAAGCAGCCCTCGCCGTGGAGATGACCGTCTGAGTACTCAGTACTCAGTACTCAGTACTCAGTACTCAGAACGTCGCTGGCGCGCTGATCGCCGGTGCGCCGACAGGACGCCTCGCGAAAAGTTCGTGGAAGCGCGAAAACTGCGGAGCGTCTGGCGTTGCGATGGGGGCACCTGACCGGGTAGAAATATGGGACTTCCCCTGCAATCCGGCGGCTTTCGTCGTGTGCGCAGAAAATGTTTGACGAGTGACATCTTTGTAATTACACTCGTGTATCCGCCACCCAACATGTTGGGGTATCGGACCCACCCGATACACAACATCTTGTGGTTGTGGACAAAAATGTGGACAAGTGGGCCAGGGATTCGAGGGCCCACCGACGAGGAGAAACCGATGGCAAAGGGCCTGCAGATCGAGCGACGATTCACCACGGAGGGCGTCAGCCCCTACGACACGGTCGAGTGGTCGAAGCGAGATTCGCGCATCACCAACCCCGACGGTTCGGTCGTCTTCGAGATGAAGGACGCCGAGATCCCCGCCGACTGGTCGCAGGTCGCCGCCGACATCATGGTGTCGAAGTACTTCCGGAAGGCCGGTGTCCCCCAGGTCGACGACGCAGGGAACGCCGTCCTCGACGATGAAGGCAACCCGGTGCTCGGCCCGGAGCGTTCCGCCAAGCAAGTGATCGATCGTCTCGCCAGCACGTGGCGTTGGTGGGGTGAGGAGAACGGCTACTTCGCATCGGCTGACGACGCACAGGTGTTCGAAGACGAACTCGCCTACATGCTGCTCCACCAGATGGCCGCACCGAACTCCCCACAGTGGTTCAACACCGGGCTGCATCACCGCTACGGCATCGAAGGGCCTGAGCAGGGATTCTGGTTCGTCGATCCGGAGACCGAGGAGCTCGCCCCCTCCCCCGACTCGTACAGCCGCCCCGCACCACACGCATGTTTCATCCAGTCGGTCGGCGACGACCTCGTGAACCCGGGTGGGATCATGGACCTGTGGGTTCGTGAAGCCCGTCTGTTCAAGTTCGGTTCCGGAACCGGCTCCAACTTCTCGAACATCCGCGCCGAAGGCGAACCGCTCTCGGGCGGAGGCAAGTCCTCCGGACTCATGTCATTCCTCAAGGTCGGTGACCGCGCCGCCGGTGCGATCAAGTCCGGAGGGACGACTCGCCGTGCGGCGAAGATGGTGATCCTCGACATCGACCACCCCGATGTCGAGACCTTCATCAACTGGAAGGCGGAGGAAGAGCGCAAGGTCCGCGCCCTCATCGCAGCGGGCTACTCGTCGGACTTCAACGGTGAGGCATACGCCACCGTCTCCGGTCAGAACTCCAACAACTCCATCCGAATGACCCAGGAGTTCCTCGAAGCCGTCGAGAACGACGAGGACTGGCACCTGACACGCCGCACCGACGGTGAGGCCATGAAGACCGTTCGGGCCAGGGAGCTGTGGCGACAGATCGCCCAAGCCGCATGGGAGTCGGCCGACCCGGGCGTGCAGTTCCACACGACGATCAATGAGTGGCACACGTCACCCGCCGGCGGAGACATCCGTGCGTCGAACCCATGCTCGGAGTACATGTTCCTCGACAACACGGCGTGCAACCTTGCCTCCCTGAACCTCGGGAAGTTCTACGACGACACGACCGGCGAGTTTGCGCTCGAGGACTACCGGTATGCGATCCGCCTGTGGACGATGGTGCTCGAGATCTCGGTCACGATGGCGCACTTCCCGTCGGAAGCCATCGCACAGGGTTCGTACGACTACCGCACCCTCGGACTCGGCTACGCAAACCTCGGTTCCGTGCTCATGCGCATGGGCATCGCCTACGACTCCGATGAAGGTCGTGCGATCGCCGGAGCACTGACAGCCATCCTCACCGGGTACGCATACGCAGCCTCCGCCGAGATGGCAGAGGTCGTCGGACCGTTCCCGAAGTACCACGAGAACACCGACTCGATGTTGCGAGTGATCAAGAACCACCGCCGTGCCGCCTACGGCGCAGAGCAGTTCGACTACGACAACGTGAGCCACACCGTGGTGGGCGTCGACCAGAAGGTCTGCCCCGGCGACATGCTTGAGATGGCACACGATGCGTGGGATCAGGCGCTCCAGCTCGGCGAAACGCACGGATACCGCAACGCACAGACGACCGTCCTCGCACCGACCGGGACGATCGGACTGCTGATGGACTGCGACACGACCGGTGTCGAACCGGACTTCGCCCTGGTGAAGTTCAAGAAGCTGGCTGGTGGTGGCTACTTCAAGATCGCCAACCAGTCGATCCGACCTGCGCTGACGAAGCTCGGCTACACGGCCGACGAGACCGACGACATCATCGACTACGTCGTGGGAACGATGACGCTCGAGACGTCGCCCCACATCAACACGCGGACACTCCTCGCACGAGGGTTCTCGAAGGCGGACATCGCCAAGATCGAATCGACACTCCCCGGTGTCTTCGAGCTGGGCTTCGCCTTCAACCAGTGGACCCTGGGCGAAGAAACGATGCAGCGACTCGGGTTCACCCCGGACGAGTACAACGGTCTCGGGTTCAACATGCTCCAGGCGCTCGGCTTCACCACCGAGGAGATCGCCGAAGCGAACGACGTGATCTGCGGACGCCAGACCATCGAGGGTGCGCCGCACCTCAAGGACGAGCACCTGCCGGTGTTCGACACGGCGAACAAGAACGGTCGTATCGGCCAGCGCTACATCCATCACACCGGCCACATCCGGATGATGGCGGCGGCGCAGCCGTTCATCACCGGAGCGATCTCCAAGACGATCAACATGCCGAACGAGGCGACCGTCGAAGACATCGAGGAGTCGTACCGCCTGTCGTGGAAGCTCGGTCTCAAGGCCATGGCGCTCTACCGGGACGGCTCGAAGGCATCCCAGCCGCTGTCGTCGACGTCAGATGAGGGCGTCGCCGACGACGAGGACGAGGAACTGACCGAAGCCATCAACCGGGAGATCGACATCTTCGCCGGTCTGTTCGAGCCCGGCATCTCCCCGACCCAGGCGTACGCCTCGGTGCCACGACCACGGTTCTTGTTGCCTGCCCGTCGCTCGGGCTACACGCAGGAAGCACGGGTCGGCGGCCACAAGGTGTTCCTCCGGACCGGCGAGTACGAGGACGGCACGCTCGGTGAGTTGTTCATCGACCTCGCCAAGGAAGGGGCGACCCTCCGCGGCATCCTGAGCTGCTTCGCCATCGCGGTCAGCAAGGGGCTCCAGTACGGGGTTCCGCTCGAGGAGTACGTCGACACGTTCACGTTCCAGACGTTCGAACCTCGCGGCATGGTCGAGGGACATCCGAACATCAAGATGTCGAACTCGATCGTCGACTACGTGTTCCGAGCACTCGGTGTCGAGTACCTGCATCGGGACGAACTCGCCCAGGTGCCGCCGGAGCGCACCGCGGGGGATCTGCCCGAGCCCCCGTCAGGCATGGCGGTCGATGCCGGTCTCCAGCTTGATCTGGCTGATGCGGCAGCAGAGGACGACGTGGACACGGCAGTCCGTGCCGCAGCGTTCGCCGACGGACCGGACGATGCTCCGGCACCGACGGCAGCGGCTG